>JBIOWC010000106.1:0-5749 GCA_044868105.1 Blastocatellia bacterium
TTAAGCAACGCTTCAACGCGCTGGTAATCCGGCGAAGCAACGATTAATCCCGCGTGATTTTTCTTACTCATTCGCCAAACAATTTCCGGGTCATTGTAATTTGAGGTATCGGGATGCTCTTGTTTAGCCAGCGAAATGATGATGCCGGCGTAATCATTACGAGAGGGCGGCAAGGTGTAAGGCGTCGCGTCAAGCCCCACTTCTATCTTGGCCCACTCGGCCCACAAATTAATCCCGGTAGCGGCCTCAACGGTTTCAGCAATATTTGCGCCGCCGACGCGAGCCGCGATTTCGAGAAAATAGAACTCGCCGTCATCGCGACCCTTAATAAATTCCGCGTGCGTGACGCCGCGCACCAACCCGAGCGCCTTAATCAAAACCTGGTTATGTTCATCGAGGGCTTTGGTGTCCTCTGAATCATGCGGCAACACGCGGGTAATAAACACGCCGCCGTCGTGCGCCACGTCCATCGGCGGCGCTCCGTATTTGCTCTTCACCGAAAAGACCACATCGCGTTCAGAGATAATTGAATCAACGTGGAAGACTTCGCCCGGCACATATTTTTCCAGCACGTAATAAGATCGCTGATCGCCCAGGAAATCGAGAATCGGCCACAGTTCATCCGGGTGACTGACTTTTCGGATGCCGATGGCCGAGGCTTCCGAACGCGGTTTGAGAACATAAGGCGGCGGCACGCGCTCCATATACTCGCGCATGTCATCGTAATTGAGGGCATGCACAAATTCCGGCACCCGTATGCCTTCGTTTTTGGCTTTGACGCGCATGGCGAGTTTGTCGCGAAAATAACGCGCCGTCGTATCGCCCATCCCCGGCACCCTCAGGTGTTCGCGCAGCGCCGCGGCGGTCTCAATTTCAAAATCATCGAGCGCCACAATGCGGTCAATTTTTAAAGTGCGCGCCAGATAGCTTACGCCTTTGATAATGTCGTCGCGTTGGTATTTATCGGGCATATAAAAAATATCGTCTAACGATTCGCGGGGCCAGTCGGCGAGCTCCAGAGATTGCACCGTGATGAGAAAAACTTTGCAGCCCTGGCGTTTGGCTTCGCGCATAAACTCCTGCCCTTTTTCATAACTGGTCACGCAAACCATATTAATCGGACGCTCTTGTGGCACGATCAGTACTCCTTATGAAATCCGTAAATTCATTTTTGAATAGGTTGTTTAAGGTTCAATTAAAACTCAGGCATTATACAATCGCTTAACCTTTTGCGCGATAGCGATAGAACTATCGCCTGGAAATTTCGGGGGCGGAGCACCAAAGATGTTCGATTTTGATAGAGCAGAAAAATCTTTATGAGCTTTATGAGCTTGGTGTACTTTGTGGGCTTTGTGAATCCCTTACTTGAGAATGAAATTATTCAGAAGTCAAAGCGAGGTTCTCACAAAGCCCACAAAGATAAAAATTGTTTTTTTACAACACTCCAATTGAGTATGTCCCTGATTCAAAGCTGTGGTTATCACCGTTATGCCGATTTTTTTGCTGTATATAATTACTGGCAGTTTATCAATCGGGAGAATGCTGTGAATCCTTTCACTATCGCTTTACTAAGCCTGATTCAATTGCTGCCGTCTGTTCAAAAGGTTCAAACCCTAGATGATTGCTTAACGAATCTGCTGCGAATTTCTTACAACGGTTATGAGATAAAGAAAATCGTTAATCCCAAAGACAATACTTTCTCTACTATCGTAGAAAAAGGTAAGCGGATATTGATATGCATTCGCGAGAATGAAGACACCAAGGGTTCAACCCAAATCGGGCTATTTCCCTTTCTCGGCAAAAAAACTCTGCAGCTTATTGTTCAACAAAATTCCGGAGGAGCGCATTGTTGTAGGTTTTGGAAAATCTACGACCTGTTTCCTCAACCTCGATTAATTTTCGACAGCACACCTTATCCGATCGCCGATGCCTGGGAAGAGAAGAAGATCATTGATCTCAATAAAGATGGTATCTTTGAACTAATACATGCTGATGACCAATTTGCATACTTTGACGGGCTGACTTTTACTGGTTCACCGCTACCGACAGTGATTTTCAAATATAATAAAATGTCAAAAAGGTATATTCCCGCCAATTCCAGCTTTTCCTGGTACATTCACAAAGAGCTTGCCAACCTGAGAAATTGGTACCAAGAACAAGAAAAGAATAATGGATTTATCAACGCGGCCTCATATGTATTGGACTTTATGCTACCTGACCTGTTTTTAGGGAGAAAAAAGCAAGCCTGGGGATTTTTTGAGAGCAACTATGCCCCTTCAGATAAAAAACGGATGAAGAGGTTAATAACCGAACGGCTTAAAACAGATGGGATTTACCGGTTCATCTACTTTTCTACAAGGAATAGAAAATTGCAAGAAATAAAGGCTGTGCAGCACGGAAAGCCTTGACTGACACTTGATACTTTCGTGCTGCACTTTGTAAATCACTATTCTAAGCGCTGACTGGCGGGCGACGATTGGCCCAGGGGCGTGCTTGTTCAAGTTGGGCGGCCAGTCTAAAGAGCGTCGCTTCGTCGCCGAATCGGCCGATAAAATGTGTGCCGATGGGTAGGCCTGCGGCGTTCCAGTAAAGCGGGACGGACATGGCCGGTTGTCCTGTAGCGTTACAAATCGGCGTAAAGGGCACGAACGCCGTGGCGACGCGCATTCCCGCCATCGCGTCTTCTGCGGTCGGCGCGAACGACCCTATGGCGAGCGGCGGCGAACCCAGTGTCGGGGTAAGCAAGACATCATAGTCGTTCATGAAGGCGGCGATTTGCCGACCGAGGATTTGAATATATTGCACGGCGAGCAAATAGTCCGCCGCACTCACTTTTTTGCCCATTTCATTGAGCGCTACCGTGCCGGGTTCGAGTTCGCCTTCAGCGGGCATACGGCCGACCGCATAACTCAAGCTATGAATTGTCCAGGTCAGCCCGGCGGCCCAGATGGCCATAAAACTTTTCACCATCATTTCGCCATTGATCGGCGGCGCGGCTTCCTGAACCTGGTGTCCCAAATCGGTGAGCAACTTCGCGGCGTCTTCGACGGCTGCCAGACAGTCGGCGTGAACCGGCGTGCCGAGCGGCGCTTGAGTTGTAAAAGCAATTCTGAGTTTGCCGGTCTCTTGGCCGACTTCCTGAGCGAAGGGGCGCGCCGGAGCGGGCGCCGCATAGGGGTCGCCGAGCGCCGCGCCCGACGAGGCATCAAGCAAGGCCGCGCTGTCGCGCACGGTACGCGTAACCGCGTGTTCGGCAACCAGCCCGCTGAACATGTCGCCGAAATTTGGCCCCAAGGGATTTCTGGCGCGCGTCGGTTTGAGGCCGAACACCCCGCAACACGAAGCCGGAATGCGAATCGAACCGCCGCCATCATTGGCATGCGCCATCGGCACAATCCGCGCGGCGACCGCCGCCGCCGAACCGCCCGATGAGCCGCCGGTCGCCTGATTGGTATTCCAGGGATTGCGCGCCGCACCGAACAAATCGGGTTCGGTGGTTGGCAAGATACCGAATTCCGGCGTGTTGGTTTTGCCGACCACAATCAAGCCTGCGCGTTTGTACCGCGCCACCAGTTCGCTGTCTTCGTTCGGCTTGAAATCTTTCAGATATTTCGACCCGGCAGACATCGGCACCCCCGCATATGCGGCCTGCAAATCCTTGAGCAAAAACGGCACCCCCGCAAACGGTGCGTCGGTCGGTTCGCTCGCTGCAGCGGCGCGCGCCTGGTCGTACATCTTGGTGACCACGGCGTTAAGTTGCGGGTTAACTTGTTCGATGCGTTCAATGGTTGCTTCGACTAATTCAAGGGGTTTGACCTCTTTTTTGCGCACCAGTTCGGCCTGAGCCGTGGCATCAAGATTTGATAATTCATCGGTAAGCGGCATCTCTCTAATTACTCCTTTTTATTTGGATTGATGAATACAGGTTTCGATTTTCAGCGCCGTCAACTTTGATTGATTGCTTCAAGATTTGTCAATCGCCCTGAGACAGAATATTTCTTACAACATCGCCGATAAAATCGGTGCCGGATGAAGGCTCTTGTGGCCGAGGTTTAGCCGAAAATTTTATGGTTTGTAATACCAGTGGACATTCCCCTGGGAGTTCGCATTCTGCGATCAAGCAATTTGCCGCCGCCAGGTCATTGGCGGTTTTTACTAACCTGAAAATTTCCGATTCCTTCTGTGAATTTTGCTTTGAATTTCGCTAAGATGAGCCTCATGTCCGAACAGCAATTTACGAATATCAATGAGCTACTGGAAACCCGCGTTGGTCGGTTTCCCGACCAAGAGTTTCTCTTTTCAGAAAAGGACGGACGGGTATTTACCTATCGAGCCTTCGACGCGGAAGTGTGTCGCGCCGCCGCTTTGCTCGCTTCGTTAAACATTCAAAAAGGCGCCCGCGTAAGTCTCTATTTAACCAATTCCGCCGAATATCTGATTTTCTATTTCGCGTGTTTCAAACTCGGAGCCTGGGCTGCGCCCGTCAACGCGCATCTGAAGTCGCACGAAATCGAATTCATCATCTCGAACTCCGAATCATCCGTGGTCATCACACAACCGGATTTGCTGCCGCGCCTCGAAGAAGCGTGCCCTCAGCTTCCGACGCTTCGCCACATAATCGTTATAGAGGATTCGGGGTTCAGGATTCAGGATTTAGGATGCGCTAAGCAGGAGCCCTCAGGCAAGAATTTGCAATATGATGAGGAAACGTCATCCACAAATCCAAAATCCAAAATCCAAAATCCAAAATCCGAGGATGTCGCGCTTATCATTTACACATCAGGAACGACCGGCAAACCGAAAGGCGTATTGCTCACGCACGGAAACTTATTGATTAATGCCAAAGAGATTGCCGATTGGTTAAAGCTTTCGGAAACGGACAGGTCGCTGATGATTATGCCGCTTTTTCATGTCAACGCTTTGATGACCACAGGACTTGCGGCGCTCACCGCCGGCGCGAGCATTGTGCTCGCGGAAAAATTCAGCGCCTCGCGTCATTGGCAGATTATCGCAAAATACGGGGTGACCTATTTCGGTTCCGTCGCCACCATGCTTTCCTTGCTGAACCACACCTATCCGCAAGGCGTGCCGGATGGGTGTGATACCTCGTCGCTCAGATTTGCGCTGTGCGGTTCGGCGCCAGTGCCGGTTGAAGTGATGAAGACCTATGAAGGGTTATTTGATTGCCAGGTCATCGAAGGTTACGGGCTTTCGGAAACCAGTTGCCGGTCAACTTTTAATCCCATTGATGAGCGGCGCAAAGTCGGTTCAGTAGGCCTGCCTATCGGCAATGAGATGAAAGTTTTTGATGATGACGACAACGAACTGGCGGCAAATCAGGTTGGCGAAATCGTTTTGCGCGGCGCCAACATTACCAGGGGGTATTACAAAAATGACGCGGCAAACCAAGAGGCTTTTCGTTCGGGCTGGTTTCATTCGGGCGATTTGGGATATCGCGATGAAGAGGGCTTTTATTTCATCGTTGACCGCAAAAGTGACATGATTATTCGCGGCGGCGAAAACATCTATCCGCGTGAAATTGATGAAGTGTTATATCAACATCCGAAGGTCAAAGACGCGGCGACCGTCGGCGTACCCCATCAGTTGTATGGCGAAGAGGTGAAATCGTTCATCGTGTTGAAAGCCGGTGAGGCGGCCAGCGAAGAAGAGATACTCGCATTTTGTCGTGAACAACTGGCGGATTTCAAATGCCCGAAAAGCGTCGCCTTTCTCGACGATATTCCGAAAG
>JBIOWC010000107.1:0-5416 GCA_044868105.1 Blastocatellia bacterium
GTGGCCAGGGTGAAATCCATGCCATTACCGATTTTCATAAAGAAGAAAAAGTCCCGACAATCCGCATTCATACGCGCAGAGGGTTTACGATTGAAGGAGCCTTGAAACATCGTGTCTTGTTAGCAGATGGCAAGTGGCTTTATCTGAAAGATATAAAAGCAGGCGACCGGTTGGCCCTTGATTATGGGTCGAATGTATGGGCAAAAGAGAAACAGATATTGCCATTTTTGGGCTCTCAACCATCCCCACGCCTGACCGACGTTGCTTCATTAATAGGCCTCTCTACCGCTACCGTGCATCGTTATTTGCAGGGGAAAGTGACAAGAAGCAATGTGGAGATTGAAGAAGCCATCCATCACACTGACTATCAATCGGGTTGGAAAGGAAAAGTATTAGCTACTCGAAGAGCTTTAACCACAACTGGCGTATTAGACGTAGAATTGGCTTGGTTGTTAGGGTATTTCGTCGGTGATGGAAATAGAACAAAATCGGGCATTTGTCTGACCTGCGGTGATAAAGAGCTTTCCCTGCTTTTAGCTGAGGTAATACAAAACTCTCTGGGATTGCAGGCGAAAGTCAACTGGGACGGGACAGAAAATGGCGGGCGCTATCGAATCGTCGTTCATTCTCGTGAGTTGAATGTGTTACTCGCCGCCATCGGGATTAATCTGGAAGATAAGGCAAGAACCAAAAAGATTCCGACGCTTATTTTGCGCTCGCCTAAAGAGGTCGTCTCGGCCTTTTTAAGAGGTTACTTTGATGCGGATGCTTATGCTGGTAAAGAGGGTATCCGGCTTGCTTCATCAAGCAAGGCCTTGATTTGCGCGGTGCAAATTATTTTATTGAATTATGGGATTCTTTCCACCCAGCGCCACCACCCAAACGATTGTCTTCAGCTTGAGATTACCGGCGCTTCGGCAAACCGGTTTTACGAAGAGATTGGATTTTCTTTAACTCGCAAACAAGCGGCTTTAAGAGGTTACCTGGCAAGCCATCTCTGGTTTAAGAGAGAAGATAAAACCGATGAGATTGTCTCCATCGAACCCGGCTGCGAGGATGTTTTTGATATAACGGTTGATGAAAAACACGCCTATGTTGCAAACGGTTTTATAAACCATAATTCAATTTGGCATTCACGCATCATGCGGGAGATGGATTTGCCGACCAATGATCACCTGGAGTTTGCCGAACTGCATGCGGGCGTGGTGTCGCCGCATAAAGGGCAACTCAACCCTTATTATCTCGGCTATAAGATTTGGGAAGATATCGAAAAGCGTTGGGAAACCCCTTCGCAAGCAGACCGCGACAAACTCTGGCTGGTCGGCGGGGAAGGGCGCGATAAGATTTTTGAAGTGCGCGAAACCGAAAACGATACTTCATTCTTGCGCAACTACCTGACCGAAGAACTCTGCGAGGAACTTGATCTCTTTGTTTACGAATTGGTTGATGAAGAGGAATGGACGGTCACAGAAAAACGCTGGGAAAAAGTGCGTAACCAACTGGTTGCCAATATGACCAACTTCGGCTTTCCTTACATTGATGTCATTGACGGCGATTATGACCGCAATCGTGAACTCTATTTGCAACACCGCTTTGAAGGCGTTGAACTCGATATGAAATATGCCCATAAGACGCTTGAATACATCCAAAAACTCTGGGGGCGGGACGTGCATCTTGAAACCGTTGTGGATGATGAGCCTTTAGTTTTGCATTACGATGGCGAAGAACATACGGAAGATTAGACGCCGAATTTCGGTAGGGAATCATTGGGAATGCCGTTTACTATATCGCACGCGGCCGCCGTTATACCGTTTAAAAGAATATCAAAGAACCCCCTGCCGCTTTCTGCTCTGGTTATCGGCAGTTTCTCGCCTGACTTTAAATACTTTTTCCCCCTTACACGCCTCAGTATTTTTAGCCATACTTTGAGCGGAGTTTTTCTTTTCTGTTTGCCCGTAAGCCTCTTGGCTTTGGGAATTTTTCATGCGGTCGTGAAAGAACCGCTTTTGTATTTGTTGCCAGGCCGTATACAAAAACGCCTGGTTGCCAATTCGACAAAATTTTCTTTCACCCCATTAAACAAATTTGCTGTCTTAATTATAGCCGTCATCCTTGGGGCATTGACGCATATCATCTGGGATTCATTCACACACGAACATGGTCGGGTTGTTGAAAGTTGGGCAGTGCTAAATACAACCTTATTCAAGGTTCGATCATATGAAGTTAAACTTTTCGCCTTGTTACAACACCTCAGTACAATTATCGGTTTGGGATTGCTTGCCTATTGGTTCCGGCAATGGTTTGGTAGCGTAGCTGTTCAAACTATATCGGAAAGACAAGGATTTAGCAGTAGGTTGAAAATCATGATATGGCTCATATTAATTGGGTTAACCTTGATCTTTGGCGTCAGCTTTGGAGGGGTGATGGCTTCGCGTTTTGGGGGAATACGATCCATTCAGGTTTTTGTGGCTCAAACAGTTGTCGGATGGATGTTGGGAGGGGTGATTTTTATTCTGCTTTACAGTTTGATTTGCAAATGGGCCGGCATCAACTACTTCAGCGGCCAGAATCAAACTCGGCAGCCTGACGGAAATTAAAAACAGGCTAAATCATCCTGCGGCTTCGCAATGACCTGGAATTCACTATAAAATCCTTCTCTTTAAAAACCAATCAAAGGAACTTGCTGATGAAAAATAATAATAAGCCAGTACTCTTTTTACTATTTATGATAATTTGCTCCTTTACGTTTGCGCCACCAACCTATGCCTGGGGTGATGAAGGGCATCGTTATGTCAATCGCGTGGCAGCGCAAAAAATGCCTGAGGATATGCCCGCGTTTTTCAAGAATGCTGCTGTCAGGCTTGAATTTTTAGGCCCAGAACCTGACCGCTGGCGTGATAATAAAGAACTCTTTTTCGCGCTTCGTGAAGTCAACGCCCCAGACCATTTTATTGATATTGATAAGCCGGAAAATTTTGCCGATTTGCCGAATGACCGTTATAAATTCAGCGACTGGTTGCACGCTCAGGGGAAAGACCCCAAAGACATCGGCTTTCTGCCCTATTCAATTCTTGAGTGGTACGAGAAGATTCAAGTCCTCTTTCGTCTCTGGCGCGAAAATAAAAAAGCTGCAGAGAATAATCCCGCACATGCCGCCCAACTCGCAGCTGACCGTGAACAGATTGAGCAAAACATCATCTATTACGCTGGCGTTTTGGGCCACTATGTTGGCGACGGCGCGCAACCCCTCCATACCACCATTCATTACAATGGCTGGAGCGGGAGCGCGAATCCCGACTTGATGACCCGCGAGCCTTTGCACTGGCGATTTGAAGGCGAGTATGTCAAAGCGCAAATCAAAGCTGAAGATTTCGCGGCGCTAGTCAATACCGCAACCAAACTCAAAGACCCATTTGCCGATACCCTGAAGTATCTCTTCGATTCCTATAGTCACGTTAAATCGCTTTATGAAATGGACAAGACAGCGCGCTGGGAGCCGAGCAATACCAGGCCGGAATCGAAACAATTTGTCGCTAAACGGTTGGCTGCCGGTTCCCAGATGTTGGCAAACCTTTGGTACACCGCCTGGGTTGATTCAAAGTAATACCAGGGAGGCTGGCGTTGAGGAAGCAGTCTTTGATCGCAAACCTGTGACCGTTCCTTCAACGCTTGAAAGGGAAGGTGGAATGACGCAAAAAAATTATACCAATGGCGAAGTCACCGTTGTTTGGAAATCTGACCTTTGCATACATTCAGCCAATTGCGTGAGCGGGTTGGGCGAGGTTTTCAACGCTCAAGCCAGACCTTGGGTAAACATGCAGGGCGCAACCAGTGAACGAATTATCGCGCAAGTAGAAAAGTGCCCGTCGGGCGCGCTCAGCTATTTTATGAATGAGCAGGTCGAGAAGACCGACGACTTTTTAGAAACTCGGGTCGAAGTTTTAGCCAATGGGCCGCTGGTGGTTTACGGCGCGTTACGTTTGCAAGACAAATACGGAAATGAGACTGTGCGAACCAATAAAACCGCTTTCTGCAGGTGTGGCGCATCGGCTAACAAACCCTTCTGTGATGGATCCCACCTTGCTGCTCATTTCAAAGATGAGTAAAAGACGGGCTGAAGAGCGGGCTGGGAATATTTAGGAAAATATTTTTGCTTTCCGTTGAAAAAAATTGCAAGGAATTGCTTCAATGCCCGTTCAAACGAGTAGCGGAAGACTCAACCAGAGCACGGGCTGGAATTTTAGTAATAAAATACCGTGAGTCTTCCGCCTTCATTTTTGTTTGCTGACATTATCCATTACATCTTTCTGCGCTGCTCCGTCTGCAATCTGGCTGCCCAACTAAAATAAATTTGCAATATTTTTGCGGAACAATTGTTCCTCTAATTGGTTCATTGAATCATCGAGCGCCAAAATGAAGAAGGAGAATAAGAGATGAAATTAAGGATAATCGTGCTACTCGCTTTTGTGGTTCTGTTTGGCGGCGCAGCTTTTGGGCAAGGCGTTATCATTCCCGATGAATGTCATCGTTGCCCGCCTATCCCCAGACCGCCGCGACCGGTGCCCATTCCCCGCGTCCTCAATGTTAAATCGGTAAAAATTACCACCCGCATTGATTCGCAGGTTTCAACGACGAAAGTTGAACAGGTCTTTGAGAATGAAAGCCCTTACCGTTTGGAAGGGTCTTACTTTTTCCCCATTCCTGAAAGCGCCTCGCTTGCCGATTTCGCCATCTATGATGGCAACAAACGGCTATCGGGCGAAGTCATGGAAAAAACCAAGGCTCGACAAATCTATAATGAAATTGTGCGGCGGCAGATTGACCCGGGGTTATTGGAATATGTTGGCAAGGATTTATTTCAGGCCAATGTGTTTCCGATTGAACCGCATAGCACAAAGAAAATTGAATTAACCTATTCACAGGTATTAAAAAATGAGGGCGGCACTGTCAGTTATCGTTATGAACTCGGTTCGGGACGGCGCATTCAACAACAACCCATTAAAGAGATTGCTGCCAGTATTGAAATCAACTCGCCCGTAGATTTGAAAAATATCTTTTCGCCATCACATAAAATTTCGGTGTCGAAAGATGGGGAACGCAAAGCCCGCCTCAGTTTTGAAGGCACTGGCGCAGATACCCAGAAAGATTTTCTGCTCTATTACTCGCTCTCGGAAAAAGAATTTGGTTTATCGCTCCTGACCCATCGCGAACCCGGTAAGGACGGGTATTTCCTGATGCTCATCTCGCCGAAATCCAACATCGGTGAACAAGAACGTGTGGCGAAAGACATCGTCTTCGTGTTGGATACGTCGGGTTCGATGAGCGGCGAAAAGATTGACAAGGCAAGAGCAGCTTTGAAATTCGGTGTGGAATCGCTATCGCCGCGTGACCGTTACAACATTATCTCGTTTTCAGG
>JBIOWC010000108.1:0-17868 GCA_044868105.1 Blastocatellia bacterium
TGGAAAGACTTAACCGACAATGTCAATTTCATGGCGTCGAACCTCACCTCTCAAGTCCGCAACATCGCACAGGTCGCCACCGCCATCGCCAGCGGCGACCTTTCGAAGAAAATCACGGTGGACGTGAAGGGTGAAATTCTCGAACTCAAAAATACCATCAACACCATGGTTGACCAGCTCAATTCCTTCGCTGCAGAGGTGACCCGTGTGGCGCGCGAAGTCGGTACCGAAGGTAAACTCGGCGGGCAGGCCGAAGTCCCCGGTGTTTCCGGCACCTGGAAAGATTTAACCGATAACGTCAACTCGATGGCCGCTAACCTGACAGACCAGGTGCGTGGTATCGCTAAAATCGTTACCGCTGTGGCCAACGGCGACTTGAAACAGAAACTCACGGTGCAGGCAAAAGGCGAAATCGCTTCGCTTGCCGAAACCATCAACAACATGATTGACACGCTGGCCATCTTTGCCGACCAGGTAACGGGTGTGGCGCGTGAAGTCGGTGTGGACGGCCGTCTCGGAGGTCAGGCAGTGGTGCCGGGCGCTGCGGGAACCTGGCGCGACTTGACCGACAACGTCAATCAGTTGGCTGAAAATTTGACGACTCAAGTACGCGCCATTGCCGAAGTGGCAACCGCCGTGACCAAAGGCGACTTGAGCCGCACCATTCAAGTCGGCGCGCGCGGCGAAGTCGAAGAACTCAAAAACAACATTAACGAAATGATTCGCAACCTCAAGGAGACCACGCAGACCAACTCTGAACAGGACTGGCTGAAAACCAACATCGCCAAATTCACCCGCCTGCTGCAAGGGCAACGCGACTTGCTCGAAGTTTCGAAGCTCACGCTTTCGGAACTCGCCCCCCTCGTAGGCGCGCAGCACGGCATCTTTTACATTATCGAAAACGATGAGGAAGGCGAGATGGTTTTGAAGATGAAGAGCAGTTATGGTTACCGCGAACGCCGCGTGATTTCCAATGCCTTGCGCCTTGGTGAAAGTCTCGTCGGTCAAGCGGCGCTCGAGAAACAACGCATCTTGCTGACCAATGTGCCGCCCGATTATGTGCAAATCAATTCCGGGCTTGGCGAAGCTTCACCGCTCAACGTCATCATCTTGCCGGTGCTTTTTGAAGGTGAGCCCAAGGCGGTCATTGAACTCGCTTCATTCGAGCGCTTCAATGCAACGCATCAATCATTCCTTGAACAATTGACCGAAGGTTTGGGTATCGTCATCAACACCATTCAAGCCAGTACCCGTACGGAAGATTTGCTCAAACAATCCCAATCGCTCGCCAAGGAACTGCAGAGCCAACAGGAAATTCTCAAGAAAACCAACGAAGAGCTTGAAGACAAAGCGCGACTTCTTGAAGAACAAAAGATTGAAGTCGAACAGAAGAATCAGGAGGTCGAACTCGCCAAAAGCGCCCTTGAAGAGAAAGCCGAACAACTGGCTGTCACTTCAAAATACAAATCGGAATTCTTGTCGAATATGTCGCACGAGTTGCGCACGCCGCTTAACAGCTTGCTCATCCTGGCGCAGCAACTCGCCGAAAATCCGCAAGGCAACCTCGACGATAAACAACGCGAGTATGCGCGCACCATTCAAAATGCCGGTCACGATTTGTTGGGGTTGATTAACGACATTCTCGACATCTCGAAGATTGAGTCGGGCACCGTTACGCTAGATTTACAAGACCTGCCATTTAACGAGATTCAGAAACAGATGGAGCGCGTCTTCCGGCACCAGTTTGAGCGCAAAGGGCTGCGCTATCACATTGAACTGGCGGACAACTTACCTAAAGCCATGCTCACGGATTCCAAACGATTGCAACAGGTTCTCAAGAATCTTTTGTCCAACGCTTTGAAATTCACCGAACGCGGCGAAGTGGTCCTGCACATCGAAAAAGTGACGGGCGGATGGAACGCCGATAATCGTTCGCTCAACGAGGCCGAAGAGGTTATCGCTTTTGCGGTGTCCGACACCGGCATTGGCATTCCGGCCTCCAAACAGAAGATTGTTTTTGAGGCTTTCCAACAAGCTGAAGGGGGAACCAGTCGCAAATACGGCGGCACCGGCTTGGGTCTGGCAATCAGCCGCGAACTGGCCCAACTTTTGGGCGGTGAGATGGCGTTGCAGAGCGAGGTGGATGAAGGCAGCACGTTTACGCTCTTTCTGCCACTGCGTTACAAGCTACAAAACACCACGCCATTCAATCGCCGCACGGTGGAACCTGGAAATCAAATTTCAGCCCCCACTTTGGTCAAAGCGCAGGCTCAACATAACGAGTCTGCGGTTCACGAATTGCTCGATGACCGCGAGAAGATTGAACCCGGAGACCGCGTTTTGTTGATTGTCGAAGACGATTATAACTACGCGCGCATTCTGCTGAGCGCCGCACAGGAACAGGGTTTCAAGTGCATTATCACGGATAGCGGGGAGATGGCGCTCACGTTTGCGGAGTTCTACCGCCCGTTGGCGATCACGCTGGATATCAATCTGCCGGATATGAATGGCTGGGTGCTGCTTGACCGTTTGAAAGTCAACCTGAGTACGCGCCATATTCCAGTTCATGTGCTATCCGCCGCAACCCTCTCCAAGGGCCACATCGGGCAGAATTACGGCGCCTTCGCGCAAAGCGATAAACCGGTCAGCACCGAAGGGGTCGAAGGGGTCATGGCGCAAATCAAAGAGTTCGTTGAAAAGCCGAATAAGCATTTGTTGGTGGTGGCGCAAGACACCGAAGAATTGCGCAACACTCTGGATCTCATCGGCAATAATGATATTCGCATCACCGCAACCACGACCTTTGAAGATGGGCTGGTAGTGCTCGGTAAAGAGCGCGCCGACTGTTTATTGCTGGATGCGCGATTGCCGGATAAAGCCGCCCTGCGGGTCTTGGAAACCCTGGCCGAGCAACCGGAAATGTTTCATATGCCGGTCGTTTTGCAAGGTCAGATTGATTTATTGCAACAGGAAGAAACCCGGTTCCAGCAAATTATGGAGCAACTGACAATTCGAGAGGCGCTGTCGCCGGAACAATTATTCAGTGAAACAGCGCTGTTTCTGCACCGCGCCGTACAAAATATACCGGAAGGCAAACGGGGCATGCTGTCGGATTTGTACAGTCCCAATCGGATGCTGGCCGGCAAGAAGGTGCTCATTGTGGACGATGATATTCGCAATATCTTTGCCCTCACCAGCCTCCTGGAAAATTACGGCATCGAAGTGCTGTCGACCGACAATGGCAAGAGCGCCATTGAAATGCTCAGGCAGACAGAGGGCATCGATGTGGTGCTGATGGATATGATGATGCCGGAGTATGACGGGTATGAAACGATGCGCGAGATTCGCGCGCTGGAAGGTTATCGAGATATGCCGATTATTGCGATTACGGCTAAAGCAATGAAAGGCGATAGACAAAAGTGTATAGATGCCGGGGCTTCGGACTATATTTCCAAACCGGTCAATACCGACCAGTTACTGGCGGCCTTGCGGGTTTGGGCTTTTCAATAAATTTTTCCAAAACCAGAGCGGCTTACCTCGGGTAAGCCGCTTTATAATGGAAGAGATTTTACTTGCCCCCGTGACTCTTCACACAAATGCGACGCTTCGCGCGTTTTCATAAGAGTCTGTATGGAAGAAAAAACAAAGGTTAATTTACTGCTGGTAGACGATAATGAAGCCAACCTCATTGCCATGCGCGCGATTTTAGAAGACCTGAACGAAAATCTGGTCACGGTCAATTCCGGTAAGAAGGCGCTCAGACGTTTACTTGATGAAGAGTTCGCGGTGGTTTTGCTGGATGTGGACATGCCGCTGATGGATGGATTTGAGGTTGCCGCCTTGATGCGGCAGGTTCAAAAGCTGCAATTTACCCCGATTATCTTTATTACGGCGCTCTATCAAAACGAAAGCAATATCGCCAAAGGCTATT
Organism: Blastocatellia bacterium; assembly: GCA_044868105.1. Lineage (GTDB taxonomy): Bacteria > Acidobacteriota > Blastocatellia > UBA7656 > UBA7656 > JBFMDH01. The sequence goes on from JBIOWC010000108.1 coordinate 3,932, forward strand.
CGCTGGGGGCGGTGGATTACATCTTCAAACCCGTAGAGCCGGAAATCCTCAAAGCCAAAGCGCGATTTTTTATTGACCTCTATCGCATGACGGCTGAAATCAAACAACAAGCTGATCTGTTGCGCGAAACCAACAGCAAATTGGACGACCTCAATTTAAATCTCGAACGCCGGGTTGAAGACCGTACAGCGCAATTACAAACCGCCATTGCCAATTTGGAGATTGAAATTGCCGAACGCAAACGCGTCGAAAGAGAGCGCGAGGAATTATTGGTTCGCGAACAGAGCGCCCGCGCCGATGCCGAAGCCGCCAATCGCTTGAAGGATGAATTTCTCGCCACCCTGTCACACGAATTGCGCACCCCAATGAACGCGATTTTAGGCTGGGTCAAAATCATCAATAGCGGCCGCGCCGACCCGGAGACCGCTGCGACCGCTATGGAATCCATAGAAAGAAATGCCAAAGTGCAGGCGCAGCTCATCGAAGACATTCTTGATGTTTCGCGTATCATCTCCGGCAAATTCCAGTTTCAACTAGAGATCATTACGCTGGAAACCATTATCAAAGCCACCATCGAAACGCTGCGCCCCGTGCTCGAAGTAAAAAACATCGAATTGCAACTGGACATCGAGCGCGAGGGGGCGCCCATGCTGGGCGATTCAACGCGCCTGCAACAGGCCATCTGGAATCTGTTGAGTAACGCCGTGAAGTTTACGCCCGACAGTGGGCGGATCATCGTCTCCCTGCGTCAAGACCAGGCAGCCATGCGTTTGCAGGTGCGCGATAACGGACAAGGAATAGACCCGGCGTTCATTCCATTTATCTTCGACCGTTTCCGTCAGGCCGATGGGTCAATGACCCGCAAACACGGCGGCTTAGGACTGGGGTTAGCCATTGTTCGCCACATCATCGAGATGCATGGGGGCAGCGTCTGGGCGGAAAGCGAGGGGGCAGGTAAGGGCGCAACCTTTACGGTTGAATTCCCGCTACAGATAATTGCCCAGAACAATCTCAAGACCACCGGAATGGCGGCTCAGAGTTTGGTTCATCAGCCGCTATTTAATCACCAGAATTTTGATGGTCTGCGGGTTCTGGTCATTGACGATTCGGCCGACACGCTTGAACTCACCTGTTTTCTGCTCACCCAACATCGAGCCCAGGTTGAAGCCGCCGGCTCGGTCAAGGAAGCTTTAGAGATTTTGCAAACCTGGCAACCGCATCTCATTGTGAGCGACCTGGGGATGCCGGACCAGGATGGCTATAACTTTATCACGCAATTGCGAAGCTCCAATAATGGCGAGCAAATCCCGGCGCTGGCCTTGACCGGTTACGCGCTTCATGATGAACGTGAACGCGCTTTATCGAAAGGGTTTCAAGGATTTTTAACCAAACCCATCAATCCCGATGAGTTCATTTCAGAGGTCGCTAAACTCACCTATCCGCAAAGCAAGACGGCCTCTTAAATCGGCGAGCCGTTTTCTTAAACTTGCAAAACTTTCAAACTAAACCTCGGTTAAGGGTGTCTAACAGACATCGCTTAATAATCGGAGGTTTAATTTAATGAAAATTTTTTCAGTTCTCTTTAGCTGTCTGGGCTTGATGCTGGCGGCAAATATGACGTTCGCCCAAACCCGGTCAAGCCAGCAAACGGAGCAAAATCCGCCCGCCCAACTTGAGCAGGGGAATCGGCCGAGAGCCAATCGGGAGGGAAAAAATCGTCGCGAGAAATTCAGACAGAGGCTCGCGCAAATGGATAGAGACCAGGACCAGAAAATTTCGCGCGACGAATGGCAACGGCGACCGCGAGCCTTTGACCGGTTCGATACCAATCACGATGGCTTTATCACCCGCGAAGAACTCACGGCCAGGCGCGAACAGCGCAGAAAGCGCCACGAGGCGAACGAAAATAAACCGCCGGCAAATTAACCGGACGACGGCAGGGATGAGATGGGCTTTAATAACTGCTCAAGGTGACTGGTCATCGCCTGGGTATTGAATACAAAGGCTGCGACGATGGAGGAATACTTATCCCGCAGCCTTTAAAATTAAAGGCCCGCCTTTGGTAATTAAACTCGCCCCTTTCCGTTCATCCATTTGCCAAACCGGCGACTAAAATTTGAGCCGCCGCATCACCTTTTCACGCCGTCATCGCTTCTCCCCTTCTCCCTTTCTCCTTTAAGATAGGGGTATGGAATTTTTAAGAACACCCGATGAGTGCTTTGCCAATCTTCCCGATTACCATTTTGCGCCGCACTATTTGGAATTAATGGGTCTGCGTATGCATTTCCTTGATGAAGCCGGGGCCAGCGGCGAAACGGTTCTGCTTTTGCACGGAGAACCTTCGTGGTCTTTTCTATATCGCAAGATGCTGCCACTAATCAGCGCCGCAGGTCATCGCGCCGTTGCCCCTGACCTCTTCGGTTTCGGGCGGTCCGATAAACCCATAAACCGAAATGATTATTCTTATCTATTTCATGTTGAGGCGATCACCGGGTTCATCAAACAACTCAACCTCACAAACATTACGCTTGTCGGTCAGGATTGGGGCGGCTTGATTGGCTTGCGCGTAGCGGCTGAAAACCAGGCACGCTTTTCGCGACTCGTCGCGGCGAATACCTTTTTGCCGACCGGCGACCACGAGCCTTCGGAAGCTTTTTTGCGGTGGCGTGAGTATTCACAAACGGTTCCCGATTTTCACGCCGGCGGCATTGTCAAAGGCGCTGTGGTGAATCAACTATCGCAAGCCGTGGTCGACGCCTATAATGCACCCTTCCCCGATGAGCGTTACAAGGCCGGGGCCCGCGCCTTTCCACTCCTCGTGCCCGTTACGCCGGATAATCCGGCATCGGCGGCCAATCGCAAAGCCTGGGAAGTTTTGAGGCAATGGACGAAGCCGTTTCTTTGTGCCTTTAGCGACAGCGACCCCATCACACGTGGCGGCGATAAAGTCTTTCAGAAGTTGATACCCGGCGCTTTGGGGCAACCGCACACGACCATCATCGGGGCGGGGCATTTTTTGCAGGAAGATAAAGGCGAAGCGTTAGCCGAGGTCATCGTTGATTTTATCAAGCGAACTCAATAGCCTCTTTTTAATTGAGCGGCGGCCAAAATGTCATCTCTTGAGAAAGTTTGCCGTTGGCATTGCGAATTTGAATTTTTGTCTCCGGAATTTTCTTGATGCGTTTGGCTCCGGTTTTAGTGACAAGGTTGTTGAAAAAGGTGGACGTATCAAGCTTAGTAGGTTGCGCTTCTCCGTCCAGTAAAATGACAGCGCCGGTATCAAAACTCTCGCCATAAACAAACAACTTTTTACCCTTCACGGCGAAGCCCAAAATCCAAGGCCTGTCGATTTGCTGGGATTGTTCAATCAATCCTTTCAATTTGGTCAGTCCCGCATAAAGGGTTGATGGATTCGTCGGGTCGAAGGTCAATTTTATCTCATTAAAATAGCCGGCCTGATATGACGGGAGGCTGGTTATGAGCCAATTGATCCCGCCATCGCTGCTTTTATAGAGTGATAAAAAACCGTCTACTGGTCGAAACGCGGTGTATAAAGTCGAAAGGTTAGAGGGGTCAATGCTCAGCGAGTAAACCGGCAATCTGTTGGGGACAATGGTCCAGGTATTGCCGCCGTCCTGGCTTTTAGCCAGTCTCCCCGATAAATTTTGCAGATAGATGACAGATGAGTTCAACGGGTGAGGTAGCACGCGGGTTGAATAGCCGACCACACTGGAGATTTCATCTATGTCTACTGCAGCCCAACTCCCGCCGCCATCGTGGGTTTTGAAAATACGCGACGAACTCGCGGCGTAAAGCAGGGACGATTGATTTGGATCGATACTTAAAAATGCTGGGTAACGGACATCTCCTGTGCCTGGAGACGTATGAACCGCCGTCCAATGTTCGCCACTGTCAGAGCTTTTAAAGACGTGCAAATAATCTCTCAGGTACAAGGTAGAGGGAGCTTTCGGGTCAATGATTAGATTACTAAATTCAAAGCCGAGGTTTTTTAAGCTGATCGGTTTCCAAGTGCTTCCCCCATCCAGGCTTTTTAACAGGAAAGCTCCGGCGGCGCCAAACTGCACACTTCCCAGGGCGTAAACATTTGCCGAGTTAACGGGGTCAACGGTTAATTCCTGAATACGAAAAAGGGTCACGATTCCGGCAACCACATTCCATTGATTGCCGCCGTCTGTGGTTTTATAAATCCCGCGCTCCGTCCCCGCATAAATCGTGGCGCTCGCCTGGGGGTCAACCGCTAAATCATACACGTCGCGAACTTCCAACCCATTGTTGATACCTGTCCAGGTCACCCCTGAATCGGTTGATTTGTAAACCGGGCTAAGCAAATTTGCAGCGTCCGGGGCCTCTTGATGAGCTAATGAGCTTGACGAACAAAAAATAAGACCAAGCAGACTAAGACATCCCCAGGAAAGCATGAGCAGGCGTTTATTTATTCGTTGACTTCTAAGATTCATAATTCAGTTAATCACCGTCGCGAGTTTTTGATTTTAAGGTGAGACGCTTAACTGGAATGAGTATAATCAAAAAAAAGATTGGTCTCCAGCTTTTCTTAAAGCGACGGTTTTAACCAATGATGGCGCGAGCTAATGACGGTGTTTCAACGATAGAATTTTTTCATTCGCCATTTCAAAAAACGTCTTAACACCGAAGTTGATTTTTTATCTGCATACTTAATTCCTCGACAGCCGGGCTATAGCAGCATCACACTTGGCAATTGCAGTAATCACCGAATCGAGTCGGGCGGCGTCTTCGCCCACCAGTTTTCCGGCGTCATTAAATACCTGATAGATGGCCTGACTCTTCAGCAACCACGAACGCGCTTCGCGCCAATGAGCCAATTGCTGCGCTGTCGAGGTCTTGGCTTCGGAAGCCAGGGCACTGTAACCTTCTCCCAAATTTTGTTGGGTAATGGCAATGCGAAAATGAGCGATTTCATCGCTTGGGGAAGCGGCGAAGGATTTTTCCAAAGTCAGCAAAGATTGGCTGAGAAGTTTAATGGCATCGCCGGCTTCGCCAGTTTTTATCATCATCTCGCAGACAAAGGTTTGTACCAGGGCTACCGACTGACGAAATTCATCGTTTTGCTGGTCGGCAGACAAGATGTCCATGAAGATGGCCAACGCTTTACGCGAACTATCCAATCCTGTCTTGGTGTCCCCGAGTTTTGCTGAGACGATCGCGATATTGAAATGGCTAACGCCCTGACCGCGTCGTAACTTGGTATTGCCGGGTTCAGCCGCCGCCAGTTTTTCGCCTATTGCTTGAGCTTTGCGCATTAGCGAGAGTGCTTCCTGATGATTATCGGTTAACCCCGTGAGCATCTCTGCGACTCTATCGTAAGAGAGCGCCAGGTCAGATTGGATTTTAGGGTTGTTGGGATCTGCAACAGCTAACCCTTCCATCAGGGCTACGGCTTTGCGAGTATTCTCTAAGGATTCATCCGTTTTACCGCTTACGCCTTGCATATACCCGAATTTCCCGTGAGACATGGCTAAATCGGAACGAATATCGGTGTCGTTTGGCAAATCGGCCGCAAGTTTTTGGTTTATTGCCAGGGCCTTGCCGTACATCTCAAGCGCCCCGTTTATATCAACCGCTATCCATTGAATGTCTCCAAGCTTGATATAACTGGTTGATAGCTTGCGACGAAAATCAATATTGTCCGGTTCGGTCGCTACTAAGGTTTCTCTGAGTGCCAGGGCTTTACGATAGCTTTCACCGGCTTTTTCTCGTTGCCCTAAATGCGAAGTCCCAAAGCCGCCTTGAATGTCGCCAATCCTATCGTAGGCGGCGGCCAATTCCAGTTTTAAGGCGGTATCTTTGCCCCCCTCAGCTGCCAAATTGTCTAGATATTCTAAAGCGTTTCCGACTAACAACTCTCTGGCGGGTGTTGAACCGGGTAAATTTTCAATCGAGTCGTGGAGTTCAAAGACCACAGAGTTTGCCAGTTTACGCACTTGATTAAAGCGTTGTTCGGCTTTGTCACGCTCTTGCCGCGCCAGGTGGGCTTGCCAAAGGGTCGTGAGGGCGCCGGCCACCAGGGCGATGAGGACGAGTGCAGCGGCCGCGACACCCGCTTTATTTCTGCCGATGAACTTGCTCGCGCGATAAGCCAGGGTATCCTGTCGCGCCATCACCGGAAGATGTTGGAAGTAGCGGTTAATGTCTTCCGAAAACTGTTCAACCGAAGCGTACCGACGCCCGGGTTCTTTGCGCATCGCTTTCAAAACGATGTTATCCAAATCGCCTTCCAACTCTCGGCGCAACCGCTCAGGTTCGGAGTCTCGCGCCTTGCTTACGGCTTCGGGTGTGATGGTTATTTCGGTGCTGCGGCCGGCGACCGGTAAGGTCTCTGTGCGGCTGACTGCGGTACTGGGTTTCGCGGGTTCCTGTTTACAAATTGCTTCAATGATTTCAATCAGCGAACGGCTGGCAACGCGATACGGCCGATGTCCGGTCAACAATTCGTAGAGCAACACACCGAGCGAATAGACATCGCTGGCGGTGGTGATAGTTTCGCCGCGCGCTTGTTCGGGGCTGGCGTATTCGGGGGTCATGACGCGCGAAGTATCTTCCGTGATATCTCCGGTCGGCGCGATGGGCGAAAGCAATTTCGCCACGCCGAAGTCCAGCAGTTTGGCCATCCCTTCGGTGGTGACCAGGATATTCGCCGGTTTAATATCGCGATGGACAATCAGATTTTGATGGGCGAAATGGACTGCCGAGCAGACTGTGCGAAACAGCTTCAGCCGTTCAGTAATCGTCAGCTGCCGGGTATCACAGTACTCTTTGATGGTCTGCCCTTCGATGTACTCCATCACAAAATAAGGCACCCCGTTGTCGGTGGTCCCGCCATCCAGTAGGCGTGCGATGTTGGGGTGATCGAGAGCGGCGAGAATCTGCCGCTCATTGCGGAACCGTTGAATGATTGACTGGTGGTCAAATCCGGCATTGACCACTTTGATGGCGACACGCTTATGAAACGCCTCATCGGCGCGGGCTCCCAGATAGACCGTTCCCATGCCCCCGCGCCCGATTTCCCTTATCACTTCATAGGCGCCGAGGCGCACACCAGTTAAGGATTCGGCTTCCGTTTCGGGGAGGGCTATTGTCTTGGCGTCAAACGCAAGTGGGGTTTCAATGAAACTTCCCGCCCGCTCATATCCATTAATCAGTTTCTCGATTTCAGCCCGTAGCGAAAGGTCTCCGGCACAGGCGTTCTTTAAATAGTCATCGCGTTCGTTGGCCGGCAATTCGATAGCCTGTTGAAACAACTCATCCATCAATTGCCAGCGCTGAGGATTCATATTCGCCATTATCGGTTACCCTCGATGTAGGTATAGAGCCAGGCCTTGGCCATCTTCCAGTCTCGCGCAATGGTGATTTCGGAAACCTTCAACACCTCGGCGGTCTCTTCGACGCTGAGTCCCCCGAAGTATCTCAGCTCCACCACACGGCTCTTCCGCTCATCGAATGCCGCAAGGGCGGTCAGCGCCGCATCAAGTTCAACAAGCTCATCGGCACGCTCGTCACTGAAAGCCACCGCTTCATCGAGCGCTACTTTTCGCACGCCGCCGCCACGTTTCGCGCGATGGGAGCTCTTCGCGTGATCAACCAGTATGCGGCGCATCATCTGCGCGGCGACGCCCATAAAGTGGGCGCGATTCTGCCACTCGACCTGTTTCTGATCAATCAGCCGCAAATAGGCCTCGTTAACCAGGGCGGTAGGCTGGAGGGTATGGTCCTGGCGCTCGCGCCTGAGATAGCGGGCAGCGACGGCGCGCAATTCGTCATAAACAATTGGTATCAACTGATCCAATGCCTCCGTCTTGCCACTGCTCCAGGCTTTCAACAGGCGCGTCACTTCGCTCGGTGTAGGCTGTTGCATCTGATGACCTTTCGCTATCGAATTGACAGCCGGTTCGAAATTGGTTCGCCGAGTATATCACCTTTGCCGCTGTCTCGTTCAAGGGAGAACGTGAATCCCTTCTATCGCACTTTTGCCAAATATGTTGAGCGGGCAATGACAGTTTCTCGCCGGCGTTGTCGCGTTAGGTATTAGGAGGGGCAAAAGAATGTTCAATGAATTTCAAGCTACAAGAAAGAACTGCAATCGGCTCGAAGGTATTCTCAAGGCGAAAAGAATGTTAAGTGAGGTGATGATGAATAATCAGAAAAGATTTGTATATTTGCCGACGTTACTTTTATTAATCGCATTTTCGGTTGCTCCGCCATTTGTCTGTGCTCAAACGGAAAAACTGGGAATCGTTCAATACACGCCGCCTAAGGGATGGACAAAAACCGTCAATGGAAATGTGGTGGGCTATAGCGAGATCAATCGAGCCACCGGCATCTTCTGTATCATTACGCTCTACGGGGCGACAACCGGCACCGGCAACCCGCAAAGCGATTTCAAGCGGGAGTGGAACAGTCGGGTCGTTCAACCGCTCAACGCGGAAACCAACCCGAAGACCGAAAGCGAGGCGGTTGACGGCGTGACGGCAACCGCCGGCGGCGCGGCTATCGAATTCCAGGGTAGCAAAGCGTTCGCCTTTTTGACGGTAATCAGTAGCGGCCGAATAACCGTCAGCATCCTCGGCGTCTTCAATGACGCATCCTATATGGCGCAACTCGCAGCTTTTACCAGCAATATAGAACTCACCCAGGCGGTTGCAGAAACCCCGGCTCCGCCACGCGAACAACCCTTAACGCAAGCCCCGCCAACTGGCGCTACAACGATGCACGTCGCCGCGCTGGTCAAGGAATTTGAGAACAATGAAGTCCGCGCCAATCAAGTTTGGCTTGGAAAACGGGTGCGGGTTTATGGAACGGTTAATACCATCGAGGTCGAAAGAGAGGGTCAGATTATTTTAACTTTCAAGACTTCGATTACCACCTACAAAATGGCGAAATGTACTTTCAACAAATCCCAGAGTTCGCGGGTTGCGGCGCTCAGCGCGCATACAGAAGCCACGGTCGAAGGAACGGTTCGCGGGTTTGGCGGAGGAATCTACAATTCCAAAGCCTTTCTCGTATTGGAAAACTGTGTCGTTCCGTAACTGCCTCGGCACCTCGGTGAGCGCGCCAGCAGCCGTCAACTTAACGTTTCGACAGGTGCGGAATCCTCCGCCATTCAAATTAATACTTCAACAGCAACGTCCGTGAGAAATGATGGGCTAGATAGACCGCATATTGAACAATCGTTCTGAATATAAGGAGACAAATATGAAAAAATCGAAAATGCTTCTGGGGTTATCTATCTTGATTACCCTGACGGTTATTAACACCTTTGGCGAGAAAGTATCGGCACAGGAATCCGGCAAATGTAAACCGATTGCCAACCAAATCTATTATGTCGACTCGGGTCAGTCCGTAACCGAGGTTCATCCCGGCAGCAACGGCGGCAACGGCTATCAACTGAATATTCTAGGGACCGCAGTTGATCAATTTGAAGTCGTCCAGGAACGCTTTATGGCGTCAGCCAATGTCATCCCCAACTATACCAGTCCGACCTCAGCTAAATGGCAGATCTTCTTTGCCCCCAATATGGGGCGGACCCTTACCGGTGTAAGGATGAAAAACAAATGTACGGGTGAAATTAATATCTATCGCTTGACTACAAAAGTAAGGCTTCTCGATCAATAGGCTTTTAGCGACGCCATCATCCGAATGACTCGATCCGGATGATGGCGTTTTACAGTAATAGCGGAAAGGCAACGGCTAGGCGCTAACCCAGGGTTTACAGAATGACTGGCTTTGGTTGCCACGAGGAAGTCATTCAAAAGCCAACCCGTATTCGGAAATAATCGATGAAATCATGAAAAACCTTAATCAAGTCGTGAAAAACGTGGTCTGTCGCCTATTGGTTTTTGTGTTCTTAGTCTTGGCAGTTTTGAATCCCACACCCGCGAAGGCGGCGGTTAGACTCAATACCAATGACATCTCCAACTTCATGCAAATTGGTAATCAACCACCCGCTCTCGGTCCGAATGCTATTACGTTCTCCGATGCCGACGTCGCAGACTCTTGTGGGCTGTTCGCCAATGAACCCGATGCGGCTCCGGGAACTACTCTGGACCTTACGGTGGCTTTCCAGGTACGTAGCGTGACACCGAACGGTCCTGATGGCGGATTTATGGTTGCCATCAATGATGGGCAGACCAAATCCGCTATCGCCGTGTGCGCCGTTATCAACGGTCTGAGAGTTATTGCATTACGAGGACAAGGCGTGCCGGACGATCCCCAGACTTACCCTGTGTATGTGACTCACGATTGGCTCTCTCAAACGACAACTCTCAAGCTGCGACGGTGGGCTGACGGAAGCGCCGAAATTCTAAAGCTGAACGAAGCCCCGCCCAACCCCCGCCTCTTCCTCCGAACAGACCAGGTGGCCGGGCGCACACGCCCTGGTGTCACCGTCGATTTCGGTTGCATCGGCGGAGAGTCTTTATGCACAGCCGATGTGACTCAGTTCTACACTGAAAAACCATCGCCTCCGCAAGCCATCGTGCCGGTCAATGGTCTGACGCCAACGCTCACTCCGGTAACCATCAACAACTTAGCGGGCGACCAGTACGATCCGCATATCAGCGGCGACTGGGTCTCCTATACCTCAGACCTCTCGATTCGCTACTACAACTTCGCTACTAACACGGATGCGGCGATTCCCCTGGGGGCTTCAGCCCGCGACCTGCTCTCCGACATTAGCGGCAGCAAGTTGGTCTTCTCGCGAGTAATCACTGCCGTAAAAACCGCCGTGATGGTCTTCGACACCGCCACTCCAGCGGTCGCCCCCATCGAGATTGACTCTGACGTGGGAACCACCCGCATCGGCTCGGCGATTGGCGGCAACACCGTCGCTTATATGGACTACGGGCTTGAAGGGCACGGTGAGTTAGTCATTCACGATTTGACGAGTAACACTTCAAGGCGCATCACTAATGACGCGGCCAACGATCAGAACCCTGCGGTTTCACCTGACGGCAATGTGGTAACCTGGGAGCACAGTGCCACTTCGACCAGCAACAACGACATCTGGCAGGCGGTGAGGAACAGCAGTTTTTGGCAAGTAAGTGTGGCCTCAGATACCGACACTCTAAATCCCCAAACCAACACTTTCAATCCCGAAGCCAACCCCGATACCAACGGCACCCTCGTGGTCTACGACTCGCTGCGCAATTCAAATGGTGACATCTTCTGGCGCCCGGTCGCCGGTGGCCCAGAGGTTCAGCTCCAATTGCCTGGGTTCGAGGCGAACCCAAACCTTGCCAGCAACCTCATCGCTTTCGAGAGTCGCCCGACCATTTTTGACACCACGGACATCTACGTCTATGACATCACCACTAACCACCTTTATAAAATCACCAATACACCGCTGGTTACTGAACAACTCAACGACCTCACCGTGCTATCGGACGGCAGAGTCCGTGTGGTGTGGACCAGTGATGAAGACGGCTTCGATCAACGCAACATCAAGGGCGCAACATTTTCAAGGCCTCCCGTAACCCCCTCGATAAACGAACTCCTACAGCAACTCATTGACCTGGTGGAGTCGTTCAATTTGCGTCACGGTATTGCTAATAGCCTCAAGGTCAAGCTGGTGAATGCGCTCGCAGCGGTACAGTCCGGAAATACTACGAGCGCCTGCGGCAAGCTCGACGCTTTCATCAATGAAGTGCAAGCGCAGTCGGGCCACGCCATCACTCCGCAGCAGGCTGCACAACTCATCAATCTGGCCAACCTGGTGCGCGCCGGGTTGTCGTGCCCATAGTCTTATATGATCTCTGACATCGGCGCGATGACGGGTTCGACGAACGTTTTCGCGCCGATACCTTCCATCCTGCCTATCGAATCTGTTGAACGCGCGATGATAGTTTTTTGCAAAAGTTGTCGCGTTAGCCAATGGGTGAGCTTGCAGACGAACGGCTTCGCAAGTACCCCTATCTGCCCAGGCTGAGAATTCAGGATTTTCAGCCTGGGCGCTCGTCTACCACAATCAATTTTATGGAGGCAAAACAATGAAGCACCCTCTCTGGCCATCTTTACCCGAGTATCATTTGATGAACACGATCAAAAAATTAACCGCCGCCATGATTACCCTTCTACTTTGGGTAACGATTGTCTGTGCCCAGGAGCAGAATTCATCAAGCACCAGCCAACCTTTATTGCCCGTAACAGCTGCGGCCACTGGTGGACGTCTGCGCTTCACCGCACCCAGCGCCGTCGTCCAGATGCGTTTGGAAGTTTATGGCTCGAATGGCGCCAAACTTTTCGACAATGAACTTCGCGGCGGCAACGTCATTGACTGGCTTTTGCAAGATGGGCAAGCGGCGCCGCTTGCCGAGGGCTCTTACCTCTGCGTCGTCACCGTCAAAACCCTCCCCGGGAAAATCTCGCAACGCATCGCTTCGGTATCCGTCGAAAAGGCGGCCACCACCTTACACCCCGTCGAGGCTTCACAGCTGACCCCACAACAAGCGCAGGCCGTCGGTCCTATTGAAGACAATGCTTCATTGGTTCTTCTCAAAAATGAGGAACCGCAGACTACGACCGTCATCGCTCACACCGGCGAAGAAGGTCAGATCACCCGTGGACGGGGCGCGTTGTCGTTTCGTTTGGGTGATTTCTACAACGCGAGCGATATTGAACAGATGCGATTGACCGCCGAAGGCAATCTCGGCATCGGCACACCTAATCCGCAAGCCAAGCTCGATGTCGCCGGTCGCATCCGTGCCAGCGAAGGCCTCGTCTTCCCGGATGGTTCGGTGCAGTTCTCGGCTTCAAGAAAAACTTTCGGTGCGGCGAGTCTCAGACCGGGTCAGTCGCTGACGGGTGAAGGTGAAAATGGCGTGCTGGCGCCCGACATCAGTGGCACGGGAACGACGGGGAAAATATCGAAGTGGCAGGATGGGCCGGCAGGGGTGTTGAACGATTCGAACATTACGGAAGTGAGCGGAGCGATTGGCGTCAATGGCACACCGGATACGCGATTCCGTTTGGATGTGAACGGCAGCACAAGAATTCGCGGGTCGAATCCGGGTTTTAATTTAGAGGGGCTGAGGTCGGCCGGCAATATCTGGTTGTTTCAGACGGTTGATGATGACGGGCGGTTCCGCTTATTCGGGCAGGATAATGTCAATCCCGGAGTCGAGCGCTTCACAATCAAGCTCGATACCGGCAACGTCGGCATCGGGGCGACCGCGCCGACGGCGAAGCTCGACGTGGGGGGTGCGATCAACACCTCGACGCAATACAACATCGGCGGCAATCGTATCTTGAGCGTTGCCGGAAACGAAAACTTCTTTGCCGGACTCTCCAGTGGGATAGCAAATACGACGGGCGTTACCAACGCCTTTATCGGTAATTCTGCCGGAGCCGCGAACACCACAGGTTCATCCAATTCCTTCGTCGGTCAGTCAGCCGGATTATTCAACACGACAGGTTCATTCAACTTGTTCGTCGGCAATTTGGCCGGAGCCGCAAACACCACGGGCTGCTGCAACTCGTTCGTCGGCTATCAAGCCGGAATCTCGAACACTACAGGCGTCGCCAATTCGTTCGTCGGTTCGTCATCCGGATTATTCAACACCACAGGTGGGTTCAATTCAATCGTCGGAGCTAGTGCAGGCAACAGCAACACAACCGGGAGTAATAACGCCTTCGTCGGCTTTCAAACCGGATACAACAACACGACGGGTGACAACAATTCGTACTTCGGCGCGGCGGCCGGGTTCAACAATGCGACAGGCGCTAACAATACCATCATCGGCAGTTTTGCAAACGTCGGCAGTGGGGCTTTGACCTTTGCTACAGCGCTCGGCGCAGGGGCTATCGTTTCTTCAAGCAACACCCTGGTCCTGGGTAGAAACCTGGACAGCGTGCTGATTCCCGGAAGTCTCAATGTCGCCGGAACG
>JBIOWC010000109.1:0-6075 GCA_044868105.1 Blastocatellia bacterium
CGCAAGGCGCAGTTTACGAGATTTTCAGGACCAATAAGTCGCGCAACCCCAGGTAAAAGAGGGGATGAAATGAAACGGCGAAGGGGAGAAAGGAAGAAGGGGAGACAGGGAGAAAGGGAGAGAACGCCTCTCGCCTGTATTCAACAGGCTTGCGGCAACAGGGGATTTTTACAACCAAGTGACTTATATTTGCGAGCCGATAAATTGCCTGAAGTGGCTCAACTTCAGTTCTCCCTTTCTCCCTGTCTCCCCTTCTCCCCTTCGCCTCATCACCCCTTCTGAATCTCCGAATTAAAGATTAATCAATATCGAGCGGCGGTTTATTGAATCGCGCTCTCAATTTATTGATGGATGAAAGCACAGCCGGACGGCGCACAATGCGGGCTTCGAGCGGACGTTTACCGGGTATATCCAGCATGACCAGGCCTAACAAAATGGTTAGAATTCCCTGCCCCGGCACGCCCGGCAAAGACAGCACAATGCCTAAAGCGATTAATAGAAAGCCGACAATATTTTTAAGAATCAAACCGCTCCAACGCACCAGCCAGGGTTTGCCGACCATAAATTCCCGATTATGCTCAGGGTTAAAATAAGCCGGCGGAATTTTGACCAGAACAAAAGAGACCATCGCCAGACTGAGGGTGAAGGTCGCAAGAAACAGCCCGAAGCCGATGAACACCTTGCTCCAGGTCAGCGAACTGAAAAAATTTTCGAAATATTTGAGCATGATCTATCTTTGCAAATTCCTTAGCGACTGTATCAGCAGCCCGATTGAGAGAATATGAAATTCTTCAACTCGACCCCTTCCCGACGCTTGGGCTGCTGACCCGACGATGCAACTAGGTATCTAGTTTTTTTGGCGTGAGAAACCATCGGAGTTCGCCTTCGCCGTCTTCGACATCTTCCCATTTATCAATTTGAAACTCGATGCAGGCAAGCGCTGCCGTCGGCATTGTCGTAACCGATTCAATCAATCTCGACAACAGGTTTTCAAAGCCCGGATTATGTCCGACCATCAATACACAGTGGCGTTCGTCTGGCAGATGGCGAACCAGTTTCAAGAGGTCTGCCGATGCCGCTTCATAAATGTTCTGCTCAAACACGGGCTGCACGTCAATCCCTGCGGCTTCGACAAAGCGTTCCAGGGTTTGCCGCGCGCGCACCGCCGGAGAACATAAGATAAAATCCGGCAGCACGCCTTTGTCGCGTAAAGCTTTGCCCATACGCGGCGCCGCTTTACGCCCGCGTTTTGCCAACGGTCTTTCAATATCGCGCATGCTCGGAATCTCCCAATCCGATTTCGCGTGTCTGAGAAGCAAGAGTGTTTTCATGAATACCTCGCAAGATGTCAGAAGTTAGCAGTCGTCATGAAGAAAGAATGCAGGGTGACTGACAGGAACTTAATAGTTGTTCATCCTTCATCCTTCAGCGTTCATCGTTTCCGATATTCTGGCTTCTGTCTTCTGACCCCTATATCCTTTTTTTCAAAAACTAAAATCGCATCGCTCACGGCGCGTTCGCCACCGGCGTCCGAGGGTTTATTGACCAACTTGCCTTCCAACACCATGGTCGTTGAACCGCCGCCATCCAAATTTATCGCATCCACTGCGCCAAATTCCAATAAGAGTTCCGCAAGTTCTTTGAGCGGCAGGCCTGTACTATACCCTTTTTGTCGGCCATCCACAGTGACCAACAACAAACGCCCGTCTGCCAGTTTTGCAATTGCGGTGCGCGGATGACGGTCAGTAACAAATTTCGCCGCCACGTGTTCAAGTTCCTGAGTGATTTCGAGGCGCCCGTTTTTTATTAACTGCGGGGCGCCGCCAACTATGAACGAAGCCCGTCGCCATTTGCCGGCCAACTCTTTTTCGATGGCGAGCAATTCGGTCTGCGCTTCCAGGCGTTGTCCGATGTTTAAATTCTGCAAAACCCACTGGCGAGCCGTGCCCGCCGCGGAGACAACAAACCCATCCTGAGGAATCGCCTGGCTGCCGTGCCGGTCTTTAATTTCCGCGATGCGATTTCGACGGACGATGATTTCTGTGCCATCGGCGGCAGTCAAGGTTGTGCGATGAAATTCCGGCGTGAAGATGACCAGTTCATTTGCGCCGCGCGGGCGATTGATGCCGTCAATTTTATATTTGCCGCCTTGCGAGGTAAGGGTTCCCGAAAATTGCAGATGCCCGAAAATGATTTCGCTTTTGTCCCCTTGTTTAATGAAACCGACAGCGGCGCGATTCATCGCGGGTTCGCTCAGCAACTTGCCGTTTAAGAGCAACACGCTTACCCCGTCGCCGCGATAGGTTCCGGTGGTGTTGAAAAACCCGGCATTCGTCGCGGCGACGGGTTGATAACGCGCCGCCATTGACGAGACGGTCTCAAGTCCAATGGCTTCATCGAGCGCATGAACCAAGCGGATGTCGGCTTTGCGCAAATCAACCCTGAGCAGGTTGATGGCAAAGGGGCCCGTTGCTTCATCGGCCGTCATTTGCCCGCGAGTCAGTTGCAGATATTCAATGCCTTCACGAACCGGGCGAAACTTCGGGGTTTGCGCGGGATGCAAAGGCACACAGAGCAAGGCGAAGAGTAAAAAGCTAAGGATCGTTCTTTTCATGATGACAGAGCTTTCGGACAATCGCCGTGAATCTAGCACATCGGTTGATGGCGCTTAAAGCATAAATCGCCTTCATCCGGTTTACCTCGCGAATAACCAGCGGTATGCGAAGTCCCGATAATAGGTATTCGGGTCAGGCGATAAATTGGCGATAAATTGCCGTCCGGTTCAAACCCCGGTCCCGGCGGTTTGTTTTTTGTTGACCCGTCAAGCGGCGTGGTACGATTAAGCTTATGGATTTACACGGCAATCTCTTCTTCGAGGCGCCCGGCGGGCGCCTCGAAGCGTTGCTCAAAGCGCCCGCCGACACCATCACTCGCGCCGCCATCATCGCTCATCCGCATCCGCTCTTTGGCGGCACCATGCATAACAAAGTCGTTTATCGCATCGCCAAAGCTTTTTATGACGCGGGGTTTGCCGCCTTACGGTTCAACTTTCGCGGCACCGGAAAGAGCGCCGGCGCGCACGACAACGGGCGCGGCGAACAAGATGACCTGCGCGCCGCCATTCAGTTCATCGAACAAAAATATCCGGCTGCCGAATTATGGCTGGCCGGATTTTCATTCGGCGCCATGGTCACGCTGCGCGTCGGCTGCGCCTACCCGCGGGCGCGGGCGCTGGTGCTTGCGGGACTTCCGGTTTCCAAATATGGCTTCGCAGAAGTGCAGGCGTGCGCGCAACCGAAACTCTTCGTGCAAGGCGCAATGGACGAATTCGGCGCAACCAGCGACCTGGAAAAATTTGTCGCCTCTTTGCAGGGCGACAATCACCTGCGCATCGTTGAATCAGCCGACCATTTCTTTGAAGGCAAGCTCGATGAGTTATACAACGCCGTCAGCCAGTTCATTGGCACCATTAAATAGGCGAAGGGGTGAAAGGGTGTATAGGTGAGAGCGCAGTTCGCTCAGGCTCTAAATTCTTGTGGCAATCAGTCGATTTGAATTTGCAATAGGCCAATTTACCTGAGGTCATTTTAAGCACGCCTTCGCTTCTGCGCGCGGTTGCTTGCGCACAACAATCGCAATCTATTAGAGTCTTAGTTCATAAAAAATGGCTATGCAATCATCATTAAATCGCTTCAAGCTCGTTGTCCTAGGCTGCGTGGTTACGCTTGCAACCTGCTTTTCTTTCCCCGCAAAGACCGGCGCGGCGCAGAGTCAACGCACCGAAATTGCCGGGATCACCTTGCCGCTCAGTGAACGACTGGGCGCAGACGACAAGCCGTCCCTAGTCATTCATTTCACGGGCGAAGTTCACGGCACGCTTGAACCCTGTGGCTGAAAAGACCCGAAACAGGGCGGACTGGCGCGGAGCGTCAGTTATATCAAAGCATTCAAAGAGAAATTCAACGGCGTTCCAACTTTGTTGGTGGACACCGGCAATTCATTTGCCAGCGATTTGACAACTCACGCCAGCGTTCGCATTGACGCACTGGCGAAAAACGAATGGGTGCTCAATGCCTATTCGCAATATGCCTTCGATGCGATGAACCTTTCGGCAAGCGAATTGCGCTCGTTGCCGCGCTGGCTGGACAAAGGTGAATTTGTCAGGCATAGCGAAAAACAGAGTATTTTGAATCGCCTGGTCGCCGCCAATCTAAAGCTCGAATCGCCGGATTTAGTCGCGCCAAATCCTTACCTCATTCGGGAAGCGCCTCAGGCAAGCGGCAAGCCTTTGCGCGTCGCCTTCATCGGTTTAATGGAGATGACCGAGCTATCACCGCTCATCAAATTTACCGACCCGGTCGCCGCTGCCAAACGCTTCGTTCCCGAAGCCCGCAGCAAAGCTGATGTGGTGGTTGTTCTGGCGCGCCTGAACGCCGCTGAGGCAACGCGACTGGCGCGTGAAGTCGCAGGGATTAACGTCATCCTTACAGGCACCGGCAATCTATTTACCAATTCACTCAGGGTCGGCGAAACGCTGATCGCCTTCACGGCTTTTGAAGCGCGGTTTTTAGGTGAATTGCGTTTTTATAAAGACCGGCAAGGAAAATTTTCGGTCAGAGATCGCTTTATCTCAATGGACCCAATCGTCGGCGAAGACCCGGCAACCTTGAAGTTTGTCGAAGAGGCGAAAAATGCCAGCATCGCCGCGTATCAAAATGCGCAAAAATTATTGACCGATTTTTTAAGCCAGTCGCAGCGCGCTTCGATATTTGCCAAACCGAAAGCCGATGCAACCAGCGCCCTGCACTTTATCTCTTCGCAAGCCTGCGCCAAATGCCACACCGAGGCCTACATCAAATGGACCAGCAGCAAACATGGGCACGCGATGGATTCGGTCATGCTCAAAAAAGATGAGTTCGACGCCGGTTGTTTAGCGTGTCACGCAACGCTTAAAGAAAGCGCCGAAGCGTTGCCGAAATTTGCCGCCGTACAATGCGAAGCGTGTCACGGGGCAGGCAGCCAGCACGCCGCAAACCCTGCAAAAGGTTACGGGCGCATCGCCGATTTAAAGACCCTCTGTTCAACCTGTCACACCCAGGCCATCAGTCCGAATTTCGATGCGCAAGCGGCGTGGTTGAAGATTAAACATTGATTAGCAGAGGTAGGTAGAAGGTAGATTGCTGGCGTTTATTTTCCCATACAAGCGTTCTCTTGAATTCGCCGCTATACGGACGTAATAAAGCTAGAAGGATGAAGATCACTTAACATTTTCTAATACATTCTTCCGGCTATTTGCCGCTTGCTACTTTGCCTCCCGCCACTTTTGCGTAAGCGTAGAGCGCTGCGCCCACCAGTCCCCAGGCGATAATTAATTCCACGCTCGTTAAAGCGTGTTCGGCAAGGCGTTGTTTCAAACTGAGTTGCCCAAAGGTCAAGAGGTCTTCGCGCACTTGCACAACGACGAGGGCGCTCATGCTTAAAAATGAAAAGAGCGCCGCAACGCGTTGCAACCCTTTGGGCAAAGAAACGGTGATTTGCCCGTAGAGCGCCGGATTTTTTCGCGGCAGTAAAAGAAAAACCAGACTGTGCAGGGCATATAAGATGACCAGCGCAAAGACCGCGATATTCAGAGCCAGGGCAATCTGCTGGCTGATTAATAAAAAAACCGACACCGCAAGCGTGAGCGTCAGCCCTAAAATCGGTGTTCCGGTGCGCTCGTTGACGGCGCCTAACGCAGGAGGCGCAAGCTGATCGCGCGCAAGGATAATCGCCAGACGCGATGGCACCAGCATGGTCGAATTAAGCGAAGTCGTGAGCGCCATCATCGCGCCAAAGGTAACAAATAAGGCGGCGCCAGCGTGCAAATAAACGGACGCAACATCGGCCATCGGCGCGGCGCTGGCTTGCAACTGCTCACCCGGTAAAACGCCAAAGGCAACCACCGACATCAAGATAAAAATGGTTGCGGCGATACAGATGCCTTTCAAAAAAACGCGCGGCAAACGGCGCGTGCTGTCTTTTACTTCGCCTGCGGTTTGCGCCAGTGATTCAAACCCTGCATAAGAGAAAAAGAGC
>JBIOWC010000110.1:0-7263 GCA_044868105.1 Blastocatellia bacterium
TGTTTATCTTGAGCAACCCTGTCTTAGTTACGAAGAATGTCTGGTGGTGCGCCGTCATACGAATCGTCCGTTTGTGCTTGATGAAGTGATTGATGATTTGCGCATGGTTGTGCGCGGTTACAACGACCAGGCCATGGATGTCATTAATTTAAAAATCGCCAAAGTCGGTGGCCTCACCAAAGCGCGGCAGATTCGCGACCTCTGCGTAACGCTGGGCCTGGCGATGACGATTGAAGACAGCTGGGGCGGCGACATCGTGACGGCGGCCATTGCGCACCTCGCGCACAGCACGCCGCCGGAATATCTTTTTTCGGCAACCGACTTTAACAGCTATGTGACCGTAAGCTTTGCGGATGGCGCGCCTGAGCGTCGTCAGGGACGGCTTGCGGCTTCAACCGAGGCCGGGCTGGGCATCGCCCCACGAATGCAAATCCTGGGTAATCCCTTACTGAGTTTTGGCATCGGCTGAAGGCCCGAGCTGTTCAGCAAGCAATCGGGTTTAGGCTTTTCACTCGATAAAGCAACAGCTATCTATCCGGCAACGCCCCAAAGCCTCGCTGTTTGTCGCCCATTTAATCGAGATTCAGTTGACCGATTGGACTTGAAAACTGTTCAGAATTCAACTTGACAAGAAATCAGGAAAACAAGAAGATATGCGCGTTCGTAAGCACTCTAAGGGAAAATCTCTAATTTTTAAGCAATAAATTTCAATTAGATATTGAAAAAAGTTCTGTTGGGCAAAGTTGTCACCACGGCAGTTTCTATGCTCTGGTTGTGATTTCGCATGAAGTTCTCATGGGGTTTCCGTTTTACCTTTGAGAGAATAAATCAATAAAGCGGACACACAGCTTCCATCCAAAGCTGAACAAAAACCTACCCGCTCACAAGAGTTGAAAGGAGAATGAAAATATGTACCGTTCCAAACTTAGTCTAGTCATGCTCCTCGTCCTCCTCATCACCAGCATCTGTCCGGTATTCGCCCAAATTCCTACTGGCGGATTGCGTGGAACGGTGAAGGATCCCAAGGAGGCCGTCATCAGTGACGCTAAGATTACCGTCAAGAGTAAAACGACCGGCGCTGAACGCACGGTCAAAACCAACTCGGACGGTGAATACCAAGTCGGCAATCTGGCGCCTGGCGAATACGAAGTGAAAGTGACGATGCAAGGCTTCAAAACCGGAGTCAGTAGCGTTGTCGTTCAAGTCGGCGAAAATGCCACCATCGAATTTGTGCTTGAAGTAGGTCTCGGAACCGAGACCATTAATGTGGTCAGCGAAACCCCGACCATCAATGTCACCGACCACAAGATTGACGGTGTCGTTGGTCGCAAACAGATTGAAACCCTGCCCCTCAACGGGCGCAACTTCCTGCAATTGGCCTTGCTCGAGCCCGGCGTGGGGGTTGAAGCCGTAGACAATCCCGGCACCAGTCCGAACAATTTCTTCCGTGTTTCGGTCGCCGGCGCGTCCCAGGCATTGACGCGAATTTCCGTTGATGGCGCGACCATCAATGACCGCGTCACTGGCGGCACGTCGCAGAATTTCTCGCAAGAGTCTGTGCAGGAGTTTCAGATTTCCAGTTTCAATTACGATCTTTCGACCAGCGTAACCAGCGTTGGTTCAATCAACGTCATCTCGCGCAGTGGAACCAACGACCTTCATGGGTCAGCGTTCATCTATTATCGCGACCACAATATGGCGGCCTTTCCGGCGCTCCAGCACAGCCCGCGCGAAGCCGTTGACCCGTCGCTTCACGAACCCTTCTTTGCGCGGCGGCAAATGGGCGGCTCCATCGGCGGCCCGATAAAGAAAGATAATGTCTTTTACTTTTTCAACTACGAACATCAAAACCAGGATGGCGTTGTGCCGATTGCCAACAACCATCCCATCTTCTCGCAATTTGATGTCGCTTTCCCGCAACCGTTGAACTTCGACCAAGCCAACCTCAAGGTTGATTTTAGAGTCAATGATAAGAACAACGCTTTTGTGCGGTTCAGCACCGACAACAATGACAATTTCAACTCAGCCAATGGCACCTTTCTGCCCTCTAACTGGGTGGATACAACAAATGATTCGGTGCAGACGCTGGGCGGTTTAACGACCATCTTCAGCACCCGATTGGTCAATGATCTGCGTTACTCTTACAGTTTCTATAGCGGACGCCTCAGTATCCCGACGGATGCCTGTAAAGACCCGGTCTATTGCATCGGCGTTGGGGGCCCGCGTATTACCACCACGTCAGGCAATTTCGGTATCGGTAATAATTTGAACACCCCGCAGAACCGCGTGTTGCGTACCTATCAATTGACGGATACGCTCAGCTACCAGGTTGGCGATCACCGTCTGCGCTTTGGCGGCGAGTGGGAGCATTTTTATGGTCGGGGAAGCTGGGCCTATCTGGAGCCCGCCTTTGTTACGCTTTGGGACCCGGTGACCATTTTGCAGTTTGTTGCCGGAACCGGGGGCGCGGCTTCGCCGTTTTTACCGCTTTATAATGCCTTGCCAACCAGTTTGAAATTGAATGCAACCGGAACCGGCCCATTGGTTCCCGGCTTGCTGCCGACTTACCAAGACATCTTGAAACTTCCGCTGGCCGGATTTGCTACCGGCGTGGGCGATTCAGGGCAACCGCAATCCTTCAATTTCGACACGGCGGCGCGCAATGACCGTTATCGAGTCTTCTTCGCCGACCAATGGCGCGTGCATCCGCGATTTACGCTCAACTACGGTGTGGCCTGGGTCTATGAAAATAACGTGCTCAATCATGACCTTGACCGTCCGGCTTATCTGGCGCCCTTGCTGGGTGGCAATTTGAGCGCTCCCAAACGCGATAAAAATAATTTCGATCCGAGTTTGGGCTTTGCCTGGGATGTCAATGGCAATGGCAAAACGGTGATTCGCGGCGGCGGCGGTATCTATCACGACTCCAACCTCTTCTGGACGCGGCTCAACGAGCGCGCCTATACGGGACCATCCGGTAATGGGCGTTACATTATTCCCGGCACCCTTTTCGGTCTCCAATTCGCCAGCTTCCCGACCGCTTATAGCGGCGCCAACCTGGCGGCGCAATTGCCAGCTTTGCGCGCCCAGGCGCTGGCCCTGCTTGGCAACGGAACCAATCCGGCCGTCCGCGGCATTCAAGCGGTTAAAACGACCGGTGAAGCGGGATTTGGCGGACTCTTCGACCCGAACACCGTCATTCCTTATGCGATCAACGCCAGCCTGGGTATCCAGCGCGAACTGGCGAAGAATCTGGTTGTTCAAGCCGATTTTGTGATGCGGCGCTCGCTCAAGTTCGGCGGCTTGCACGATACCTTTATCATTGACCGCAACCGCTATAACCGCGCCAAACTCCAGCAAGTTCTTCCCAACGGGCGCGGCGATTCCAGTCCAAATCCGATTATCCCGGTGTGCACCGGACAGCAATCCTTGAGTCCGGCGGCCCAATGTTCAACCGGTACGATTTCCATTTCTCAAAGCGGCGCAAACTTCCGCTATACCGGCTTGCACGTTAAGGTGGACAAACGCTTTTCGTCACACTACCTCTTTACAGGGTCGTATGCCCTGTCGAAATTCACCGGCTTCAATGGCGTCATCAATCTGGATAACTTCTATGAAGCAGATGACTATCAAGGGTCTGATCGCCGCCATCGCTTTACCTTCAGCGGATCTATGGAAGTGCCGGAATATAAGGGCGACAACAAATTTGTGCGCGCCCTGGCAAACACCTGGCAAATCTCGCTCATCAATCAGATGGTCAGCGATCCGCCGCTGACGTTAGTGATTTCAGGCGTCGATTTGGATGGTGACGGAACCAACACATTGATTTTGCCGGGCGCGACTTACCGAAGTTTTGGTCGGAACTTTGACCAGGATGATGTCCGCAGTTTGGTCAACGATTACAACACCAAATACCCAACGGCGGTGACCGGCAAGCGCACCACGCGCGACCAGGTGATTCCAGCAATTACCCTGCCCAAAAACTTTGACAATGGCGATGCCTTCTTCTCGCAAGACATACGGTTGACGAGAATCATTGGTATCGGAGAAAAGGTGAAATTGCAGATCATCGGTGAGGCCTTCAATATCTTCAATGTTGCGAACCTCTCCGGTTACAGTGGCACGCTCAACAGC
The DNA here is from genome assembly GCA_044868105.1 of Blastocatellia bacterium. Lineage (GTDB taxonomy): Bacteria > Acidobacteriota > Blastocatellia > UBA7656 > UBA7656 > JBFMDH01. The sequence goes on from JBIOWC010000110.1 coordinate 4,135, forward strand.
GCGAACTTCGGTCAACCGAGCAGCCGCGTCGGCGGCGTGTTCGGTTCCGGCGGTCCGCGCGCTTTCCAACTGGCGGCTCGACTTCAGTTCTAGTTGAACCGTTCAAATTCAATCAGGGGCAGGCGCTAAAGCTTGCCCTCACAAAATCAAAAAGCGTGAGAGGATTTGGTTCTCTCACGCTTTTTTTATGCGCGACGGCAACCGGGTCATCAGCCGCCCGCGAAGGCGCTGACTTCTTCGGTCTTATTTCAGCAGATCGCCGCCATCGAGAAAGGCAGCGACGGGAGAATCTTTCTTGATAATCGCTTTTAAATTTTCATAACTGACGAGCGCCTCTTGCGGGCCGACGGCATAAGCCGCTACTTCATACGGATCAAAGTTGAACAACAACCCTTTGCCGGTGATATTCCAACTTTGAAAATTTTCGGCTTTCGGCGCGGTTCCTTCTTTGACGTTATTTTCATCAAAGGCCTCCAGCTTTTTTAACTTCACCGAAAGGATTCTCATACACTGCGCTGAAATGGTTTGCAGATAATTGGCGTTGGCATTGAACAAATCGCGCAATTTAATCTCTTTGCCGTTTTGCAAATCATAATTCAAGGTTGTTGAAAAACTATTGGGATGCGCCGCTCCCGATTCATATTCCGATTCGTTAAAGACCACGCTGATTAAATCGTCATTGGCCATCGTCACATCGTAGTCAATCCACAACCCGCTCGGTTGCCCGTCAGGATTCGTGGTATCAAAACTTTCGGGAGCCTCTTTTTTGAATCGGCTGAGATGAGCATTGACGATATTCAACACGGCTTTATTAAAACCCTCGGTCTTTGCGTCCTTGACTCCGTCCAGCTGCGGATAACTGATCTCGTACTCGTAATGGTCTTTTTTATTCTCTTCTTTTTTCTCTTTCGCGACGAGGTTGAGCAAGCCGCCGCTGATAACAAAGCGTTGTTCTTTCAAAGCAAAGGGCAGGGCTTTTTCGCCACCGGGTTTCGACCAGGTGCCTTCAAACCTCAAGGTCGTCGTGCCGCCGAGTTCTTCGCTGGCGAGTCGCCCTTTGAATATGCCGGTCTCTTTGTCGCCGGTCATTTCACTGATTTTGCAGGTGCCGTCTTTTTCAATCGTGCCCGTCAGTTCAATCGCTTCGCGCACCGTTTCATAAAAATAGGTTCCGGTAAGATTTTTCCCGTCGCGGGTGAGTTTCATCTGCACTTCGATTTCGTTATTTAAGGTGCCGACCAGGGTTTTACTGAATTTCGCGGGCGCTTCAACCAGCGTGCCTTGCATGACGGGCGCCGGCGGCGGCGTTAAATCCGGCGCTTGTGGAGTCCCCTGAGTGGCAACCGAAGGCGCATCGCTTCCCTCTTTTTTATTTGAGCAAGCCGCCAGTCCCATCGCCAAAAACGAAAAGATAAATACGATGATAAATTTCTTAGCCATCCTCGATGCTCCTTCATTTAAGTTTCATCCGTGTTGACAATCTATAAAAAATCTAAGAAAAAGGAAAACCTGAAAGGATGAACTGAAAGTCATGAACACCAAAATCAACCGACGACTTAACCCGACACCACTGCTGCTGCTTATTCTGATTATCGCTTTTGGCGCTTCGCCAAACGTCGCGCAAACCCAGTACACGCCGACGAAAAACAATTTAGAGTCGCGGCGTTGGTTTCAAGATGCGAAGTTCGGGTTGTTCATTCATTGGGGCGTTTATAGCGTCTTAGCAGATGGCGAATGGGTGATGCAGGTTAAAAAAATTCCGATCAGTGAATATGAAAAGTTGCCCGCGCAATTTAATCCGACGGAGTTCAATGCCGCCGAGTGGGTGGCGCTCGTGAAAGCCGCCGGCATGAAATACATCACGATTACGAGCAAGCATCACGACGGCTTTGCGATGTTTGATTCCAAAATAAGCGACTATAATATTGTCGCCCGCACCCCCTACAAGAAAGACCCATTGAAGTTGTTAGCCGATGAATGTCACCGGCAGGGCATTAAACTTTTCTTTTATCATTCGCAACTCGACTGGCATCATCCGGACTATTTTCCGCGCGGACAAACCGGACAATACAGCGGGCGCGTCGAGCGCGGCGACTGGCAGAAATATCTCGATTATATGGACGCGCAGCTCACGGAACTGCTTACGGGTTATGGCAAGATTGGCGGCATCTGGTTTGACGGCATGTGGGATAAGCCCACAGCCGATTGGCGGCTGGAAAAAACTTACCAGTTGATTCACGCTTTGCAACCCGATGCCCTGGTCGGCTCAAATCATCACAAAACGCCGTTTGCCGGCGAAGATTTTCAGATGTTTGAAAAAGATTTGCCGGGCAAAAACACGGCCGGATTCAACACCACAGAGATTGGCCGATTGCCGCTGGAAACCTGCGAAACCCTGAACAATTCGTGGGGCTATAACGCCAGTGATAAAAAATTTAAAAGCACGCACGAGTTAATTCGTTATCTGGTTCGCGCCGCCGGATACAACGCCAATTTTCTTTTGAATGTGGGCCCGATGCCCACCGGCAAGATTCAACCCGAATTTGTCGCAACGCTTAAAGAGTTGGGCGCCTGGCTGGCAAAAAACGGCGAAGCGATTTACGGCACACGCGGCGGTTCCGTCACGCCGCAAGAGTGGGGCGCGGTAACCACGAAAGGCAATAAAATTTATGTTCACCTGCTCGATTTGAAAACCGCTAACCTGTCCTTGCCGCTCGCTGAAAAAATCAGATCGGCGCGCTATTTGAAAGACCGCAGCAAAGTTGAATTCGAGCAGCAAACCGCTGTGACCTTGAAAAATCTTCGCCCCCCGGCGAGCGATGAATACGACACGATTATTGTTTTAGAGAAAAAGTAGCGCGGCGGTTGCAATAGCCTGACCGGCTGGCATTACGCGTTGCCCATTGTCCATCATCCTTCGTCTGCCAGAAAAATGTTAAGTAGCCTGCACCAGGGATAATGGACAATCAACGCGGACAAACGGTTTTAATGCACGGTCGGCGATTGATTAAAAAGTTTTGCGCGTTCAGCTTTTACCCATTCAGCAATCAATCTTTTATCTTCCTCGGAAAGGTGCGCGTCACGGTGAATCAAGGTATAAGACGACATCGGCATCATGTTGAGTCTGAC
>JBIOWC010000111.1:0-2329 GCA_044868105.1 Blastocatellia bacterium
CCGCAGACCGGGATGGTTGATAAAGGTCACTTTGTAATGGTTGGGATGCTTTAAACCGAAATCAACATAGGCGCGGCAACCGCGGCGCAAACCTTCTACGGGGTCACCGCCTTCTTGATTGATGGCTGCCAGTTTTTTCGAGAGTTTAGCAAAGGTTTCGTCACAAATCGCAAACAGCAGTTCGGTTTTGTCTTTGAAATAAAGATAAATCGTGGTTGGTGAATATTCGATCTTATCAGCAATGCGGCGCATGGAGACGTTTTCGTAGCCTTCATTGACAAAGAGTTCCCGCGCGGCATCAAGGATGATTTGACGCAGGTGTTCTTTCTCGCGCTCGCGCCGCGCTCGGGGTCCCGCAATTTTTTGTTTGTTTAACGCCGTCATTTCACTTAACACTGTTAATATAAATAGCCGCTGCGTGTAAGTCAACTCTAAATTTGGTTGCCCACGAGGTTTTTGCTCTGCTAGGCTCAAATCACTATGGCAACACTCCAATTTTTAGGCGCAGCGCGAACCGTAACCGGGTCAAAATATGTTCTCAACGTGAATGGCAGCCGGGCGATGGTGGATTGTGGTCTCTTTCAAGGCTTCAAAGAATTGCGCGAACGCAATTGGAACCCTTTACCGGTGAGTCCCGAATCCATCAGTTGGGTTTTGCTGACCCACGCCCATATAGACCATACAGGCTATTTGCCCAGGCTGGTACGCGAAGGTTTCAAGGGTCAGGTTTACGCCACCGAAGCGACGGCGGCACTGCTGCAAATCATGCTTCCTGATTCAGCCAAACTACAAGAAGAAGAAGCCGAATATGCCAATCGCAAAGGCTATTCAAAGCACAAACCGGCGCTCCCGCTTTACACAGAAGCGGATGCACGTGATGCGCTCAAATTGGTTCGCCCGGTGCCCTACAACGAAGAATTTCGGTTAAATAAATTTCTTCATGCGAAATTTGTTTCCATTGGTCATATCCTCGGTTCGTCTTATATTGAGGTCAACGTCACAGAGCCCAATAGTGAACCGCTAAAGATTATTTTTTCTGGTGATGTCGGGCGTTACGATGAGCCGATCTTAAATGACCCCTCGCCTGCCGAGGCAGCGGACTATCTGCTGGTCGAATCTACTTATGGCAATCGTACACACGAACAATCAGACCCTAAAGAACGACTTTCAGAGATTATTACCCAGACCGCAGAACGCGGCGGCAAAGTGATTATCCCGGCATTTGCCGTCGGGCGCACCCAACTTCTGGTCTATTATTTACGCGAACTGGAAGATGAAGGGCGCATTCCCATCTTACCGGTGATTGTTGATTCACCGATGGGCGCGGGCGCTACACGACTTTATATGAAACATCACGATGACCACGACCTGGAGTTTAACGAGCTTGAGCGTAAAGGTCGAAATCCGCTGATGACAAATATCTTTTCTCTCATTGGCGGGCGTAAAGGGTCAAAGGCGCTCAATGAATTGCGCGGACCGGCAATCATCGTTTCGGCATCCGGTATGGCCAATGGGGGTCGCGTGCTGCATCACTTAGCCCGCTACTTGCCTGACCCGGCAAGCTCGGTGATTTTCGTGGGCTATCAAGCCGCCGGGACGCGCGGCCGGCGCTTACAAGACGGCGAGAAAGAATCGAGAATTCATGGGCAAACGATTCCGGTTCGGGCGCGCATTGAAAGCATCGGCAGTCTTTCGGCACATGCCGACGCGAATGAAATCATGCGTTGGCTATCCGGGTTCAAACGCCCGCCGAAAACCACCTTCATCGTTCACGGCGAAGATGATTCAATGACCGCCTTGCGCGACCGCATCGTCAAAGAACTCAGTTGGAACGTCGCGATTCCCGATTATCTGGATGAAGTTGAATTGAGTTAAATCGCTTATCGGTTACTTGGGAATATTGGTAAAGACGATTTTCCAGTTGCTGGTTTGATTATCTTTTCGCAGCACGGTTAGCGTCGAATAGGCTCCCTTAAAGTTCGTCGGTGGGTTTGCTGATGATTTTTGAAAATTCAGATTGTAGGTTAGATAAGCCAGCCCTTGATTCACCATCTCGATTTTCAAATCCGATAAGGTCAACTCATAAAAATCGCTTTTAGTTTTGCCGGCGGGCGGCTGGTTTTTTTGAAACTCTTTTTCCAACTCTGCCGGCGAGTGAATAATGGCAGCAGGAATTGTTTGTCCTGATGATTCAACGATTGCAAACGGGTAATCAATCGTTTGCTTCATTGCTTCGACATCCCAAGCGCCAAGCGCCTGCCAAAACATCCTGACAACGGCTTCGATATTTTTCGTCTCCGGGTTTTGCAAGCCAACTGAGGCAAAGAGT
>JBIOWC010000112.1:0-4755 GCA_044868105.1 Blastocatellia bacterium
ATGTTTCTTGAAAATTTTTAGAAATTTTTGTGAACCGTTTTCTATTTTGGTTCTCCAAACTATTGTCGGCCAGTGAAGCCTTCAGGCATCAACTTTGACAGCGCTCGGCGGCTCACTTATCATCGCCTTGATGAAGATATTGACCGCCGCACAGATGCGTGATGTTGATCGCCTGACGACAGAGCGTTACCACTTGCCTGGTCTACTTTTGATGGAGAATGCCGCAACCCGAACCCTGGAAGCGGTTGAAAAAAAGTTCGGCTCCGTCGCAGGCAAACGCGCGCTGGTCATTTGCGGCAAAGGCAACAACGGCGGCGACGGTGCGGCGATTGCACGACAGTTGCGTTTGAAAAGTTGTGCTGTCAGCGTGCTGTTACTCGGCCGCTTTGAAGATACCAAAGGCGATGCGCGAACCAACTTTGATAGCATGTCGGCGTTGACTAAGAGTGATGAAGATTTTTACTTCGCTGAGATTGAAAGCGATGAAGCCTTCGACCAGGCAACCAAGGCCCAGAGGTATGAGCTATTTTTCGATGCGATATTCGGAACCGGACTGCATCGTCCGGCGGCGGGTGTGTTTGCACACGCCATTAAGTATCTGAGCAGGTGCCGGCCGGTCATCAGCGTTGATGTTCCGTCGGGGCTGGATTCAGATTCAAGCGAGTTTATTGGCGCGGCAGTTCGCGCCGATTTAACGGTTACGTTTACGGCTCCAAAAATCGCCAACCTCTTGCCGCCAGTTTGTGAAAACAATGGCGAGCTGGTTATTGCACCAATCGGTTCACCGGACAGTCTTATCCAAGCCTGCGGCTCAACCCTGAATCTCGTTGAACGCCGCTTGATAGATAATTGGCTTGTATCTTCGCGGCGCGCGGCTTACGCACACAAGGGCGATGCGGGCAAAGTTTTAATCATTGCAGGCTCGCGCGGCAAAACTGGCGCAGCGTGTCTGGCGGGCGCAGCAGCAATGCGTGCGGGTGCGGGGCTGGTCACCATTGCCACCGCCTCATCGGCGCAACCGGCTATCGCTTCGCAAGCGATTGTTGAATGCATGACCGAGCCGCTATCCGAAACATCATCCGGGTCTGTTTCACTTGATGCTCTCAAAAGCGCCTCGGCTTTGGCCGCCGAGCGTGATGTGATTGCCATCGGTCCGGGGCTGGGGTCAAGCGAACCTTCAACCACTCAGTTCGTTCGTGAATTCATCTCTCAAAGAGAACGCCCCCTGGTGATTGATGCCGACGGATTGAACGCCCTGGTGGGTTGGACGGAGAATTTACAGGGCAGCGCCGAGTTGCCGTTGATTCTCACGCCGCACGCGGGCGAGATGGCGCGGCTGGTTGGAAAACCGGCGACCGAGGTGGTTGCCCAGCGCCTGGAAATCGCCGGAGAATTTGCGATCCGTCATCAAGTGATTCTAGTTCTGAAAGGCAGTCGCACGTTAATTGCCACCCCCCAGGGCGAAATTTACGTTAACCCGACGGGCAACGCAGGAATGGCAACCGGCGGCAGCGGCGATGTGCTCACAGGCCTGATTGCAGGGCTGCTGGCACAAAAACCCCATGAAGCAACCCACGCAACCCTCGCTGCGGTTTATCTACATGGGCTGGCTGGCGATTTGGCGGCCTCGCGCTTTGGCACAAGAGCCCTGATTGCTTCGGATATTACCTCGCATCTCGGCGAGGCTTTTATTGAAGTGGGCGGCGACAAGGAAAGGAGAGGTTAGCCATCGGGAAAACCAGCGCGTTTAACATTTGATGACTGGCACCATGCATATCACAGGCGAATATCTGACCCATTCCGACGAAGAGACTTTCGAGCTTGGCGAGCGCCTCGGCGTACAACTTACCAGCGGCGCCATCTTTCTTTTAAGCGGCGATTTAGGAGCGGGCAAGACGGTGTTCGCTAAAGGCCTGGCCTCAGGGCTTGGCCTTGACCCAGCCGATGTAACCAGCCCCTCGTTCACCTTAATCAACGAATACCAGGGCCGCCTGAAATTCTTTCATATAGATTTGTATAGACTTGATGAGAATGCTGGTGTTGGGCTGGGGCTGGAAGAGATTCTTGAAACGCCCAATGCGGTTGTGTTGATTGAATGGGCCGAGCGATTGGGCTATGCGCCTGGCGCGGCGATTACGGTGCGCCTTGAGTATGTGAGCGATACCGAGCGTCGCATCACCATTAAACAGGCCGTTTAAACTTAACCTTGAACCTGTGAGGCGGTGTGGGCTGCGCCGATGATCGCAATTTCATCCGTCGTTGAGATGATTTCAAAGGAACTGCCTTGTAGTGAAGTCATCTTCACCATCTCATACAGATAATCCTGTAGCAAATTGATATGGGCGAATTTGGCGTTGCGTCCAGAGACATAAAATTTTCCCGCGCCATACATATGAATGCTTGAAGCCGTTGCCGCAGCCAAGGCGCGATGCCAGAGTTTGACAAACTCGGCGCAGCGCTCGTCGCCTTGTTTTGCCTCTTCAAAAACCTCTTCGGGTTCGAGGTCTAAAAACCTGAGCCGCATGGCGCGATGCCCGAGGATGCCTTCGAGGTGACCGACGCCGCCGCAGCCGCAAAATTTTTCTTTAGGGTCGAGCGAGACGACCATATGCCCTTCTTCCATCACCTCGCCGACTAAAGGATAATGTCCGCAACCGACACCGTTTCCTAAAAACCAAACGCGAACCAATTGGTCAAGCTGTCCGGCGGTCGCCGCAAGTCCGGCGGCCATGGCATCCGCGTCATTGAGGATTGCAACCCTGGCGTTCCAGCCGGTCGCTTGTAACCCCTGGGTGAGCAAAGCGCAGAGGTTATGCCCTTTAACCTGCGGAATGTTCGGGCACTCTTGCACCACATCATCTTTGATAAAACCCGGAAAGCCGAGTCCGATGGCGGTGACTTCCTCTTTGTCGCGCGCCGCTTCAATCAATTCGAAAATCTTTTGCGCAATCTCTTCGGTATGGAGGCCTTCAAAGACATCTCTTTGACTTGGGTCTTCCGGGTAAGCGCGAATCGCCCCGACGATTTTATTATCCTCAACCAATCCGGCAACGATATTCTCTCCGGCCAGAACTCCAATCGTTAATGGCATAAACTAACCTCTGACTATTTTTCAAAAAAGGCTCACTGGCAATCGTCAAAACGCGCCAGCTTATTGATGCCGTTAAAGGCTGCGGCTTTATAACATTCGGCAAGCGTCGGATAGTTAAAGACCGTGTTAATGAAATAATCAACCGTGCCTTTCAAAGTCATCACTGCTTGCCCGATGTGCAAGAGTTCCGCCGCCCCTTCGCCAATGATGTGAACGCCGAGGATTTCGCGCGTCACCCGATGAAAGATAATCTTCAAACGCCCGGTGGTATCGCCGCGAATCTGACCGCGAGCAATCTCGCGGTAATAGGCTACCCCAACTTCATAAGGCACGTCTTCATCGGTGAGCTGTTCTTCGGATTTGCCGACAAACGAGATTTCGGGAATGGTGTAGATGCCATAAGGGTAATTTGCCGGGTCGCTGTGCATCTTCATATTAAACGCGTGACCGACGGCCAGCCGGCCTTGTTCCATCGAAACCGAAGCGAGTTGCGGAAAGCCGATGATGTCGCCGACCGCATAAATATTGGCTTGCGCGGTTTGATAATGTTCATTGACCGTGATACGCCCGCGCCCGTCAGCCGCCAGCCCGGCAGCTGCAAGATTCAAATCCTCGGTGTTGCCTTGCCGGCCGACGGAATAAAGTAGCGCATCACCGGAAATTTTTTTCTTGCTTTGCAGATTGGCGACCACCGTGCCATCGGGCATCTCTTCGACCGTGTCCACCTCTTCATTGAGTCGTAGGGTCACGCGATTGTCGCGCAGGTGATAACACAAAGCTTCTATCATTTCCTGGTCGGCGAAACTCAGAAGCCGGCCCTGTTTTTCCACAAGAATGACGCGTGCGCCCAGCACGGCAAACATCGAAGCATATTCAACGCCAATCACCCCGCCGCCGACAATAATAAAGGTTCTGGGGATTTCGGTCAGGAAGAAGATTTGATCGCTGTTGAGTATATTTCTGCCGTTGATGGGAACTTTGGCGGATTCGGCAGGTTTGGTTCCCGTCGCCACGACAATGAAATCGGCCGTGTATTCGGCTTGTCCGCGAGAGTTTTCAATGCGGACGCGATGCGGGTCAAGCAAGCTTGCGCTGCCCGTAAGCATATCAATGCCGTTGCGCGACAGTTGCGCGTTGATGATGTCTATTTCGGTCTTGATAACTTGCTGCACGCGAAAGGACAGGTCAGAGATGGTGATTTTTTCTTTGACGCGATAATTCATGCCGTAAATGCCGTGATAGCTGTAACCCGATAGATGCATCACGGCTTCGCGCATGGTTTTACTAGGAATCGTCCCCGTATTGATGCACGCGCCGCCGACGACTTCGCGCCTTTCAACGAGGGCGACCCGCTTGCCAATCTTTGCAGCTTGAATGGCGGCGCGTTGTCCTGCAGGTCCCGAACCGATGACAATGAGGTCGTATTGATTCATCTTCAATCTGCCTTTTGTGGAATGAAAAGCCGCCGAAGCGACCTCGTTAGCGTCAATATTTGCTTTGGAGCAGAGGAGGTAGCCCAAAAGCTCTGCTTGAAATGAACCAAAGCTATTAGAGCGAAAACCCGCTTGTCGCGCAACCCCAAGTTAAAAAGGAGAGGTTGGGAGGTAGTTAAATCTTGCGCAATTTTCAGTGACCGGCTCTGGAAGACTAGCGGCCGGCGTTCT
>JBIOWC010000113.1:0-31288 GCA_044868105.1 Blastocatellia bacterium
AATCTCTACCAGATAATGGCGCGGGTCATTGGTATAAATCTTGAAGTTGGACTCCAGCAGACCGAGGTTATCTATTCCCCTCATGATCACTCTGACGATTCCAGCCTGACCAGGCTGGATGACTTTCTCGAAGTAAAAGTCAGTGGGTTGGCATCAGCCAGGTGAAGGTTTGCCGTTGATCACGACAACCATCTTTTCTTTTTGCAGGCGGGTCTGAAAATCCATCTCCATATTCGGGCCTGATGGGCGGTCTGGGTAAATGGGCGTTTCAGACATTTGCAAAGGCGCGTTGCCGGTGTTGCGAACGTGAAAGTAGTGCGTCGCCTGTTCGCCGGCAAAGAGGTCGCCAAAATCGTGCTTCGTCGCATCAATCTCAAAAACCGGCGACTCTGTCGCTGCACTTTTTTGCGCAAAGGTATTTACGTTCAAGACGGGAGTCCACAATCCCATCGCTACAAAGATGAACGCATAGCAACGACAACACCTTTGAAAGAATAAAGCCAACCACCTGTTTTTCAGCATAGGGAAATAGTAAAGAGCGAGGGCTCATGTTTCAAGGCGCAAAATTTCTAATCGGCTTCATTCAACGCCGCTTGCGCTTCACGGCTTTGCCGTCTTCCCGCGAGTTTGAAAATTGCCGCGCCGATCAGGTTGGCGATTAAAATCACCGTTGAAATTTTTATCGTGAATGCCAACCAGCTTGATACATTGATGATGGGAAACACGGAAAGTATCGTGTAAAGCAGGGTCGTCAAAAAGCCCGATAGCGAGACCACCTTCAACCATAAGGGGAACTGCACATTGGCGCTTTTTAGCCCGATGACGGGAATGGCAAACATCACCAGATAGGTCAGCGCGTAAAAAATGCCGGCGGCGTTTTGCAACAATTGAAAGGCTTCCTGCTCGCCAACGCCAATCAGTCCCGCCAGCCCCATGCTCAAGGTCATCGCGGCAACAAAAAGCACGGAATTGACCGGCGTTTTGCGGGTCGCGTGCAGACGCGTGAACCATTCCGGCAACAGTTTGTCCCAACCGGCAACCATGGGCAATCGCGAATTTGCTGAAAAATTGACGCTGGCTTGCGCGACTCTCAGCCCCAGGACCACGAGAATCGCCAGCGACACAATGCGCGTGGCAATGCCAAAGGGTTGAAAGCCGATGCTTAACACTTGCGGAATCGGCCCAATCAAATCTATGGACTCAACCGGCACGAGCGCCAGTATGGCACTGGTGCCAAAGATAAACATAAAGGCGATAACCGGCGCGGCAATGATGACCGACCGATTGATGCTCCGTACCGGGTCGCGGCATTCGCCCGCAAAGGTTGCCATATATTCGAAGCCGCCGAGCGCCCCGAAACCCATCTTGCCGAGAATGTTCAAATTCAACAGGGTCATCGCCGGTATGCTCATCTCAAGCGGGTTGTAAGACGGAATGGTGCCTTTCGCGACATTCAAAAATGGCAACGCCACCAGCGCAGCAAAAAGCACCAGCATCAACACACCGCCTGCGTTATGAACCCATTTGCCGACGCCGAGACCGAGAACCGATATCAGGGTCAGCGCGCCGATGACCAAGACGCTGGCCCCTGTAATGAACCATTTACTGCTCGCCATCCACTTGGCGCCCGTCGCATAAGAGAGATTGGTGGCAAACTGCAAACCGATTTCCGAAGTCAGCACGATGACATATAGCCACAAATTCCAGGCGACCATAAAACCGATGAATTCATTGAACCCGAGCTTTGCCCATTGATACAAACCGCCTTCAAGAGGCATCAATCTATTGAGGTAGATAACCACAATGGCCGAAGGAATGTAGAAAAAAACGATTGCCGTAAGCCACAAGAGCACATGCGCGTGGCCGAGTTTTGCCGCCGCGCCGACCCAACCGAGCCCGACGATGAAAAGAATCTGCGTTAAGACCAAATCCCAAAGCCCCAACTCTTTTTTGAAAACATCACTGCGGGCTTCGATTTGCTCTTCGGCTGTTCTAAATGCTGCCGATAACTTGCCGTCTTCGTTTTGTGTCATGTTCTTGATTGGTGGCGTGCAGCATAACTAACTTGGGCGGTTTATTCAACGAGTAGACAAGTTCTGCGTAACCGGACCGCCCTGAGGCTCAGGGTTATCGCAGTATTTGATAAAGCAACAGTGTGTCGTATCGAGGGACAACCGGTGACTTCAGATAAAACGGACATGCCGGATAACCGGGATTCGCTGGCTCGGCTTTTTCCGTCTCATCTGCGGGCAACCTGGTAAGGTCTCGCTTAGCCGAGTAGGTTGCCGGCGGCCTTCTGCTTATACCAGGAGAACCACCTGACCCGGCCTTACATCTGAAGAATTTTTGTATCCTGATTCGGCTTACCGGCGTACAAGTCTTTCACAGCAAATGCTAAAGCGGTCGGATGTTCGATAGGGGATTTCAGTAGCGCGGTTTTGAAGTCGCTTGTTGGGCTCACGAATTTACCCCCTTCAGCACGAACATCTACCATCTGATTTCCGACATCTTTATTCAAGGAGAATTATGAATCGTTTCCATAAACTCGCGGCGATTTTATTGTTATTCGTTTTCATCACCTCGCAAGGGTTTTCAACGGCTGCCGATAAGAACCTCTCCAATGGTCGCGCGACCGTTAAGGCCGACGATTTGAAAGAGTGGCTCACCTATCTGGCTTCGGATGAGCTCGAAGGGCGCAACACCTTCAGCGAAGGGTTGGGGATTGCGGCCGCCTACATTGCCCAGCAACTCAAATCCTGGGGCGTAAAACCCGGCGCCGCCAATGGCTCCTATTTTCAACGCGTTGCTGTGCTTGGCGTCAAGAGCGACAACAAATCAACGCTCACGGTTGAAGCCAACGGGCAAACGCGCACCTTTAATAACAAGGAAGGCATTACATTTCCGGCAAACATCGGCGGCAAGCGCACCTTCACGGCTGACCAGATAGAGTTTTTAGGTTACGGCATCAATGCGCCCAATGCGCCCTACAACGATTACGCCGGCAAAGACCTGCGCGGCAAGGTCGTGGTCTGGATGGGGCAAAGCGGACCGAAAGCGATGGCCAGTTCAGGTCGGCGCGTGCTCTTCGGGCGTTCACGCGAAGCCATCACGCAAGGCGCAGTTGCCAGCATCGGCGTTCAGGGCAATTTCCCCGGCGGCGGGGGCGGCGGCCAGGGACAGCCCGGCGCGGCAAATAACCCGGACGCGCCCGATTTTACCGTCGCCGAAAAGCTTGATAAGCCGGTGGCGCCCGCGGTTTCGGCAAACGATGAGTTCTTTGAATTCTTGCTCAGCGGCGCAGATGTGAAATACGCCGAACTTAAAGACCTCGCCGCCAAAGGTGAACCGCTTCCCAAATTCACCCTCAAAAACGTAAAACTTACCTTCAACCTCAATGCCGATTATCGCATTGTGCGGACGCAATACACGCGCAATGTCGTCGGCATCATTGAAGGCAGCGACCCCAAACTTAAAGACACCTATGTCGCTTATGGCGCGCACTATGACCACGTCGGTTACTCGGAAGCCGAAATCAAAGGCGGGAAACTGGCCAGAGGCCAGGGGCGCATCACCGAAGGCGCGAATGAAGATAGAATCTGGAATGGCGCGGATGATGACGGGTCGGGAACCGTAGGCATATTAGGCGTCGCCAAAGCTTTTGCAACCGGTCCCAAACCAAAACGTTCCATCATTTTTGTGTGGCATACAGGTGAAGAGAAAGGCTTGTGGGGTTCGCGTTACTATGTTGATTTCCCGACGGTGCCAATTGAAAAAATTGTCGCTCAGGTCAATATTGATATGATTGGTCGCAACCGCGACAACAAAGCCGAAGAGAGCAACGTGGTTTACGCCGTCGGTTCCGACCGCATCAGTTCGGAGTTTCATAACATCACAATTGACGCAAATAACGCGCTCGCCAAACCGCTCGCCCTCAATTATGAGTACAATGATCCGTCCGACTCCGAACAGATTTATTATCGCAGTGACCATTACAGTTATGCGGCAAAAGGCGTGCCGATTATTTTTCTAACCACCGCGCTGCATCCTGATTATCATGCCAACACCGATAGCCCAGAAAAGATTGAATATGACAAGATGGCGCATATTTCGCAGTATGCTTATGAAATCGGCAAGCTGGTCGCCAACAGCGATAAAGCTCCGGCGCGAGATAACAAAGGTCCGCGTTTCGGGAAAGGCAGTTCAGGAAAGTTAAGTATGTAAATGGCCAGGGCGCAACAGCCGTTTTCTGATGATTGATTATCCATCTTGTTCATTATTTTGCCGGATGGACCAAGGAAAACAAGAGAGGCGATGGTACTTAAAAGTAGCATCGCCTCTTTGAACTTTCAGATGTGTTATGGCTTTATTTTTAGCCCGGAGGCCAGGTCAAATCACGTCCGCCGAGCAGATGAACGTGCAGATAATCCACACTTTGTCCTGCTGATGCGCCGGTATTAATCACGACACGATAACCGCTTTCGGCAATGCCTTCTTTGTTGGCAACCTTCGCGGCGGCAAACAACAAATGTCCCAATACTCTTTCGTCGGCGCGGGAAACATCATTGAGCGATTCGGGGTCAGTATTACGCGGTATCAAAATAATATGGACAGGGGCTTGCGGATTGACATCTTTAAAAGCGACGACCTCTTCATCTTCATAAACAATTTGCGCGGGCGCGTCGCCGGTGATGATTTTGTGAAATATGGTGTCTTGTTCTGGCATCAGTTTTTTTCCTCGCGCTGATTATCAATCACGAACCTTTGTACAGTCAAATTTAATTAGTCATTGGTCATCGGTCATCGGTCATTTGTAAAGTAATGTTCTCCCTAAAAACAAAGGATTAATGACCGCTGACTAATTGCGAAACCGTTCAATCTGCGCGCCGACCGACCGCAGCTTCTCTTCAATCTTCTCATAGCCTCGGTCTATGTGATAAACGCGGTCAATGAGGGATTCGCCTTTGGCGGCAAGCGCCGCCAGCACGAGGGATGCCGAAGCCCGCAAATCAGAGGCCTGCATCTTTGCGCCGGTCAAATTTTCGCCGCCTTCGACAAGCGCCTGTCGGCCGCTGATTTTTATTCTCGCGCCCATTCTGAGCAGTTCCGAAGCGTGCATAAAGCGATTCTCAAAAATCGTTTCGGTGATCACCGTCGTGCCTTCTGCCAGGGTCATCAAGGCCATATATTGCGCCTGCATATCGGTTGGAAAGCCCGGATGCGGAAGCGTTGTGACATCCGAATGTTTCAACTGTCGAGCGGCTTTTACGGTCAACGAAAAGGCATTGGTCTCTTCGATAGAGATGCCGGTGTCGCGCAATTTGCGAATCACTGCATGGATATGTTGCGGGTTGCAATTGGTGATTTCCAGTTCGCCGCCGGTGATGGCGGCCGCGGTAATAAAGGTTCCGGCTTCGATGCGGTCGGGAATGATGGTGTGCTCTGCGCCGCCCAGCGTCTGCACGCCTTGAATGCGTATCTGGCTGCGGCCGGCGCCTTCAATGCGCGCCCCCATTTTGTTTAAGAGTTCCGCGAGGTCAACAATTTCAGGTTCGCGAGCCGCGTTGTTCAATACCGTTTCGCCCTCGGCAAGGGCGGCCGCCATCATCAAATTTTCCGTGCCGGTGACGGTGACGATGTCAAAATCAATCTCCGCGCCTTGCAGTCTCGGGGCGCGCGCCACCACATCGCCACCTTCAAGCCCGACCGTGGCGCCGAGTTTTTCAAACCCCGCAAGGTGAAAATCAATCGGGCGCTGACCGATGGCACAGCCGCCCGGCAAGCTGACGCGCGCTTCGCCAAAGCGCGCCAGCAAAGGCC
This sequence comes from Blastocatellia bacterium, assembly GCA_044868105.1. Classification (GTDB taxonomy): domain Bacteria; phylum Acidobacteriota; class Blastocatellia; order UBA7656; family UBA7656; genus JBFMDH01. The sequence continues at coordinate 5,818 of JBIOWC010000113.1, forward strand.
CCAGCGCCAGCACCGAAGCCCGCATGGTTTTGACCAGTTCATAAGGCGCTTCGTAGGTTTCAACCTTCGCGGCATTGATTTTCAAGGTTCGCAGTTCAGGCATCAGCGCCGTGCAACCTAAATCTTCAAGCAAACGACGCATGGTGATGATGTCGCGCACATAAGGAAGATTGTGCAAGGTGACATTTTCGCTGGTCAGCAAGGCCGCAGCCATACACGGCAGCGATGAATTTTTTGCGCCGCTAATCGAAATCCGTCCTTCAAGCGGGCGCCCCCCGATGATTTTGAATTTATCCATAGCGCTTATTTTCACCACAAAGATGCGCAGAATACAACGCCGGTTTGCTGTAAATTCTGAACCCTGCGACGCCCTTAGACGGAAGACCAACGCGGAACAAGCGCGAGCTCCAGCTCAAGAAAGGGATATGGCTTTTCGTTTGCTTTACAGCGCAGCTTCCGTTGTTGAGAAATTCACCTGCCCGACAATGAAATCGGCTCGTATGGTTTTGCCTTGGCTCGCAGGCGAACCGAGCAGGAAACGGGCGAGCGGCGCAACCACCAGCTGTTCAATGGCGCGTTGTAAAGGGCGCGCGCCATAGCGCGGGTCATAACCTTCTCTGGCAATATGGCGGACGAGCGTTTCCGCCCACAGGATTTTTGTGCCGGCGGCGTTGAGGCCTTCGCGCGAAGCAAGCTCATCGAGTTCTTTGCGCGTGACGGCGAGAATGGCCGCTTCATCAAGGGCGCGAAATCCCACGACCGCATCAAGGCGATTGAAAAATTCCGGGCGAAAGAAGGCCATCACTTCCGTTGCAAAAGCCCGCGCATTGCGGCTGTCAAAGCCGATGCTGGCGGTTTTGTCTGCGCCGATGTTTGAAGTCGCAATGATAATCGCGCTGCGAAAGGAAGTCGTGCGCCCATACCGATCGGTGATGCGCCCTTCATCAAAAACGCTCAATAGCGCATCGAAGACCGCAGCATCGGCTTTTTCAATTTCATCGAACAACACGACAATGAAAGGTTGTTCGCGCACCCGCTGAATCAAGTCGCTCGGTTCGCCGCCCGGTTTGGTAATCAGGCGCTCGGCGGCCCCCGCATCGGCATACTCGCTCATATCCAGGCGCACCAGACGGTCACGTTTTTCACCATGTCCGAAAAGGTATTCGGAAAGCGCTTTTGCCAGTTGCGTTTTACCAACTCCTGTGGGGCCGCAAAACAACAGCACGCCAACCGGCCGTTGCGGGTCATTGAGTCCGGCTTTGAAGGTGGTCACCAGATTAGCCGCAACCTGACACGCGCCGGGTTGCCCGATAACCCGCTCTTCAAAAAATTTCAATACCGTTTGCTCATCAAGCAACCATTCGTCGCGTAAAAAGAGTTCCGGCAATCCCGTCTGTTTAACGAAGCGCTGAATGATAGCTTCGGTGGTGAGTTCGGTTTGCTGGTCAAGCTCGGCGCGCTCGAATGCCGAATGGAGAAAGGCCATTACTTTACCGGGAAAGGTTTGATAGGGCGCGAAACGATTGAACAGACGATAAACCAATTCCGGCAACCGGCTTGCCGCCTCCACACGATAATTGCGCTGATAGGTTTGCGCGGCGCGACCGAGAATGGCGATCGCCTGTTTGCGGTCAAAGGGTTGCAGGTTGAGAATTTGAAAAAGGCTCGCAAACCCGGGCAACAATCTGCGACAGGCATCCAGTTCCGCAGGGGTCGCTTCGGTGATGAGTTGCAATTCGCCGCGTTGCAAATAGGGAAGAAAGAACGCCGCCACACTGTCACCGGCATCCTGCCCGCCCGTGAGCATCAAATCCATCAGGCTGCTGGCGCACAACGCGCCGTTGATGCTCGACAGTTCATTGATTAGCGTTTCGCAACGCTCCTCCCACTGTCCGAGATAGCGCATCCCTGCAATGATGCGCGCGCCGCTGGTCAGATAAAATCGGTGTTTGGCTTTGCGCAACAACGGCTCATCGCCTTCATCACTTTCCCTTTGCTGTTCAACCTCGCGAACGGCATTGACCAGAAGCGTCGTTTTGCCGATGCCGTTTTCACCAACGATGATGACATTGGCTTTCTCTTTGCCCATGCGGTAAGCCAGGTCTTTGATTTCCGCTTCCCGTTCCCAGGCGGCTGAAAATTGCCGGCGCAATCGTTTATCGCCGAGCGCTTCGGCAATCTCATTTAAGGTTTCGAGCCGGGGTTCATATTCGACCTGACGCTCTTTACGCGCCACGTTAATCATCAGTTCGTCCAGTTGATAATTTTTGGGCGGCAAGTAACGCGACAGTTGTTGCGGGGTCTGTCCTTTGAAGTTTTCCTGAACATAGGTGATGACCAGTTCTTTGAGGTTTTTTTCGTCGTAGTAATAAAACTGTATGCCGAGCAGCGGCAAGGCGCAGATTAACAGCCCTCCTTGTTGTCGCCCGTGCACACAAGCAATACGCAATCCAAGCGTCTCTTCAGTCGGATAGATATTTTTCTGCTGGCGATGTCCGATGGTCTCTTCGACGCGATATTCGGGGCGTACATCAACGCGGAATTCAATGAGCCTAGCCTCCTCAAAATCGGGTTCCGCCGCCCACGGGTTTTTATCATAGTGATAGTTCAAAAACTCTTTGAGTTGAAAAACCGCTTCGTTTGCCGTGCGCCCCATACCCGCATATGCGTTGAAATAGTTCTCTACGGGATTTGCAGTGAAAAATCCCTCATGGTCTTCCCAGATTAGAATTGTAAAACGATAACTTGGCATCTGCTCCTTTTACGGCAGCCGGTAATCGGTAGCCCGTGGTCGGTAGCCGGTATATTGGAAGCGAATCGTTGTTTTCTGTGTGGCTAATTAACCGCCAGCTATCAACTATATTTTTTCGACCACCCATAACCGACTGCCGGCTACCGGCGACCGACCATCAGTTCCACAGGCAAAGGTAACGCCGCGAGCAACAAGGCGCGCAGTTCTTTTACGGTTGGCATCTTGAGCGTCATCAGTCCCGAACGCAAATCAAGCGTTGCACCATTTTCTTCGTAAAGGCGAACCACGGAGAGCCGTTTATTATTTAAGGCGTTGTCGTTTGATACTGGCCGGTGTTGGGTTGCGTACTCGCGCAATGCGGTTCGCGCATCGCTTTCTGACAAGGGCAAGACGCGCACTTGAATAGGCACGAGTTGTTCTTGTTTGGTGTAAAACAGATGGACGCCCTCTTCAACCCTGGCAAGCGCAAAAACATTGACTCCACGAATGCTCACCGCGTCAACAGGTAAAACCAGAGCTTCGTTGCGCTGATTCAGAAGCTCTGCACTGGCTCCGAGTTTATATTGGAATAATTCCACGTATAATTTCGCCAACTCGTCACGCTCTTTTTTGAAGGCTTCATCCAGCGACTCAATAACGATTATCGCTTCATTTACTGAGCCGTCGGTTTGCGCGAGGACGCTCAGTAACGAGAGTTCACGAAGCAATTCCCCAAGGTCATCTTCAAGGCGTTCGCCGTACGGCGGCACATTGGTTGCAAACTCTCGCAATAGCGAACGAAGATCAGTTGCCGCAATGAGGCGTTGCCACAAATCGCGCTCGCTGATTTGTCGCAAGGTAAATTGCGCGGCCGAGATGCGGCGCCCTCTGGAACGCGAAACCGCTATCTTTTTCGTTCGACCGAGCTTTGAGATCAACCGTTCACAGCGGTCGCGAACGTGCCGCACCTGCTCGCGGATTTGAAAGTAGGCCAACTGTCCGGCTTCGACGGTTTCGGGATTGATTAACCCTGTGGGGCTCAGATGCGCGGCTCTCTCTTCGATGCCTTCAACAAGCTGTTCTGCTTGTTCAGTCAGGCGTTGTGGAGAATCCCGTTCGATTAAGTCAAGGCGCGCTTCATTCAAGGTCGCGCCGGTCAGCGCACTTACGTTGACCGCGAGTCGGTCATCCACCAGGTGAACGCTGATGAGCGTCGGCGCATCGGGTTTCAGGGCGGCAAGTCGCGTGGCGACAGGTTGCGTAAGTTCTCGTTCGAGCAGGCGTTTCAAGGCGCGCGCCCCCAGTTGGGGGTGATAGCCTTCGGCGACAATCCGCTGCCGGGCGCGCTCATCAACCTGTAAAATGCATTTGCGACGCCGCAAGCCTTCACGCGCAAAAACGCTTTGCATTAAGCCTTCGGCAATCCGCATCACATCTTCGCGCCGAAGCCGTTCAAAAGGCACAATACGATCCAGGCGATTGAAGAATTCGGGTTTGAAAAATTTCTCTGCCGCCTGTGTGTAGCTCTGCCCCTCACGTTGCCCTTTGCTGCGAAAACCCAGGTTTTTCGCGGCTTCTCTGACTCCCAGATTCGAAGTCAAAATCAAAATCGCATTCGTAAAATCCACCGTACGACCGAGCGCATCGGTCAACCTTCCATCACCCATCACCTGTAACAACAGATTAAAAACATCCGGGTGCGCCTTTTCGATTTCATCAAGCAGGACGACCGAAAAGGGTTGACGACGCACGGCGCTCGTCAGCAATCCTTCGGGTTGATTAAACGTGCCGACGAGTCGCGCCACCGCATACGCCGATGAATATTCATTCATATCGAACCGAATAATTTTATCGGCATCGCCGAATAAATAGGCCGCTAAGGATTTCGCGCATTGCGTTTTGCCAACGCCGGTGGGCCCTAAAAAGAGAAACGAAGCGAGCGGACGGTCGGTATCGCTCAACCGCGCTTTTGCCATCGCCACCACATCCGCGCACGCCGCGAGCGCCGCCGCTTGTCCGATGACCGTTTTGCCGAGCGCGTCGGTGACCTCTTGTCTGGCCAGCTGATTTTCATCATTCAGGAAGTTCAAACTGAGCCCGCTTTTAGCATGAAACTCTTTCAACACATCGTCGCGGGTGACCTGCTCGTTGCGAAACTTGACCGCGAGCTGTTGCAAAAAAAGCGCCGCTTTACCGGGAAAAACCGCATCGCGCGTGTAGCGTCGTTGCACATCCATCACCGTCGGAAAAACCTCGGTCGCAAACCTTGTGCGATGTTTGCGTTCAAGGTCGCGCATGGAATTGAGCAGAATGCGAAACGTCTTGTCTTCATCAGGCTCTTGGATTTTCAGCAGGTGAAACGAATCGGCAAAGCTGCGGTCGCGTTCCTGTAAAATGCGAAAAGCTTCGGGGGTGATTTCGCCGAGCACCCGCACGTCGCGTTTTTCCATATAAGGTTTGAGCACCTCCGCAACGCTCAAAGTGGAACTGGCGCTTTGCCCCGCCTGATAGAGTCCAAGCAAATCATCAAAGTAGAGGATGTGACGTTGCTTTTTCACCTCTTTCAAAATCGCGAGCCAACGATTTTCCCATTGCCCGACGTAAGCCATTCCCGAAATCAGGCGTTGAGGAGCCAGCAACCAAACGAGATTTTTCTCGGCATATTTTGAGCGGCGTTCGCTGACCGCGCGATAAACATAGTCGTGAATAATCGCGGTTTTGCCGACCAATCGTTCGCCCACGAGCAAGACCGGGCGCTGGTCTTGCGCTTTAAGGATGGCGGTCAATTCGGCAACTTCCGCGTCACGATAAATGACGCGCTGCAAATCGTCCGGATAGAGATAATCGAGACAGCGTCCGACGCGATTGAGTTCCTGCGCGCCGGTCACCTCTTCGGCGCTGCCCAGCAAAGCAAAGAGATTCTGCACGGGCAATTTGGCCAGGACAGGCGGCGTGATGCTGATTTCCAGGGTCGTCACCCAGGCTTTCCCATTAATGGAAAAGGCTTCGGGTTTTAGCGCGTCGCTGCCTTCGCGTCGCTCTTTTTGACGAAAATGATGCGAGAGGACTTCAACGGCGCGGTCGGCCAGGGTTTCGCCCCGATGAATTTCAAACCACAAATCAGGTAGTGCCGGTGTAAAAGCCAGCTTGCGCCCAAGGGATTGAAATGCGGCGAGCAGAAAATTGCACTCGGCTTTGCGACTGCCTAAATCGAGCGTCAGTTTCAAAAATCGGTCTTCAACATCGGGCGCAAAACCGAAACGCGCCAGTGCTTCGTGGCGCATCTCAGCGCCGAGTTGATGACAGGCATAACGAATCTTTTCGGCAAGCTTGGTCACCGCGCGATTGAGGTCTTCGCCGCGCACTTCCAGGTCCAGATGAAAGAGCGGGCGCAGAATATGAATCGGCGGAGCAGTGCCTTGCTGCGGTTGTTTTTGAATATAAATCGGAATCGTAATATTCACAGTCTCATCCGTCTCATCCGTTCAATCCGAAGATAAATTTTTCCATTTTGATAACCAACCTCTGTTTAATAAATCCTGATAATCTTTAACGAAAACGGAGGTTTAATGAAATCCGAATGATTCCGAAAAAAAGTAAAAACCGCTATCCGTCTTCGAGCATCGCTTGCGCATCTATGAGCATTCGTCGTTCAAGGCTCTGGCGCACCACCGACGATAGGTTGTCGCTGTCGAAATACAACTTTTCTTTTAACTCAAAATCTTCGCTGAAACTTTCATCGCGATTATAGTTGCGGCGTTTGTCCTGATGCGCGATGCTGCCGCGTTTTTCTAAACCTTTGGGAATCTCATAATCTTCAGGGCGCGTTTCGCTGGTATGCACCAAACACTTATGCGATTGTTTTTCGGCAATCAGGGTATGAAGGCCGCGCTCCGGTTCATATTTCGGAAACACCAGTTCGCCTTTAATGCTCAACCCCAGGCCAACGACTTGCCCGCGCGGTTCCCGCAAAAACTCCTGCGGCTTGTCCTGCGGTTGTTTGGTGATTAAACGACCGAGCAACTCATCGCCTTTCATTTTCTCGTCGGCCTGGGATTTGAGCGCCGCGAGTTCCTGAGTTGAGAGCGCAACGAACGCCCAGGCTTCAACACTTGCGCCGCTATCACGCGCCGTGTCGTGGTAAGTTCGCGCCAGTTCAAATAACCAGCTGGCGTTTTCGCTGTACAGGGCAAGGGTCACCACATCGGGTCGTTTGAATTGCAAGCCATAGATACTTAAGAGCCGCTTGTTCCATTCGTTGGCCAATTTTGTGAAGCCGGTTTGCAAGGCGGCTTTATCGCCGAGCGCTTTGCCGTAAAAACAGAACAACACTTCATCTTCAAAGGCAGCGATTTGTGCGGCGAATGTTTCAAGCGCTTGCAACGCGTTTTTAAGTTCCGGTAAACGGGCCAGGCTGGCGGCTTGTTCGGGGTCTTGCCATTTGCTTTTGGCTTTATTTTTCGCCAACCGCAGGGCCAGCCGTTCAAGGTTGAAGACTTCGTTTTGCAGCTCTTGCACGGCGACGCTGGCATAGAGATTTTGCGCCTGGCGTCTTAAGGCTGCCGCTTGCTTGACCAACTCGGCAAACGGCGCGCTCTTGGAAGTTTGGGAAATGATTCTTCCCGCTTCATCGGTCTTGGCGCGCACATCAACGGCTAACCGGTTGGCCGTAACGCTGACCTCGGCACGCAACAGCGTATCGCGCGCTTGTAAATTCAACCCTTCGGCAAGCGGCGCGAGCAGTTCGCGTTCAATCGCTCGTTTCAAGGGTCTGGCTCCATAGCGCGCGTCATAGCCGGTTCGCGCTAAAAAACCGGCCACTTCGTCTGCAATGTTCATTTCAACGCCGCGATATAAAATGCCGTCACGTCGCGCCAGGTGTTCAAGTTCACGCTCGGCAATTTGTAAAACGGTCGCTTCATCAAGCGGCGCAAAAGGCACAATGCGGTCAATCCGGTTGAAAAATTCGGGGCGCACAAAGGCCCGCACCTCTTTCATAAAATGTTCGCTGGCTTTTGCCGTGACGTCCATGACTTCGCCAAACCCCAGGGCATTACGTTTATAACTTTCCGCGCCGAGGTTTGAAGTCATAATCACGACCGCGTTGGTAAAATCCGCAACCCGTCCCATGGCATCCGTCAACCGTCCTTCGCCGAGAACCTGCAACAGCAAATCAAAAAATGAGTGATGGGCTTTTTCAAATTCATCGAGCAAAATGACGGCAAACGGTTGTTCGCGCACTTTCGCAGTCAGCAAGCCTTCTTTGCCCCAGGCGCCGCCAATCAAGCGACTGACGGACAACGCATCCGCGTATTCGCTCATATCGAAACGAATCAACCGATGGCGATTGCGAAACAAAAATTCGGCGAGCGATTTCGCCATCTCGGTTTTCCCGACGCCGGTGGGGCCGATGAACATCAGCGAGGCGATGGGCTTGCCGGCGCGTGTCAGTTTGGCCTTCACGGTTGCCAGCAAATCAACAATCAGGTTGACCGCATCCGTCTGTCCGATGACCCGCTTGGTAAACCACTTGTGCGTCGCCGTCAAATCAAGCGCCGTTGCATCGTTGAGCAAAAACAGCGGTAAACCGGTCTCTTCAGAAAAACGCGCCGTGACCATCGCTGGGGTGACCACTTCGCCTTGGCGGTCTTGCAGAAGGTTTTTCAAAAACCTTAACGGACGACCGGGATAGGCCGAATAGGTGGCATAGCGACGATGCAACCGATCGAGCATCTCGATGCCGTCAAACCCTATCGGCGCAATGCCGCGCTGGCTTTCGGCAACGGCGTAGTTCAGCAAGATTGCCGCGCCGCGTTCCGGCGTTGGTTCAGCCACCGGAATTTGCAAAAATGCGCTGAGCAGATTCGGGGCTTCGCGTTCAATGACGGGCACTTGTTCGGGCGTGCATTCGGCAATGCAAAGCAGATCGCCGCGCGTGATGTAAGGGCGAAAAAATGACGCGATGCCCTGGGTGTTTGACACGCTTTTACCGACTTCCATGAGTTCAAGCAGATTGCCAAAATGCAAAACCGCTTTCAGTTTCGCCGCTTCGCGCCAGACTTTCGCGCAACGCTCTTGCCACATCCCAAAGCCGGACATCCCGGCAACCAGACGCGAACCGCTGGTCGCAAAAAACGGTGTGCGACTGAGGCGAAAGTCTTGACGACGACGCACAAGTTCATAGACGACGGCGGTTTTACCAACGCCCGATTTACCGACCAGCAAAAGGCTGCGCGGGTGGCGTCCGCAAAGCGTCTCGGCGATGCGCGAAACCGTTTCATCCATCTCGAAGGCTTGCGGCAAATTCGCTTTCGTGAGATCGGTAGCGACTTCTGTGAGGACAGATTTTTTGTCCTCTTCGGTTGAGTCAAAACTTTTGGCAATCTGTTTTGGCGTGCGAATCGTCGCCTTAAAGGAAGAAGAAACCAGGGTGATGTCTTTGGCGCGTTGCAGCCAGAACAGCTCACCTAATGATTTGCTCTTTTTCAGTCGTAAGAGGTGAGCGCGAATTTCAAGCGGCAGCTTTTCCTTGAGGTCTTCGTCATCTTTGCCAATGATTTCAATGCCAAGCGCGGGAATGAAAGCAATGCTGGTTTCATCGCCGTGGCGAAAACGCGCTACGGGAAAGGTGAGTTCAACCGCTCTTTGCCAGGCAAGGGATTTTGGTGGCGGATTGATAACCACACGGGTTTCGCCAAGTTCAACTGCGCCACGATAGCGGCGGCGATAGAGCGCCATCGCGTCATCCGCTTCCACCAAACGTGAGGCGTTCTCTTTAAGCGCGTTCTCCAGTTTTTTAGACTTATCGCCAAACCGCGAGAGTTCAGGAAAGTTGAGCGCTTCGGCAAGTTGCGTGTCGTTTTCCAAAGTCTGAAAAACCAGCGTCAGACGAAAGGTATATTCCGGCATAGAAGAATAAAAATTTAACGCTCGATGCTCTGCCGATGAGATTAGATAAATGGCTAAAGCATCGCCGGGAAAATCAACGAGACTTTTTCAATGTGCAGGTCCCCGCTGATTAACCGGCGGGAAAGTCAAAGCCCGCTCCGGTTGCTTCGGTATTTTATTACCCAACCGAGCGAGCCCTAATTTTCAACCACCTTTCAATAGAGCTTGCCTGCGCGCCTGCCGAAAATTTCATCCCCCAGAAAAGATTTTCATGAAATCTTCAACCGCAGCAGGCGGCGTTTTTGCCAGCTGCAAATTTTCTTCGACGTGCGAACGCTGGCTCATACCAATCAACGCCGTGGTCACGCCCGGCGTTGAACGCACGAATTGAATCGCCCGTTGCGCATCCGAATTCAAATTGTGAAAGGCTTCGGCAACAAATGGCGGCAAGCCTTGCGTGAGTCTTGATTGCATAATCGAAGCGCTGCACATCACCGTAAGGCCGAGCTTTTCCGCAGCAATCAACGTCGGCATGGCTTCGCCATCAACCGTTTGATTATCCAGAGTCAAGGCTTCCGGCATTGCCAGATTGTGCGGCAATTGAATGACGCGAAAATGATGCGCCTCGCCGGCGACGTCGGCGGCGACGTCGGCCAGTTCGGCGAGCGAAAGATAGCCTCGCGCTTGCGGCGCTTGCCGGAAACCGTTCCAGGTCGCTGTCCCATAGACGCCAATGCGCCCGTCGGAAACGGCTTGCTCAAGAAACTCGAAAGCGGCGCGTGTGCGATTGATAAACTCGCTGCGGCTTACTGCATCGAGTTGGGTTTCGGGATTGTGAATGTAATAAATATCAACGCGCTCAAGTCCCAAATTTTTCAAACTCTGCGACAGTTGATGGTCCAGATAACCCGGCGACATACAATGGCTGCCCGCGACAATGTCTGACATCTGCGCCGCGCCGGTATGAATGATATTATCCATAATCCATTTGCGGGCATCCGTCGGCGGTTCCGAGTCAAAAGGAAAATATCCGCCTTTGGTCGCGATGATGAGTTCATCGCGGGCGGCTTTGCCGGAATCGAAGAGTTGACCAAGCGCGGCGCCGATGGCGCGTTCACTGCGTTGAAAGCGGTAGTTGATTGCCGAATCAATCACATTGCAACCGAGTTCAACAGCCCGTTTAACCGCTTCGGTGTACATTTTGTCCGTCGCGTCATCCCAGTGACCGAGATAGGTGCCAAGGCCTATCGAAGAGATGCATAAATTTTGTTGTTTGCGGAAGTGACCTGGCGCGGTCATCGCGCTCAGGCGTTCGGCATACCGCTGTGTGCCTTCTGCGGTGGCGCCCTGTGCTTTGCTCATGGAACTCTCCTTTAGCTGATTGTCCGCAGCATTGTATCAGAGGCCGGCAAGTGTGTTGAATGAAAGAGCGAGGCTTGAAAATCATGAGCTTGCCAGCTTCGTCACCCGCTGAATCCGTAGATCAATTGCTCGGCTCCCTAGCTAGGTGCGACTGATTGCATAAACCTGCCTCTTCCGTATTTTCCGCCTGAGTCCGAGAATAAATTTCGGCTCTCCCCGGTCGTTTCTTTAGGCCGATGACAATAACTCACCGATTCGTTTACAGATATTTTTTCAAAAATTCCAAAACCCGCTTTTCGTATTCCTCAGGGTGCAGGGCGTAGAGGTCTTCGTGACCTGCGCCTTCTATCATCCATAATTCTTTCGGCTGATTGGCGGCCGCAAAAAGTTCCCGCGTATCGCTCGCCCAGGTTCGCGTATCTTGGCTGCCCGCGATGATAAAGACCGGAATGTGCAGGTTGGCGATCTCTCGAAGGGGGCTGATTTGTTCAGCCTCTACGCCGAGTTTTTGTTCGGCAAAAAACATCATGAGTGACCCGCCGAGCCAACCGGGTATGTGAAAATAGGCGCGATAACGCCGGTCAATGGCGCGACAGATGGTGTCATAAGAACTTTGCGCAATCACACAGCGAACGCCATCCAGCCGGGTTGATGCAAGCAGTATGGTCGCGCCGCCTTGCGATTGCCCTAAACAAGCGATACGCGCGACGCCCTGCTGGCGCAGGTAGCGCACGGCAGCCAGTAAATCGGCGGTTTCGTAGTATCCGACCGAGATGGCTTTGCCATCACTCTCCCCGGTCGCCCGCGCATCGTAGAGCAAGACGCCGTAGCCCGCGCGTCTGAACATCTTTGCCGTGTCATACATCTGCCAGCGATTCCCCCGGTGTCCGTGCAACAAGATGATGGCGGTCCGATTCTTCTCATCCGGCGAGTACCAGCCTTTAAGGGTGAGTCCGTCGTCAGTGGTGAAGGAAACATTGTGGATGGGAAAAGGAAATTCTTGCGGCGCGTTGCCGATGGCGCATGGCGCCGGCGCAATAAATTGCCCGGCAAAGTAATAAGAGATTCCGGCGAACCCTAAAAATCCGCAAACCGCGAAAACCGCAGCCCAGCCCAAAACCTTTTTCTTAATCATCGAATTTGCACCTAGCCAGCGTTTGCCAATCTAAACGGCTAGAGATGCAAAAGAGTTCAAGGCGGTTTGCTAAACAAAATTTGCGCGCCAGCCGCCGAACCATTTACGGCGCGAAATTGCGATTCACCTCTTCGGATGAAAAAGCGAGATTGCTTGCCTCTGCGGTGTCCTGCCTGATTTTCTGGGCGATGAGGTCATTTGTCGGCGCCAGGACAGAGAAGTGGTCAGCCGCTTGAACCTCAATAAAGTGGGCTTTAGGATTGGTTGTGGCTTTCGCCATGGCGCGAAGCGATTGAATGTTGCCCTGGGTTCCTTCGAAAACCCAGACCGGCGATTGAATTGAAGCGAGCCAGTATCCCGGCGACCGCAGTTCGACCTCTTTACGGTTGGCCAGGTCAAACGGCAAAAGTCCCGAATTGGCGCCATAACCGGAAACATCATCTACCGGGCCAAACGCAAAGACGGCGCGAAACCGCTCAGAGGATTCCGCAACCAGCAACGCCAGGGTGCCGCCGGAGCTGTGCCCGCCCAGATAGATGCGTTTGGGGTCAACATAACTCTGTTGTTCCAAAAATGCCGCCGCCGCCAGCACATCATCAACTTCACCGAGAAAACCTTCTTTAGCGCCCGGATTGTTATTGCCGCCGCGCAATGAAGGAAACATCATCACCAGTCCGGCTTTGCGAAAAGCTGCGGCTGTTTGATCGTTGTTGCGGGAGGCGGGAGACCAGACATCGCCAATTGAATTGCAGTCGCCGCCAGTTATCCAGATTATCGCCGGATGTTTCTCTCCGTCATTCGGATTGGGCGAGAGATAGGCGGCAAGTTCGCCGCTTGGAGCCGGGTATTTAACCGTTTGAAAGACCCGCGCCGGAGCGACCTCGACCGCCTCTTTGACACCTCTTTGCGGCAAGAGGCTCGTCTTAAAACCGCGTCGGGCTTCAGTCAAAGAAGTAGACGATTCCAGTTTTGGCTTTAGGGATGTGCAAGCCGTTAATAAAAGAACGAGCAGAAAAAAACCAGGTAGGTTCAGGCTCAGAAACCTGAGGCGATGGTGCCTTGCCGGTGTTCTCTTCCGCTTTAGGAATGGAGTAATTTGTGCGCCAACAGCCATTTCGGTTCCCCTTGATTTATCAATTTCCGCCTATCGTAACATAGCGCCTTGATTTATCGGTAATGGGTCAGATTGAAAATAGGAGAATGAAAATATTAATCGTTAAAAGAACGGCGGTCTGTCGTCAGGGACAAGGTTAACTTCTGATGGGGCGGAAAAGACGGATTGCATTTTATCCGCCCCAGCCGATGGCGCTTTATCCGCTTTTTCCGCCTAATCCGGAGATAACTTTTTACTTGTCCAGAGATCACTGTTTACTGGTCGTTGGGCGAGACTTTACTTATTTAGCGCCCATCGAATACCAACCTATTTCTTCCTGACCCACTACTGATTTATCCCACACTTGCGTTCATCGAAGCTGGCAGCAACTCGCCATCGCCGACGGTACTGCAAGGTGGGTTGTTCGCGCCCCCGATAGCGGTCTATTGCACCTTGCGATTGCGTCACCTTAGCCGCTTAATTCGCATCCAGGGTCTCGCGCACTTTTCGCAGCAGAATATTTTGAGTGAAGGGTTTTTGTAAGAAGGTGATGCCGGATTCCAGAATGCCATAATGAACAATCGCATCATCGGTGTAGCCTGACATGAAGATAACCTTCATATCGGGTTTGACGAGCATCAGGCGTTCAGCCAGTTCACGCCCATTCATGTGCGGCATCACCACATCGGTCAACATGAGGTTGATGGAATCTTTATGCCGTTCGCAGAGTAACAGGGCTTCGCCACCGTGACGCGCATCGAGAACCGTGTAGCCATTTTGTTTCAACAGCTGAGAAGTGAGTTGGCGCAGCGCATCTTCGTCCTCAACCAAAAGAATGGTCTCGGTGCCCCGGTGATGCTCGCAGGTTATCTCAATTTCTGAGTATGTTTCAATCCGCTCATCTACCGATGGCAGATAGACCTTAAATGTGGTGCCCTGTCCGGGTTCGCTATAGACCAGGATATGCCCACCACTCTGTTTGACGATTCCATAAACGGTTGCCAGTCCCAGGCCTGTGCCTTTGCCCCGCTCTTTTGTCGTAAAAAACGGTTCAAATAGGTGCGATAAGGTTATCGCATTCATCCCGCATCCGGTGTCACTCACCGCCAGCATCACATAACGACCCGTCGGAATGTCCACATGAAAACTCGCATAGTCATCATCCAAATCCACGTTTGCGGTTTCGATGATGAGCTTGCCGCCTTTTGGCATGGCATCGCGGGCGTTGATGGAAAGGTTCAATATCACCTGCTCAATCTGTCCCGGGTCGGCTTTAACGCGCTCCAAATTTTCCCCCAGGGTGGTGACCAGTTCCACATCTTCACCGATTAAGCGGTTGAGCAGGTTCTTGGATTCGCTGATGACCTGGTTGAGATCGAGTATTCGAGGTTGCAACACCTGGCGACGACTGAAGGTCAGGAGTTGATTGGTCAGTGAGGTGGCTCGCATGCCGGCTTTCTTAATCTCTTCCACATAGAGTCGCAACGGATCAAGTTCAGAGAGCTTTTTTGATGTCAGTTCGGAATAGCCGTTAATCACGGTCAGCAGATTGTTGAAATCATGAGCGATGCCGCCGGCCAGTCTGCCGACGGCTTCCATCTTCTGCGCCTGACGTAATTGTTCCTCCAGGCGGACGCGCTCCGTGATGTCGCGCGCCATGCCGCGCACGACCGGCATCTCTACGCCATCCGTGCGAATGCTATTGTGATACTCCCAGATGCGCTTCTCTCCGGTTCGTGTCTGTACCGCCATTAAGCCGCTGGCGGCGCCGTCCTGTTGGATTTTATCGAGGTATTTTTGAAACTCTTCACGGTGCTTACGAGGCAGCAGGTCGCGTAAATTTTTGCCCTTAAATTCCTCGTCTTTATAGCCCAATACCCGTGCGGCCGAAGGGTTCACCGAAAGGATGCGTCCTTGAAGGTCGTGCGTACATATCAATTCCTGACTGTGTTCGACAAGGTCGCGATAACGGTCTTCGCTTTCACGAAGCGCCGCCAGCGCCAGTTTGCGTTCGGTAACGTCTGTGCCCACGAAAAGGATACAGGGTTTGCCGTCGAATTCAATGAGGTCTGCCGATATGAGAACCGCTCTTTCCTCACCCAATTTCGTCTGCAGGGTGGTTTCGAGATTGCGAACCCGACCTTGTTCTTTGAGCCGGTTGATGAATGTTTCCCGGCTCCTCAGAGTGGGCCATAGGGCCAGCCCGGTTGAGGTGCCGCCAATGATTTCTCCACGCGAGTAGCCGCTGGCTTCAAGCACGGTGCTGTTGACTTCGACGAACTCTCCAGTGTCAAGCGTCGTGATGCCGCTCAGCACCGGGCTGGCGTTAAAGACCATGGTGAACCGTTGTTCGGAAGCCTGCAAAGCGGCTTCGGCTCGTTTGCGCTCGGTAATATCGCGTCCGATTCCCTGCACCCCGGCAATCTTGCCGTTTCGGTAGAGGAGCCGACTTCTTATATCGAGGGTCTTGCGGCTGCCGTCTTTACAAATCAATTCGACTTCATACACCGTCTGCGCCTGTCCGCTCACTTTGCGGTCGAGCATGTGAAGGCCCTGTTCTAGGGAATCCTGAGACAGCAGTTCTCCGACATTCAGGCTGAGTATCTCTTCGCGCGAATAACCTCCCAGCCTTTCGCCGGCGCTATTGATGGCAATCAACCGGCCTTCCAAATCCAGAGAATAGATAATGTCACCGGCATTCTCGAAGAGGTCGTGAAATTGTTCCCGGCTCTCTTGTAAAGCCTGCTTGAGCTGCTCAAGTTCACCTTGCTGGCGCGCCAGGATAACCGCGCCGACAGCCCCAGCCGATTGATCTTTGATGGGTGCAAGAGAGAGCGAAACGCTCAATAATCTTTTGCCTTTCGTCAGGTGCAAGGTCTCGTAATGGCGGATTCCTTCGCCCCGCTTAAGTTGATTAAGCACCTCTAAAAATTCCTGCAGGTGGTCATCAGGAATAAGCAGGGAGAGCGATTGCCCGATAGCCTCTTCGGCGCTGTAACCATAGAGTTGTTCAGCGCCGCGATTCCATCTCAGAATTATGCCCTCGAGCGTATGACAGATGATGGCTTCAGGCGAAGCCTCTAGAAGAGCGGCCAGCGTGAAAGCCGCTTCGGTATTTTGCGTGTAGTCTGGTTGTAAGCCGTTCAAGAATCCCCCATTGAGGATGATTCGTCCATCCCTTTGAATCATCTATAGGGGGGTGAAGCTATTACTTGCCAAATCGAATCGGATATGAATTTGACCGGCCCATTATATTTGATAACTCTATCCCCCGAAAGAGTAATCTCGCCCGGTTAAACTAGCCGCCCACTCGCCGCACTTCCCAGATTACTGATTGGCATTCTTTTTGCCCGCAAAAGGGTGTGCATAGATTTGAATGAGAGAATTACAGAAAGTCGGACGGGGATGTAGGAAAACCCATCATCAAGCGAAATAAATCAGAACAACAAGGGGTTGCAACCTGATTGGGGAGAGTTTATGAAAGAAAAAGGAATTGACCGCTTAATCGCCTTGCTCAATAACCATCCATCTGAAATAGAAGGGGTCGTCAAACCTGCGAACGACGAGGATACCCTCAGCATCTCTTTTACAGATGGAGAGGTGCTCGTACTGACCGCCGAAACCGAAACCCGTGAGGCGCCAGATAGTGAAACCGCCACCTTACCCGTGAGCTGATTAAAGGAGAGACCAAATGAAAGATGAAACTTATCCTTCTGCTCCGCAGGCAGAAGACACCAGCGACATCCCTATTGAAAATCCGCCGATTATCATTACCTTCACCGTAGACCAGCGCGAGCAGTTGAAAGGAACGATATTGGAAGGTTCAAGGGGACTGAGCCTTACAAAAAACGATGGGCGGCTCATTGCCGAACAACTTGCTTGATTGTGTAAATAAAGGAACCCTCATGAGCATTAAAGAAGATTGGTACATTTATCACTCGAAGGACGAACTCAATTGGTTTTTACAAGAGGGCGGACCGTACACCGAAGAAGAGTCACTGGCAATCTACCAAAAGGATGAAAGGCAGCGAGCCGACATCCTCCAACGGGTTGCCAGAATTTCTTATCCGCAAGGCGCGACCCCGGATAAGAAGATAGAGCGGCGAGGACTTGACCTTGAGAACCCACCTAAAGAGTGACCCAGGCAATGCTTCCATAAGGCTTGGTCATCATCTTAGGGTAAAGCGCACCAAGACCGGTTTAGGGTTAATTGCGCTACAGCCTATCTCTGCCAACACCCGACTCATTGAATATAAGGGGCCGGTTCTGAACGAAGAAGAGGCGGAAGAGGTGGGCGGCAAATATCTCTTTGAACTCGATGACAAGCATGTTATTGATGGCAGCCCGCGCCACAATATTGCCCGCTATATCAACCATTCCTGCTCGCCAAACGCCGAAGAGCGAATTGCCGGCAAGCGCATATGGATTTGGTCACGAAGAGTTATTCAAGCCGGCGAAGAAATCACCATTGATTATGGAAAAGAGTATTTCGATCAGTACATCAAACCGAAAGGCTGCAAGTGTGAATACTGCGTTTTTCGCTCTGGAAAGCTCATCGCTGCCGCTCATCAATAGAGAATTGCAGCTGCGCCGGTAGCTCTCCTTAAAAATCCAAATCTTCAATTTTGTTGAAGAAGGCATTGGCTCCCCACCGCAAGGCTTTCTTTACCATTGCCGGGGAATGGTTCTTAGCATAGAAGATAATTGGCGTATCGCCATCGGTTTGCCGAATCAATTTGCATAAATTCAGACAGGTGCCATCGGGAAGCGGCTCAGCAAAAATGTAGATGTCGAAGTTTTCAAGATGGATTTTAGTTAAGGCCTCGGCGAAGGTTGAAACCGGAATGAGAAGATAGTTCAGGGTTTCTAATTTTAATCTGAGTTGTTTGCACAAATCGTCATCCAAACCAACGCAAAGAATGGGCGAGAGACGATTGGCTTCCGGGGTGTTCATTACTAACTCTTGTTCTTTCTCGAAGCGGGCAGGAGTTTATTGCTTGTGAATTTTCCGGTCAATCAGGGAAATGCCTCATGAGTTATCTAATTTCCTGATTACTTCAACTCAACGGTTAATTTATTGCGCGCGCTCCTTTTAATAAAAAAGTTCCTGAGTGAGGCTATTTCAGTTGTTTTTGCTCACCCGACGAAACCCTTTTCGCTTGCATTGTCCGATTGCCCATCTCAAAGACAAAGCCGGTCACTTCGCCCTTTTCATTGCGGACGAAGGTCATCTGCGCATCCATCGCCCGTAAGAAGAACCGGGTCTCCGACTCAGGAAACGCTTCGGCTTTCATCCAACCGGGTGCCACCAACATGAGTTTATCGCCCTCTTTCACAACGCTACAGGTTCTCGACCCGACGAGGTAGTCGCCCAGGTAAGCGTCAATAATCGCCGGGTCAATTTTGGCGACAGGGTGCGCCTCCCGAGGCTTCTCAACCAGATAATCCACAAAACCTGCGAGCATTTCATCGGTGGTCGAGTCGCCGAAGCGCACGGCCTGCCGCGCGTCCGGGTTATATTTATTGCGAACCGAATTGTCGAAATGCGCGGTCACCGCAATGCGCGTCCCCTGCGGTATGCTGATGGGCGTTTTGAGTTTGTAGAGCATCTGCCAGTAGAAGTTATAGCGCGGCACACTGAGCAGCGTTTCGCGTCGTCCGTCCGCATAGACGGCTTCGTACCGCATATCTTTTCCGCGCACATGCATGTGCGGCATGAAACTGATGACCTGCACATCCTTTTTGAAAGTGGAGCACGCCGTCACCTGATGATTTTCGGCTCCGGCCGGAATGCGAAAGTAAAAATTCATAATGTCGAGTGAGACCACCATTTTTTCGACAGGCTGTCGAGCAAATCGAATCGCCACGCTGGAGCGGTCCTTTTCCGCTTTGCCGGTGGTCTTCGCGTAATGCATCTGGAAAATCAGATTCGACCCCTTGGGAATGAGCTTTGCCGTACCATCAGCCCACACATCAGCATTACGACCAGGGGCGTAAACCGTCAGCGCGAAGCGGGCATTATTGCCGCCGCCGTCTCTTTGCGCGCCACATCCGTCATCAACGACCGGAACGTCGTCACGAACTTTACGGTTGGTGCCCTGCGTTTGAAAGATTGAACTCCCATTTGCCGGCGCGGCGCTCGCTTGCTCGGCTTTCATCATATCGGGCGTTTGGATTAAGACCACCGCATGATGAATGGCCCGCCGGTTGCCGGGTCGAAACTCTATCGCCTGAACCCAGCGGTCTTCGGTAAACCCGGTCGGTGCGACAAAGTCCAGATTTTCGTCAAGTCCCCGGGCTTCGCCTTGCCATTCCTCTTGCATGGCAATCACCACGTCGGGGTTGCTGATTTCCCACAATTCAGAGGCCTGAGGCCGCGGCGGAAGCGCGCGCGGGTCTCCTTCTTTCGCCCCTTGATCCACCCAGGTGGCAATCGTATTGATGTCGCGCTCAGAGAGGCTCGTGTCATTTGAGAACTCGCCATAATGCGGGTCGGCCGACCAGGGCGGCATGGCGCGCGTCAGCACTTTCTCTTTGATCGAGCGCGCCCACGGACGCGCCTCTTTGTAGGAGAGCAGCGACATCGGCGCGGTGTAAGCGGGGCGATGGCATCCGACACAGTTCTTAAAGAAGATCGGGGCAACGTCTTTGGTAAAGGTTACCCGGTTGTTTTTATCATTGGCGCTCGTTGAGGCCAGAAAGGAAACCATGGCAACGAGACCGACGACCAGGCCACTGAAAACCGGTCTTTTCATTCAAACTCCTTTAACGCTGATGAGGACTGCTAGTAACAAGCTGGTATTTCTTGCAGGCTGGGTTGCGCAGATTATACTTCAGGATATTGAAGGACTCCACCGAAAGGTTACCTGATAAAAAAGCCCGACCTTGCGAGTCGGGCAAAACTCAGAAAATTATTCAACAACGACAACCCGTCATCGGGAATCAGCGATGCGGAAAACCCCTATTGCTGACCGGGCTTTTGGCGCTCAGCCCGCAAACTCCGGCTCTCCGTCAATGACGACAAAAGCATTGGGAATCCTTTTGCCATTTTTGGTGGGGAAGTTGGCGCCAGCAAAGGCTTTCAAATCGTTGATGATGGCGAGCACGCGTCTGCGGCTCGGCGCGAAGTCTATGGGCTCGGCGGCGTTCGGCAGCGAGGTGCAGGGATTGATGCAGCCGATGCTCGAGAGAAAACCTTGCCCGGGGTGAATGAGGATTTCTGAGCGCTCACCGGTTTGCTTCAGTTCAAGACCCGGTTTAGGACTGGCGGACGGGCTCTCTGAATCCTTGAACCCGAATGTGACATATCTTGAGCCATCCTGTGTGAAAAGGGGATACCGCCCGGGCTCGACGCGGCGATTGTTATTGGCCGGTTTGTTGGCGCCCGGCCCACGGGTTTCTGCGACCATACCCGAGAGGCCTGCAGCGGTCTGCATCACCCCATCGTGAAATACCTGGTAGGTGCCGACGGTTCGCCGCTTGCCGTCACTCGCCCGTCGTTGCTCAGACTGTCTGACGATATGAAATTCCCAACCATTACCTTCTATTGGCATTTTACCCTCCTTGAAATTGTAATGACTCACAGCAAAAAAAAGAGTCTTTAGCTCTATATGACAGAACTAACAAAACATTACTCAACGATTGCTGGTTCTTAGGCCTCTCGGCCTGTGTTTTCACCTTCTCCTTCACGCACCCCTTTACCTATCACAAGTGCCGACAGTATCTCTATGCGTGATGGGCTTCAATAAAGATAAACCAGGGTTGCGGCGGGGAAAATCGGCGCGGTCTTTGGTTGATGGAAATCCGTGATAAACCGAAAAGAAATCCCCGGCAATTCAAGAGGAAAATTAATATTAAGAATGGCGACCTCCGTATCAATATTTTTCTATTTATCCGCTTGAAACCAATTTGCATATTGTTGCGCAAAGAAAATATAGTGTGCCTTGTAAATAAAACTAAGCAGCGATGAAGGGCCGCGAAATTTGAAATTAAGAAACCGAAGAACGGCAAACGGCTTTACTTCATTTTCAATCGGCAAACGAGCCGGTTAACGAGCCAATTATAGGCTGCCAGGAAGAATACTCCTGACGCGAGAGTTGATGATTTGACTCAGCAAATCACCAAATAGGTTCACGCCTGAGATTGAGCGAGGCTACTATGATTGAACGACGAAAAATTCTTCAGGGGGTCGGGGCGGCCCTCACCACTTCCCTTTTTACCGGACGGGTGCGCGGCGCTAACGACCGACTTGCCCTGGGTTTTATCGGGCTTGGGGCGATGGGTTCGGCCAACCTCGGCTATGCCATGAAACTGCCCGATGTCCAGGCGGTGGCGGTTTGTGACGTCTACCAGCCGACGCTGGAAAAAGCGGTGAACGCCGCAAGCCAGGGCGGGCATACGGTCAAGGCGATAAAAGATTTCCGAGACCTCCTTGCCGATAAATCCATTGATGCGGTGTGCATCTCGACGCCCGATCACTGGCACGCTTATATGACGGTCGAGGCCTGTAAGGCCGGCAAGGATGTCTTTGTCGAAAAACCGGCATCCGTTTATGTTGAAGAAGGACAGAAGATGGTGCAGGCGGCGCGCAAATATCAGCGCGTCGTACAGGCCGGCACCATGCAACGATCGGGCGGCTATTTCAAAAAAGCCGCAGAGATTGTGCAAAGCGGCCGGCTCGGCGAGGTGACCTTCTGCCATACCTGGCAATCAGGGTTAACGAACAAGAAAGGGTTCGGCAGACCGGCGGACGGGCCGGTGCCTGCAGGTCTGGATTGGGATATGTGGTTGGGTCCAGCGCCAAAGGTTCCCTTCAATCTCAACCGTTGGGGCGTAGGTGTGCAAACCTTTCCGACGTTCCGTTATTTTTGGGATTATGCGGGCGGCGCCATGACCGACTGGGGGGTGCACCTCATTGATCCCATTCATCAGTGTTTCGGCGAGCCGATGCCGACGGCCGTTTCAGCGATGGGCGACAAGCTCTATGTGGACGACAACCGCGAAACCCCCGACACCATGATGGCGACGTTCCGCTATCCGAAATTCCTGCTCACCTACGAAAGTCGCACGGCCAACCCCCTGCCCATGTTCGGGCAGGGAGCGGCGACCTCAATTCACGGGACCGAAGGGACGCTGATCGTCAAACGCGGCGGTTGCTACGTGATGGCCAACGAGACGTCGCAAATCAGCGCGGTCACTTACGAAAAGGATCAGGCGATGAACGACATGAACGTGCCGCACTGGAAAAATTTCATTGACTGTATCAAGACGCGGGCGCGTCCGATGAGCGACATCGAAACCTGTGTGAGGAGTTCAACGGTCTGCATCCTGGCTAACCTCTCGATGCGTCACCAGACCTGGCTCGATTGGGATGAGAGTAAATGGACGGTGCGACAAACCGCAATGAAACCTTACCTGAAGGCGAAGTATCGGGCGCCGTGGAAATTGGAGGTCTAGACCAACCTAGAGTCCGGCCCGCTTTCGGGTTGGACTCTAGGCTCTTTAGCCGTCGTTCCCGGCTTTACAATTCGCTGATAAACTCTTTCTTACACTTGCAGACCATGCGGCTTCGCCTTACCGAAGGGGGCAAGAGCTAAAGCTGTCGCCTATCTACAAAGCAGAACAGTTGGCATCTAAAGGTGCCGAACGTTTGCTGGCCGGGCGGCGGCTTCGCCGATGAAACGAGCGAGCCTTAAAGCGGTTTCGAGTTTAGGATGCTTAGACCTCCCCCTTCTGTTATGGTTGCCGGGAGGCTTGAATTTTTGATTTATTAAACGACCTTCATCAATTTAACAGAGAAAAGATCCATGGCTGAATCTCAAATTACGGCAAGAAATAAAGACTTTGCTTCCTGGTATCAAGATGTTGTTCTAGCTGGCGACATGGCCGAGCCGGCTGAAATCGTTAAGGGCTGCATGGTTATCAAACCCAACGGCTATGCAGTCTGGGAACTTCTCCAGCGCGAACTCGACAATCGTTTTAAAGCAACCGGCCATCAGAATATCTATCTTCCGCTTCTTATTCCGCAAAGTTTTTTGCATAAAGAGGCTGAACATGTCGAAGGGTTCTCCCCAGAGTTGGCCATCGTAACGATTGCCGGCGGCAAAAAGTTAGAGGAGCCTTATGTCATCCGTCCGACCTCAGAAACCATCGTCGGGCACTTTTTTTCGAAGTGGATTAAGAGCTATCGCGATCTACCGATTCTGGTCAATCAGTGGGCCAACGTCATGCGGTGGGAACTTCGCACACGCCTGTTTCTGCGGACGACGGAATTTCTTTGGCAAGAGGGTCATACGGCGCACGCAACTCATGAAGAAGCGCTGGAAGAAGTTCTGCGCATCCTTGACATCTATGCTGAGGTAGCCGAAGACGTCATGGCTATGCCGGTCATTAAAGGTGTGAAGACCCACGCCGAAAAATTTGCCGGGGCGGTGAAGTCGTACTCGATTGAAGCAATGATGCAAAACGGCTTGGCGCTTCAAGCTGGCACCAGCCATGATTTAGGACAAAATTTTGGCAAAGCCTTCAATGTGCTTTTCCAGACGAACCAGGGCAAGCTCGATTTTGTTTGGCAAACCAGTTGGGGTTCCAGCACTCGCCTCATCGGCGGGTTAATCATGACGCACTCAGACGATAAAGGGTTGGTGTTGCCACCCAAGCTCGCTCCGCGCAAGGCGGTCATTGTGCCGATTTATCGTAAAGAGGAAGAGCGCGTAGATGTTTTGAATCAAGCCTCTAAGATTGCCGAAGAGCTTGGCGCCCACCTCGACACCCGCGAAGGGCAAAGCCCGGGAGCGAAATTCTTCCACTGGGAACGTCGGGGCATTCCCGTCGTTTTTGAACTGGGTCCGCGAGACCTCTCGAATGGTCAAATTGTCATCAAACGTCGAGACACCGGGACCAAGGAAGTGATTGCGCAATCCGAGGCTCACACAAAACTTACAAGCACCTTAGAAGCGATGCAAAAAGACCTCTACCATAAAGCTAAGCTGCAACTGAAAGAGAACACCGTCCTGGCCAATTCCATCCAGGAGGTTGAAGCAATCCTCAGTGAGGTTACGGCCGAAAAGGGTGGTGGAAAATTCGTTATGGCGCATCTGAAAGATGACCCAAGCAACGATGCCCGCATTAAGCAGTTTAAAGCCAGCGTCCGTAATATTCCTTTAGTAGATGAATATGATGGCCCCGGCAAATGCATATTAACCGGGGAGCCGGTTGACCGCCGTGTCGTGATTGCGAAAGCCTATTAGCTGGTAAATTGGGATAGTAATCGCAGATTGAGAGAAAGCCGATATTCAGGGAATGAAAACCTCATTAGGTTGCCGGCAATATAGAAGTTCGTTTACAGGCTCATTGCACAGCGAAACCCATAATCGCTGTAGCGAAATTCAGGCGGAATACTGCTGCGCGCCGCCACCCGCGTAATCTTGATTTGATGTCGCCACGAGCCGCCGCGTGAAGACCTGCGCGTACCTGACACGGGTCCTTGCGGATTATGCTCAGGCGAATCAGCGTAATAGTTCGCATCGTACCAATCCGCGCACCACTCATGGACATTCTCTGAAATGTCGTACAGCCCAAAGCCATTGGGCGGACGCTGACCTACGGGCTCCGGACCGCGCAACCATAACTCATGGTAATGAGGCTGAATTTGCGGGGCGTCATCACCCCAGGTGTATAGCTTGCTCTCTAACCCGCCTCGTGCGGCCCGCTCCCACTCGGCTTCGGTCGGCAGGCGATAAGGCTCGCCGGTGCGCCTGGCAAGCCACTGGCAATAAGCCATGGCATCAAACCAACTAACACTCGTAACCGGCTGATCCGGGTGCCTGAATCGCTGATCGGAAAATCCCTGAGGCCAAGTTTGCGAGGTCGCCGCGAGGAAAGACTGGTAAAGATGATTGGTTATAGCTGTACGAGCCATGGCGAAACGATCAACCCAGACCCGATGCACAGGTAATTCGTTGCCCGCTCCCTGCTGGCAACCCATTAAAAAGTCGCCCTCCGGGATGACTACCATTTCAGGATTCGGAAATGAGTTTGGTGCTATCACAAGAATAATCTTAACCCTGCGGGGCACGGTCTCGCACGCGCGCCGAACGACGGTGGTTGGGATTGCGGCGCACGCAGAGCCCGGTTAGAGATGGTCAGGCTTTTGCTTCATTGTATTCTCAATTAATTTCATTAAGTGGACTGAGAACAACTCCTCTCAATCAGGCAAACCGCGAATTGAAAAAGCTGTGGTGCGAACGGCGAGGGAGGTCGT
>JBIOWC010000114.1:0-4633 GCA_044868105.1 Blastocatellia bacterium
GGTAATAAAAAAACCGAATAATAAAGAGGTAAACCCTTCCAACCTGCATCAAGCTGAGGCAGTTGCAAAAAAATAGGCAGCGCTTTACGCCGAGCAGCGTAAAACATTCATCGCACCGGAACGCGCCACCGTACTGTGGCTTTTGAGTCGCTGTGGGCGCGTGCCCGGTGAACGGTGTGTTAGGCACCGTTAATTGATTAACTCAAGGAGGAAAGTATGGCCAATTCAAATCAGTTCATTTTTGGTTATGGTTCATTAATCGAATCTCAATCCAGGGCAAGGACTTCGGCCTCGGCCTTGTACGCTTTTCCTGTAAACATCGCGGGTATCCAGCGCGGCTGGTTTGACCAGGTCGGCGGGGTTAGTTTGAGCACCACCTATCTTGGAGCAGTCCGTAACGCAAACGCCAGTTGCAATGGGGTGATATTCCAGGTCTCGCAACCGCAACTCGAGGTATTTGATCAACGTGAAGCAGGCTATAACCGTGAACGAATAGACCAGAAGAATATCACCATGCTTAACGGTAGCAAGTCTGCTCCTGAGGGAGATATCTGGTTCTATGCTAGTACAGAGAAACGCTACGCTTCGCCAGAGTGTCCAATAGTACAATCATATGTAGATATCTGTTTGAACGGCTGCCTGGAGCTAGAGGCAATCTATCCTTTGGCGAAGGAAGTAAGGTTTGCAGAGACATTCTTGAAGACCTGCTCAAACTGGAGTAAGTATTGGGTGAATGATCGGATCTATCCGAGGAGAGCGTTCATTTATTCCCCTAACGCAAGCAGAATCGATCAACTGATTCAGGAGGTGCTGGGGGAAGAGATGTTTTCGAGTATAAAGATAGAGCCGGCGAGTTTTGAGCGAAGCGAAGTGAAGTAGAGGATATGATAGCCGAGCAGTGCCTAACAAGAGCGTTTAACGGAGCGCGGCGATTCAGTTCTTATGGGTAGTTCCGGTTCTGTGTGCCGCGCCCACCTTTGCAACTGAGGAGTAGTTCCTGTATAAAGCACAAGTGTGTGAGACCCTTCACATCAACGAGGTCCAATTATCTCGCCTGGTTAAACAAAACAAGATTGCTATGCGAGGTGACGACTATGACGACTTCGACGTTGAACACCTGCGCCAGCATGCCACGTTGAACCCAGATAAGCCACTCTCGAAGCTGCCGGCAAAGCGTAGCTTTCGTAATGAACAAATCAGCCGCTTGCGTTATGATTTGATTATCGCTTTGAAAGAAGCTGTTGTCACAAGCGGGCTGACTCGTGATGAAGCGCAGGGGCAGCTCTCGAATCTGGTTTGTGAGCTCTGGGAATCGTGTGAGCCGGTGACCTGGAAGCTGCCGGGATGAACGAAATCTGGGGAAAATTATTTCTTACATCAGGTGGTGTGCGGTATTCACCTCAAAAATAAAAAGGAGTTTAATTGACCATGCGCGTTTTGAAGATCTCTCCCATATTAATTGTGTTGTTTATCACAAGTGCGTCCACTTACCTCTTGGCCCAGGAGGCAACGTTTAATTCCAAGCCGCCCAATGGCATTGGACAAAAGCCAGCGTTCGCCGGGCAAACCCGCGCGCCGGAACGCAAGGCGAATGTCGCCTTTGACATTGTTACCGTTGCTACTGGATTGAATATTCCCTGGAGCCTGGCATTTCTACCGGATGGACGAATGCTGGTCACCGAACGGCCTGGCCGCCTGCGGGTGGTCAGTAAGACCGGGACGCTTTCTGAGCCGGTTGCCGGTCTGCCAGCAATGTTTGCCGAACAACAAGGCGGTCTGCTCGATATCGCCCTCGACCCCAGATTCGCTTCAAACAAGCTCATTTACTGGAGCTACGCAGAAGCCCGCGAAGACGGCACAAACAATACGGCGGTCGCTCGTGGTAAATTTATCGATGGCGCCTCACCGCGTGTCGAAAATGTACAGGTGATATTTCATCAAATGCCATCGATGAAATCGTCCCTGCACTTCGGCTGCCGTATCGTGTTTGCGCGCGATGGCAAGCTGTTTATCGCGATGGGCGAGCGGTCGATCACTGAAGGCCGTATGCAGGCGCAACGCATGGACGGATTACTGGGCAAGATCGTGCGCATCAACCCGGATGGCTCGATTCCAAAAGATAACCCGTTTATCGGCAAAGAAGGAGTGCGTCCGGAAATTTGGTCGCTTGGCCATCGAAATATACAGTCAGCAGCCCTGCATCCGACGACGGGCGAACTATGGGAAGTTGAACACGGGACGCGCGGCGGAGATGAAATTAACATTTCGAGGAAAGGGAAGGACTACGGTTGGCCAACCATTGCCTATGGCATCGAGTATAAAGGCGGGCCGATTACTGGAGGAATCACCGCTAAGGAAGGCATGGAGCAGCCGCTCTATTATTGGGATCCAGTTATAGCGCCCAGCGGCCTGGCTTTCTATACTGCTAATCTCTTCCCGGCATGGAAAGGCAGTCTATTCATTGGCGGCCTGGGGAGCACCAGTCTGGTTCGGCTGACTCTTGACGGCAACAAAGTGGTTGGCGAAGAGCGGCTGCTCACAGATTTACAGCCAAAACCCGAACGCATCCGTGATGTTCGGCAAGGGCCCGATGGCGCTTTGTATGTGCTAACAGACAACAAGGAAGGCCGCATTTTGAAACTCGTGCCAAGCCGCAGCACTAAGGCCGCGTCCTGACGGCTGTGGGGCTTGTGTTTATTGCTTTTGTTGCCGCTGGAGTTTTCTATCTCAGGATAATATCGAATAGCTCTTCTGAAATCCAAAGGGTCAGTGCGAACCGCAAGGATCCTTTGAATAAGCCGCTGCTCGACTAAGGGCGCGCCTGTGCTATGAGTTGCGGGCGCGCTCCATCTACCTTCGCCGCTTGCACCACGACGGCCATTCAATCACCCATCCACATCAACATCGAACTTTGTTATCACTTCCTTTAATTCACTCTTCTCACGAAGGATGAACTACAATGGATGATCTTCCCGTCGAAGGTATTGGAGATCGCAACTCTCTTTACCTTTCGGATCAGCTATCACCAGATGTATCTCCCCAATATTGGCGAGGCTGATGAATTCATTCCTGCTGAGGGACTTCCTTGTCTTTTTCTGCGTTTGCCGTTAGGAAGAATCTGCAGAACATTTTGAAATGGGGGAAGAATTTATGAACATGAAAAAATTAAGTTTTATGATAACGTTTTTCCTCGCGGCGGGGATTGCTTCGGCGCAATCGTTGAAGCCGGAGAGCCCTTACCCGTTGAAGGCAGGCATCAACAAAGGGACCTCCGATAGCCTTGTTGGAACTCACTACTGGTACTTCTATGCAACTCCAGGAAGCAACCGCTTGAGCGTGCGGTTCAAGCAGCCCACGACACTCTACGGTGCGCAGATAAATACCTCATTAACGATTACGCTTAATGATGAGAAAAAGACCTGGCGTACGACCAAGGTCATTAACGCGAACAGCAAGACACCCGAGGCAACGTTCACAGCAGATCAGGTGAAGTCGAGGATGAAAATAATCGTTAGCGTGACGCCGCCAAATCAAAACCTCATCCGAATGGGCGGGGATTACGAGATCGAAGCGACGGGAGATGTGCAGTTTGACGAGGCAAAGAGCGCCGCGGATCCGATCGTCCGCACATACGAATCAAAAGTGAATTCTTACGGCGCCATCAAATTCCTTGCCGATGGAACAATCGAAGCTGCCGATGGTTCCCGTGGCACCTGGAAAGCGTTTGATCCAGAGAGCCGTATCTACACAGTCCTAATCGCCGGCGAGCGATTCTCGGTTCAGTATCTTCCCGGTTATGGCCTTGTAAGACCTGGGGAGCCAAAGATTATCGTGTTTCAGGAACTCCGGCGGTGATATGAGGAGCGACCTTTAAAGGGGATTAATGAGTTTTATTACCTGACAGCAGACGGCAACATAATGTCGGTAGGAGTAATGACGGGGTAAATTCCCGGATAGCGCGCTAGTGTCAGTCAAAAAAGACGCTTTGCGGCTGAGCGGACTATACGGATTAGCAGTTGAAATCAAAGTTCGGTGAAGGGAGAAATTCGGATGTGGAAGGCAACTTGGGTCATCGGAATGACCGTCGTTCTCTTCATGTCTGCTCTGGGAAGTGCAGACGAAAAGCACAAGGCTGTGGAAAAGGAGTTGGCCAGGATGCAAGGCCTCTACGGCAGCCATGGTGCCAACTTCTCGCACACTGGCGGGCAGGAAGTCAACGCTCAGCCCGTCGTGGAGTTGTTCAAGACGCATCGCATCGAAGGCAACAAGTGGATGTCGGTGGACACTAATGGGAAGGCCACGGGGGAAGTAGGGATCATCACCCTCGACCCGTCGGCCAGCCCGAAGAAGATCGAACTCATCTACACGCACAAGGGAGAGAAGGGCAAACCGGACAAGCGGGTCAAGCACTACGGCATCTACGAGGTGAGCGACGAGGGCTTATCGGTGCATTGGGGCCCGGCACTGAATACCGGCGGCACCAAGCCGGCGCCGAAGCAGTTCTTGCAACGGGGCAAGCCAGTTAAGGGTGTGGATGGCCTGGCAATCGGTTACTCGCGGATCAAGGAATAGCCATGGCGGAGTCCAATCGAGGCACGGCATAACTAGCGCAGACGAACGGCGGGTGCCCGCC
>JBIOWC010000115.1:0-4617 GCA_044868105.1 Blastocatellia bacterium
TAAAGCCGTGGCTTTTTCACCCGATGGGAAATACCTGCTGACCGGCAGTCGCGACCACACCGCGCGATTGTGGAATATCGAAACCGGTGATTTGATTCGCCGGTTTGATGGTCACACCGAGGAGTTGAAATCGGTTACCTTTTCGCCGAATGGAAATCAAATCTTAACCGGCGGGAAAGATAGAACCGTGCGGCTTTGGGATACCTTAACCGGCAAAGAGATTCGACAGTTTCTTGGGCATACGGGCGAAGTCGCCTGCGTCACCTTCTCAAATGATGGACAGTGGGTGTTAACCGGCGGCGATGATAACACCGCGCGTATGTGGAATGCGCGTACCGGAACAGCAATAAAAACATTACAACATCCGGGAGAATATCGGTCGGTAAAATCGGTTGCCTTCTCACCCGACGGACGCCTGGTTTTAACCGCCTGCACCGATACGCTGGTGCGTTTATGGGAGGCGACAACCGGCAAAGAGGTTCGTCGCTTTGCCGGCGCGCGTTTTGGTTCACCCTTCGCGGCTTTCTCACCCGATGGAAAATATATTCTTTCAAGCGGCGAGCCAGCAAAACTCTGGGAAGTTGCGACCGGCGCGGAGATTCGCCAGTTTGATGCAAGTTTTCTTCAAGCTGCATTTTCACCCGATGGTCAATATTTGCTCACGGGGAGCGACCCGTCCCGATTGTGGAATGTGAAAACCGGATTGGAAGTCAGAAAGTTTGAAGGTTATGCAGATAATATCAGGGCATCAGCGATTTCCGCCGATGGTCGCTTTATTGTCACCGGCGGGTACGGTACGCCGGTTGACGGGAAATATAATCCGGTCGCTCAACTCTGGGATTTAAACAGCAATGAAGTTCGCGGGCTACGTGGACACACGCACAATATTAAAGCCGTTGCCCTCTCGCCCGATTCGCGTTTTGTTCTAACTGGAAGCGGCGATGGCACCGCTCGTTTATGGGATGCGGCAACGGGAATCGAATTGAAGAATTTTCAGGATGGTGTGGCCGACGTATGGTCAGTCGCTTTTTCACCGGACGGGCGATTCGTACTGGTCGGTTATCAAGGGAAGCCGACAAAATTGTGGGATGCCACAACCGGCAAAATCATCCGTCAATTTCAGTTGACCAATGCTATTCAAGGACAAAACAGCATCACCCGAACCGTTGCCTTTACGCCGGACGGACAAACTGTTTTAGAGGGTGGAGACAACTTTGCACGGCTATATGATGTTGTGACGGGAAAGCTGATTCGCGCCTTCTACTGTCAAACTTATCTATGGTATTCGCAATTATCAGCGGATGGGAAATACTTGCTCACCAGTAGTCAGGATAACCTCGTGCGAATTTGGGATGTGGCGACCGGCAAAGAGCTTCACCGGTTTCAAGGTCGCGCCTTAAAGAGCAGCTATACCCCGGCTTCCTTCTCGCCCGATGGTAAAGCCATATGGCTATCTACACCTGAAGGTGTGCGACTCATCAATATTGAAACCGGCGAAGCCCTGAGACAGTTGCAGGGAAATACCTACGAGCAGATTAATGCGCCGCCTTCAGCAGCCGGCCGCTGGTTGTTAATCAACAATCAAGACAGCGTCAGCCTGTGGAATACGGAAACCGGCAATGAAGTCGGTCGGCTGATTTCATTTCGGGATGGCACCTGGGTAGTCGTAAATTCCGAAGGGCGATTTGACAGCAATAACCTTGATGCCATTCGCGGTCTATATTGGACGATGTCGGATGACGCGATGCGAACCCTGCCGCTGGAAATCTTTATGCGGGATTATTACGAGCCGCGACTATTGCAACGCCTCCTTAGCGGAGAGACCTTGAAACCGATTCGGTCACTTGGGCAATTGAACCGCACGCAGCCCGACGTAAAGATTATTTCGATTAAGCCGCAGACGGATGCTTCTGATCAAGTCACGGTTATTCTAGAAGTCGCAAAAGCCAGAGGCGAATTGAAAAAAGGGAGCCAGCGAAGCGTTCTCGAAACCGGTGTTTATGATGTGCGGTTGTTCCGTAACGGCCAACTTGTCGGAGAGTCACCGCCTCAGGAAGCGGCAAGAGTTACAGGGCAAACCGATGACCTGAGTCGTTGGCGACAAAGCGCAATGGTCAAGTTAGATCAGCAAGGCAAACAGCTCATCAAATTTGAAAACATCCGAATCCCACGCCGAAAAGACTTAAAGGAGATTCAATTTTCGGCCTATGCGTTTAATGAAGACCGGGTTAAAAGCGCGACGGCTGTAAAATCCTTCTCCGTTCCCGCAACCCTTGCACCGTTAAAGGGTCGCGCTTATGTATTGGCGATGGGGGTGAACGCCTATCAAAACAGCAGTTGGAATTTAAAGTTTGCCGCTGACGATGCCCGTATCGCCCAAAAGGTATTCGCCGATAAATTGCGCCGAGTCGGCGATTATACCGAAGTGATAGAAATAACGCTTCTCTCTGACTTGCAAGCCGGAAACGCCAAACCGGCTACCAAAGCCAGTTTCAAGGAAGCGCTCGCACAGCTTGCTGCACGAGTTAGACCGGAAGACCTGTTGATTATCTATTTCTCCGGTCACGGTTACGCTGATGCAAATGGAAATTTTTATCTCTTGCCGGCGGATATTGGCGCCGGCTCAGGTAAACAAATCAGCGAGGCCATACTGGCGCGTTCCATATCCAGCGAAGAGTTATCGCTTTGGTTAAAAAATATAGATGCGGGCGACCTGGTGATGGTTATTGATGCCTGTCAATCTTCTGCCGCCTGGGAGCGCGAAGGCTTTAAGCCTGGACCGATGGGCAGTCGCGGACTCGGTCAGCTAGCCTATGACAAAGGCATGCGAATTCTGGCAGCCAGCCAAGCCGATGATGTCGCGTTGGAGATTAACCAACTCAAGCATGGGCTTTTGACCTATGCCTTGATTCGCGATGGGATTGAATCGGGGAAGGGTGATTATTTGCCGAAAGACGGAAAGTTGACCCTAAGCGAGAGTTTCACTTATTCCTTACAGCGTGTGCCAAAGCTATATGAAGCGATTGTCAAAAGAGAATTGCCAAAACTCTTTCAGGCCGAAGGGGCAAGAGGCCCGACGGTTAGCGGCGAACAGCAATCCTTGAAAAGTAAGAGCGCTTATCAAAAACCTTCATTATTCGATTTTGTGAAGAAGCAGCGGGAGATTATACTCGCTCGTTAGTCAGGCAAAGCCTTGGTCATCGAAAACGCTTCGGATATTCAGTAATCATCCGATCAGGAGGTTGGTATGAATCCAGCAGGTTACTTAAACAAGCGCGCCGTTTTCCTGAAACTTCATCAACTGCTTTTCATGAAGCCTCATCAACTGCTATGCCTGTTTGCCTTCCTGTTGCTTACGACGACCTACGCGCAAGACGCCACCGCTTTGAAAAACCGTGTGCTGGTGCTGCCGCTGGTGCCCGATCAGAGCATTGCCGCTGAAAAGGCGAAGCTGGGGTTTGCCGTTGAAAATCTGTTGGAGAACACGCTGGTTTTACATGACCGGTTAGAAGAGAACTGGTTTCTCTGGCATTTACGCGATATTTTTTCGCAAGAAGAAGAACTGGCGGCCTGGTTAAAGAGCAATAATCCGGTTCCTGACGCGGTGAAAAAAATTAAGCTTCGTTACATCCTCAGCGGCCGAATTTCTCAATCCGGAGAACAATTGATTGCCCGGTTGAATTTGGCGGACAATCGCAGTAATAAAAATCTAAGCCGCGATATCATCCTGGATTTTCCCGAATTGAAAAAGTTCCGCACGGAATTTTTAGACCTCCTCAGCCAGGTCGGAATCGCCAAGCCCGGTGACTCTCAGTTGGCGAGAATGCTTTGGAAAGAACGCTTGACGCCAGGCGCTTTTGCTCAGTTAGGGGCCGGGCTTTACAATGACCTGACAACCTCCGAATACCACAATGCAAATCCCCAATACGATACACGGCCCTTGGAGGATGGCTTGCAAAAGACGCCGGACTCATATCTTCTGCTGAACAGTTTCGGTTGGGTGGTTTACCGGCAGAAAAAATATGGAGAGGCGAAAAAAATATTCACTCGCGCATTAACCGTAAATCCTGAGGGACTTGATTCAACAGACGGAATGATTCAATGCGAAACATATACTGATAACGAAGCGCAGGCTGAACGCTGGGTAATCCGAAAAGCTGAGATACTGAATCAGGAAATTAAACTGGCACAGGCAAAATTTTGGAATCGGCTAGGGGTTCTCGCCTATGAGAAGGAGGATTTTACTAAAGCAATTGAGTATTACAACAAAGCTGTCGCCCTAAATCCCGAATACGCAATCTATCTCTCTAACCTGGCTGGCGCTTACCGGGAAAAAAAGGAGTTCAATGAAGCGCAAAGAATACTTGAAACCGCTTTGAGTAAAGAGACGAAAGCGGAAAACCAAGATGAGTTGCGGATGGCGCTGGCCAAGGTTCATAAGGTGTGGGCGCGGTTGCTTAGAGAACGAAAAACATTTGAGGAGGCGATCAAACATTTTCAAGCCGCGTATGAAATAGACAAATCCTATAACCGTTCAGAAGCGGCTCAGGAACTCGCCCTCATCGGTATCACGCTCGGTCAGTTGAAAAGGACTGAAGAGGGCCTTCCTTTCCTTGA
>JBIOWC010000116.1:0-6606 GCA_044868105.1 Blastocatellia bacterium
CAAGCAACAGGCTCTAAAAATCTGCGACGCACAATCCCCTTTTCACTTGATGCCGATTTCGGTTTGGATAAATTTTTTCACGCCTTTTTCGCCCGTGAGCCTGAGCCATAAGGGTTTGTCTTCGCCCGCCGTTTCAATCTCAAATGTGAAGAACGGACAGCAACGGCGCTCGCGCGAGATAAATTCGGCTACCTCCATTAAGGTTTTACTGTCGCCGGGAAAACTGATGGCATAACCGTTATCGAGTTCGCGAACCGCTTGTCGGGAAGCGTGCAAGCGCTTCCAAAGCGTGAGGTGGCGCTCGCGCTCTTCGCCGGTGAGCGCATCGAGCCGGCAATAAAACACCGGTTCGGGTTTGCCCGCCTGAGCTTTTTCATTCTGCTGTTTTGCGGAAACATTCGTAACCCAGGTTGCGACCATCGCGGCAATAAAAAACACCATTATCATCCTCATAATTCCTCACGTTCTGGTTTTTGCATTGACGAGCAAGCAAGCTTCGGCGACTCCCTCGCAATGGCAGTTGGTTATGTCGTGCGCCAGCCGCTCGCGCATACGCGCCAGGCGCGCGATTTTGTCTTCGATTTCGCGTATCTTGGCGCGCGCCAAATCGCCAGCTTCAGCGGCGCTGAACTGCTCGGGGTCGCGCAAGGCAATCAGTTGTTTAATCTCGCGCAAGGTAAAGCCAAGCTCTTTCGCGTCTTTGATGAAGCGAATCATTTCGACCGCCGCTTGCGAATAATCCCGATAACCGGACGGCGTTCGACGCGGCGCGGCGAGCAGTCCGCGCCGTTCATACAAGCGCACGGTCTGAACACTCACCTCAGCCTTAGCCGCGACTTCGCTAATTCGCATCTGGCGCGCTCTCCGTGAAAAATTATGCACCTTGTACTTAGGTATAAGGTCAAGAAGATTTTTTTTATAGTCAGGTTTGAATTATCACAGGCGCAAGGGTAGGCGCAATGAAGATGAATCAACAGACAATGATTCAATCTGCTTTAAGGAAGGCGCTAAGATTCAAATCTTAGTTAATCAGTGCCCTGGCTCAAGCGTGAGTGCGCCGTGCACTTACTGCTTGAGCCAGGGACACGATGAACTTTTAATTTTTTAACAGAAACAGATTCGAGTAAGCGCCGTTATTAAGCAGGCGCACGCGATTTGTCCCTTTAAGTAAACCCATCTGAGCGGTGGTGCCTGGCAGTTTGATTTTCGCGCCTTTCAGTTTCGCGTTTAGTGGCGGAGTAACCACGACTCCATTGATTTCAACCTTCATGCCGCTGGTAAAAGGCGAACCTTTAAACACCATCACCTCGCCATCGAAACTCACATTTTTAATGACCGCGCCGCCCGCATCCGCCTGATTGAAGTTTGCGCTCATCATGGCGGTGCTGTTGCCTGTGGCATCCGTCAACACCAGATTTGCCTTGACCACCGATAGCGCGCTCGCCTGGCTCAAGCCGTTTAAGGAGATGCTGTAACTATTTTGCGAAGCGTCAAAGGTCACAGGTACATTCGGCAAGGCGACCGCCGCGCTGCCGGTTGCGTCAAGGAGCTTTACCGAAGCTTTAACAATGTCGCCGTCGTCATCCGTAGCGCTTCCCGTCAGTTTCAGCACATCGCCCTCAAGCCTTGCGGCAAAGGTGCTAATGGTCGGCGGGCTGCTGGGTTTGGTCACGGTAGCGGTGAGCGTAAAGTTTCCCGCGCCGCCGCCGCAATTACCAATGGCAATATAATAAGTTCCCGATGGGATTGTTGAATCCGCTGCCGCCGTGATGGTGATAGTTTCGGTGCCGCCTTCCGATACCGAAGAGAAGTTTGCCCAAACATTTTCACCGATAGCCACTACATAGCTATTGATGCGGACGAATAAATCGAGGTCGGGCAAACCGACCAAACTGACTTTAAGTTCGGTCGCTGTGCGGGGAACTTGAATTGTATATTGAATCGGGTTCAACAGGCAGGCATCCGGTTCTGGTTCAGGCGTCGTTCCCGCCACCGGCACACCGGAGGTTAAAGCAATGGTATCGTCAGCCTCGGCAGGTGCAAGGCTAATGGCGTGCCCGATGAACTCCAAAGCTTCAAGATCATTTTGCGTAATCGTAAGCGGTTGTCCGCGTCGCAGGGTGGATTCCATAATCCCTGCATAAGTGTTGCTCATAGGTCCCGGTTGCCAGTGATTCAGGGATTTGTCGTCGCTGTCTTTACTCATTAAGCGCCCGTTTGCCACCGGCGCTTGATGGCTGGTTGTCACAAGTGTTTGTTCGCTATCTGTGGGTATGCGTTGCGTCCTTGTGAAACGGCCGCTCGCGCCAGGCTCAAAGCGAAACATATCCCAGGTCGTAACGAAAGCCGCCAAGCGCAAGTCCTGCGCCTGGGCTTCGGAAACGAAACCTAAGAGATGCCCGATCTGGTGTTGAACCAGACCTTCAAAATCAATCTGGTCGGCCGCAATGCCATCCTGCGGATCGAAATCGAAATTGCCCGCCGAGTTAAAGCTTAAGGCCGGCGGCTCACCGTAAACCCTGGTTTCATTCGTCGGGTCGGCTATTGGACTCAGTAAACCGAGCGAGCGAAACACCGCGGTTGGCGCGGCAATATTTTTCGTGGTTTTGCCGCCCACAGGCAGCCCGTCTTGCGGCAAGGCGTTATAGATTGCCGTTTCTTTCCGGTTCGCTGCACGATCAAGTAATCGTTTGCGCAGGTCAGGGTAGAGGTCAGGCGCGCCAATTTCCTGTACGCTTGTGACGCCTAAGACATCCGCAGGATAGACCGCGCCGAAGCGTGTCGCGCCAAAATCAACATCAATCATCAGGGTGATTTTATTTTTAATCAGCCCCATCCAGGTTGCCGCCGCGCGCAGCAAGGCGGCTTTGGCTTGCGGATGGTTTTCAAGCTCGGTGGTGCCGCGCAAAATAATCGTCAAGCCATTCTCGTTCTGCGGCAAACTCTGGGAATTGGCATCATCCTGCAAAACGTGAAGCTCTCGGTTGCCTTCTGCAGTTAAGGCTTGCGCGTCGAGCGGCGAGGCATCGTGACAAACAAGGGTTTGCTTTTCCTGGCGCACAACAAAGACTCCGGCTTGCGGGCGCGGTTGCAGGTTAATAGGTTTAAGCGTTTGTGAAGCCGCGCCTGCCGAAACCGATTTTTGCAGGCTCGGCGGAATCGCCACCAGGCTCAGAATCAGCAAGGAAAGCCATAATCTTTTGTGAAGTTTAACCAATTCCATACAATGCCTCCGAATGGTCGTCAGGAGATTCGCCTATAAGGACGTAGCGATGCTGATAATCATCAACTTGTTATTTAATTTTGAGGGCTGGTTTTCTTGAGGGCTAACTTTTATGTGAGGATGGTTATCCAACTCTAGAGAAGTCATTTGAGATAGTCGCCGATAAAACAGGAGCCGGACGTTTATTTATTTTGTTTTCCCATCGAACCGACTACCCGAAACCGTCTGCCTATAGGCGTCTCAAATGCTTCCGAGTTTATTTTCAAACCGACTCTAAGATACAACGCCGGTTAAAAAAATCAATACTTGAGTCATTTCGGGTATTCGGGAAAATTCAAACCCGATTTTTAACCCGTTCTATTTCATCTAACCTTTATCGGCTATGCTATCATCTGGCTTGCAACTTTTAAGAAATTCGATAGAGCGGCACGGATGGCAAAAAGCGAGTTTCATTACATAGATTCCCACGCCCACATCGAAGCCGATAGGTTTGATGAAGACCGCGAGGCGGTTATCGAACGCGCGTTAATGGCCGGCGTTGAACTCATCGTCAATGTCGGGAACGGCGATGTGGCGCAGCATTCACACGAAGCGGCTTTTAAGTTAGCCGAAACTTATCCGTTCATTTATACGACGGTCGGGGTGCATCCGCACGAAGCGAGTTTATTGGATGATGAACTGTTTGCCCGGTTAGTTGAGTGGTCGCATCATCCGAAGGTTATTGCCTGGGGTGAAATCGGCTTAGACTATTACTACGACAATTCGCCGCGTGAAGTGCAGCGCCAGGCGTTTCGTCGTCAACTGCAGGCGGCGCGTGAAAGAAGTTTGCCGGTGGTCATTCACACGCGCGATGCCGAAGCCGATACCCTCAGGGTTTTGAATGAAGAATGGCGCGAGGCGAGCTTGCCCGGCATTATTCATTGCTTTACGGGTACAAGAGGCTTTGCTGAAGCAGCCATTGAGCTGGGGTTTTTGATCTCATTTTCGGGCGTTGTGACTTTCAAAAATGCCGAAGATTTACGCCAGACGGCTAAACATTTGCCGATTGAAAAAATCTTGATTGAAACCGATGCGCCGTTTCTTGCGCCGATTCCGTTTCGCGGCAAACGCAATGAACCGGCTTATGTGGTTGAAACCGCAAAAGCGCTTGCTGCGCTTCGCGGTCTAGCGCCCGAAGCCCTGGGTCACATCACGGCGACAAATTTCAAACGTCTTTTTAAGATGATATAAGTTACGAAGGCTCAACAGAATTTTATGCTAACGAAACTTTCACATCAGGAATTGAACATTCTGCTGTTTGCGCTTGAAGGCGCAAAACCGGCTCCTGTAGCCGCTCCGGCGTCTGAACCTGCTTGCGAAGAGGCCTGCCCGATTGTTGACCATCTGGATGAGATGTTCGGCGAGATGACCACAGAAAGAAAACTCATCAATC
This sequence comes from Blastocatellia bacterium, assembly GCA_044868105.1. GTDB lineage: Bacteria > Acidobacteriota > Blastocatellia > UBA7656 > UBA7656 > JBFMDH01. The sequence goes on from JBIOWC010000116.1 coordinate 4,656, forward strand.
ATTTGAACAATCATTTGCGTGAAGGGATGTTTGAATGCGGCTTTCTTGATGTGATGGATAAAATCAACGCCGACGAGCTTTCCAACGAAGACCAGTTAAAGATTCAGCAGGTGAATGAGCGCTTGAAGGCGTGGTCTTGCGAAATCAATCTCAACCCGGATGAAAAACAATTATTGAATGAAGTCTTTTCGCGTCTGCCAGGCAGTGCCTGGTTCACCATGCCCAAGACGCTTTGGCAATTAAAGAAAAAATTGCGAGCCGCATAAGTCTTACGAGCTATTCGTCAGTCTATCGCTTTTCATAGACGGAAAGCTTCAGGTAGCAAGGGCAAAGTTCCACTTCCGATTGGGCAGATTGTAGGGTTTCCACGTATCGGCTTTTTCCGTCCCATCCGAGGATAAAGTTCAGGCCTTGGTCGGCGCCGCTTTGCCGTTTACTGAACGGCGAATGCGAATCTTGAAAATCAAACCTTACGGCTCCCGTCTCTCGCGCCCGCGCTCGCCGCGCCGGCCGCCGCGCCGTTCACGCATTTCGCCTTTCATCTGCTGAAACTTTTCCCATTGTTCGGGCGACAGCACCTGTTGAAGCCGGGTGTCGGTCTGCTTGCGAATTTCCGCAAATTTCGGTTCGGATTGTTTGCGCAGTTCGGCTATCTGCGCCCGGGTTTCGCTGAAAATTTTCTCGACTTCCACTTGTTGTTCAGCCGTTAAATTGAGCTTTTCCGTCAAGGCGTTGACTCTGAATAACGCTGATTCGCCGCGCCCCGCATAAGTGGGCCGGTGATAAAGGTTCAAGGCCAGCAAGCCTGAGGCAAAACCGAGGACAAAAATCCCGAACCCCGCCAGCCAGATCAGCGACCTGTTTTTAGTTGTCTTGTTCATCATTTGTTGACCCGTAAAGCGTCGTCAGCGCTTCATTATCGGTGATGGAGTTTGAAGCATCGCCATTTTCGAGAAGCACCCATTCCGTAGAATAGATGTTGTCGCCGGCCGGTGAATCATTAAAATCAGGCGAGCCAAAACTGCCGACATAAAAATTCACTCCCACCAGTATGGCGACCACCACGGCCATTGAAGCAACCATCGCGCGGGCGGTTTGCCAAAGCGTCGTAAAGGAAAATGACGACTCGGCTTTTCGCGCCCGGACGGCGGCCATCACCCGCGTTTTGAAAAACGGCGTGGGTTCAATCACCTCATTGACCCTTGCTTGTAAGAGTTCAGCAGCAATCTCCGCCGCCTGATAAGCTCTGGCGCAATCGGCGCACGCCTTGATGTGACGCTCAACACCAAGTCGGTCATCGGCGCTTAAACTCGCGAGCGACTCCGCTTCAAGAATTTTTATGATGTGCTCAGTCGTCATTTTCTCATCTTCCCTGATTCAATTTTTGGTGAACAAATTTTCTACGGCCAGCCGCATACGCTGGCGCGCGCGCATGGCGCGAATCTTCACTTTTGAAGGCGACCAGCCGGTTATCTCGGCTACTTCTTTGACCGATAATTCTTCACCATCCATCAAGGTCAGCGCCGTGCGATCATCGGCAGAAAGCGTATTGAGCAATTTTTCGGCAAGGTCGGCGGCAATCAAATTATCTTCAACCGAAGGTTGCCGCGCCGCCGGGCTTTCATTCACCTTTTGCTCAAGCCAGGCGTTTTCATCTTCGGTCAAGTCCGGCTCAATTAATTGAGGGCGACGCTTGGCGGTGCGCAATATATTGATACAAGTATGTTGCGCAATGCGAGTCAACCAGCCTTCAAATGAACCGCGCTCTTCAAATGAATCAAGCTGCGTATAAATTTTCAAAAAAACTTCCTGGGCGGCTTCTTCCACCGTTTCGCGTTGACGAAAAAAGCGACTGGCAACACGAAACACGCGCGGGCTATAGCGATTGACAATTTCTTCAAAAGCCCGTTCATCGCCACTGCGAGCCCGATGAATTAACTCGAGGTCTGAT
>JBIOWC010000117.1:0-13226 GCA_044868105.1 Blastocatellia bacterium
GATTCAGCTTTCTATTTCAGATAGTGGCGAGGGGATTCCGCAGGACCAGCTCGATTTTATATTCGAGCCGCTGTTTTCAACCAAACGCGAAAAGGGAGGCACGGGGCTGGGGCTGACCATTGTTCAGCAAATCATCCTCGAACACGGCGGCGACATCGTTGTTGAAAGTGAAGTTGGACGGGGAACCACTTTCCTAATAAGATTACCGACAGCCGAAAATTTCATTCATCAAGGTGGGGGTGGTAGCAAAGCAAAAATCATTGTGTAAAGGAACTCATGAAACAGATTTTAGTTATTGATGATGACCTTGAAACTTGTAATTTCCTCTCCGAACTCTTCTCTGATGTCGGCTGGCAAGTAACCACCAGTCAATCTGCCGAAGCCGCGATTGCCGCCGTGCAACGCAATCGTTTCGATTTAATCGTCAGCGATATCAATCTAGGCGGAAAGACCACCGGCGTTGAACTGCTTAAAGAATTCAAAACCCTGGCGCCCTTTTCGGAAATGATTTTAATCAGCGGTTTTGGTTCGCTTGAAACCGCCGTTGAAGCGGTGCGCGAAGGCGCTTTCGATTACATCAGCAAACCCTTCAATATTTCCGAAATCATTGCGACGGCCAAACGCGCGCTCAACAAACAGGCGCCCATCGAAACCCAGGCCGTGATGCTCAAGGAATATAGTGAGAGTTCGGGCATCATCGGGCATAGTCCGAAAATGATTGAGCTTTACAAACAGATTGCCGTGGTGGCGCCGTCCCGTTCGACGGTTTTAATTACCGGCGAGTCGGGCACCGGCAAAGAGTTGGTCGCCCGCGCCATCCATCGCAACTCGCCGCGCGCGACGGGCGCCTTTATTGCGGTCAACTGCGGGGCGCTCACCGAAACCCTACTGGAAGCAGAACTCTTCGGCCATATGAAGGGCAGCTTTACCGGCGCCGTCGCTGACAAACGCGGGCTCTTTGAAGAGGCTGATGGCGGCACGATTTTTCTCGATGAAATCGGCGAAACCAGTTTGAATATGCAGGTGAAATTGTTACGCGTCTTGCAAGAGAGCGAAATCCGCCGCGTCGGCAGCGCCAAAAATGTTCACGTGGACGTTCGCGTCTTAGCGGCAACCAATCGCACGCTTGAACGGGAAGTCAAAGAAGGGCGGTTTCGCGAAGACCTCTTCTATCGTTTGAGTGTGGTGACGCTCAAGGTGCCGCCGCTTAGAGAACGCCGCGAAGATATTCAACTGCTTGCGGCGCATGCGCTCAAACGCGCCAAAGCCAACGGCGTATCGGCAACCTCAATCTCGGCCGAAGCCCTGGCCCTGCTTGAGCAATATGATTGGCATGGTAATGTCCGGGAACTCGAAAACACTATCGAACATGCAGCCCTTTACGCTCGCGGCACCATCATCACGCCAAGCGATTTGCCGGAAAAGATTCGCGACCTGGCGCTGGTCGAGCGCAATCAAAAATTACAATCCCTCTTTGAAGATTTACCCTCGCTAGATGAACTCGAACGCCGCTATTTAATCTTCGTGCTGCAACACGTCGGCGGCAGTCGCACACAGGCGGCCGAACTGCTGAAAATTGACCGCCGCACGCTCTATCGCATGGCTGAACGATTCGGCATTAACCTCAAAGAGTACAGCGAGTGAGGGGTCTTCTTCGTGGCTCTTTTGCAACGCTCAACAGAAGAGCCACAATCGCGCCCCTTCCAGAGCCCCCTTCCAAAAACTTAAATCATTTGAAAAAAGAGCTTTAATGCGGCGTCCAGACTATCAACGCTTGTGGCACAGTCGTTGCCAATGTCATAGCTGTACTGAAGTAGAAGGGACGTAAGAAACAGGTTGCTATAAAGCATTGCGGCGAGCAGAAGAGAAACCTTAAGCCACAATCAATAGATATAGCCTCAGGCTGATGTCGAGTTCAATGAACGCGCGTAGCGACAAACAAGATGATTTGATGATTCGCAAGATTAGCGATTCGTTGTTTGCAAGACCCCGGAACGGTCTTGCAAGGAGCGGGGGGAGTCAAGGACTTCCCCGCTCATTTTTTTTCGATTTATTCCAGTGAGTCATTTTTGCGCTCACCCCCTGAAAAGGAGCAACTCGCATGGAAGCCAAATTTGAATTAAAGAAAACTCGCACGGGCAGTTACTTTTTTCATTTAAAAGTGGGCTGCGGTGAAATCGTTTTGACCAGTGAAATGTACGAACAAAAGCGGAATGCTGAACATGACATTCTCTCGCTCAAAACCCTGGCGAATGATGATAGAAGATATGAACGCAAAACGACCAGCGCGGGCTCACCCTTCTTTGTTTTCAAAGCCGGCAACGGGGAAATCATCGGCTATAGTGAGATGTATTCATCCATACTGGCTATGGAAAATGGCATCGAATCGGTAAAAAGAAACGCGGTTTCAGCCTATGTTGTTCACATCGTAGATTAAATCAATTCGTTCCCCTTCCCTTGATTTTCAATCTAAACCGGAAGGAGAACTCATTCATCATGTCTCGAAGCCTTACAAAAATTACCTTGGCCATCCTGCTGACATTTATGTTGATCAGCTTTACGCTTTACAAATTACACTTGAATTTTGTTACCAACTCCTTGCAGCAAAATGAGTCCCTTCCCTTGCCCGGGAAATGCGCTGAAACGGTTGACGGGAAGGTTCAATCTATTGATTTGAATAGAGGCATTTTATGTTTGGATGGTCACGGGCAAAAATTTGATGTGGCCTTTGACGGTTCGACCCTATTTGTCGAAGATGGGCGGGCCATTCATCCTTCCACCATTAATTCGGGCAACTCTGTGACCGTGATATTTGTGAAGCGAGAAAACCGTAACGTCGCCAGAAATATTTTGTTATATGTAGCGAAGTAATCACCCGATGATTTGCCGCATTGCCTGCACTTTATCAGCGCAAACACCACCGGCGATTTGCCCGCCCTGGCGAAGGGCTCTTCCCAAATGAAATTCGCGCAAAGCCGGTTCAGCACAAAGCCGCTCAAGCTTATGCAAATCCAATCCGCCACCGACCAGAATGGTTATTTCAGGAGCCGCACATTGCTGTAGGGTATTTAAGAAACCAACATTCGGTTGCCCGTTCTCTACTGCGCCGCTGGTCAATATTCTATCAATCTGTTTGAACTGTTTTAATGATTCAACTGCCCGGAAAGGCTCTTGCAAAACCTCAAAGGCTCGATGAAAAGTCACTTTCAAATTCGGAGCCTGAGAAAGAATGGCTCGAAGCGATACAAAATCAATATCGCCCTGGCGCAGGAAACCGAGCACCAACCCATCCACGCCGAGCCTGTCAAAGGCCTGGGCTTCCCGACACAAGGTTTCAAACTCCGCTTCACTGGTTAATTCAAAACCCTCGCTGGCGCGCAACATGACGCGCAGCGGGATAGCGACCACCGCTTGTATTTCTTGCACCAGCTCAATTGCGGGGGTCAGCCCGCCAACAGCAAAATTACTGATGATTTCCAATCGCCCGGCGCCGCCGCGTGCCGCCGCGATGGCATCGTCAACCGATGTCACAATGATTTCAAGTACGCGGGGGGGCAGGTCTTTGCGGTCATTCATAAAAGGCTGTTTCAATCCCCTTCAAGATAGAATAATTTCTTAAGAAAAACTTTGCGCGCAGCTTACAACTTTCGGTTATAATAAAAAATCGAACCCGTAGGCCTTTTGCCGCGTTTGGAACGTTTGTAAATTAGTTCAGTAAATATGAAAAAGCATTTATCAAAAATATTATTCGGGATAGCAGTCGTTTTATGTACGTCTTCCTTACAGGCGACGATTTTCGCATTCAACCAAATTCAAGGCAACAAACAATCGCAAATTGACGAACTCATCAATGCCGCTAAAAGACATTATCAAAAAGGTCAGGAAGCCTATCAAAGCGGTCAATACGAATTAGCCCGCCGCGAATTCGATCAGGCAGTTGATTCTATTCTGGTTGGGTCCATTGATATTCGCAGCGATGACAGTTTGCGAATTTACTACCGCCAACTGATAGAAGAGATCAATCGCTATCAAATTGCCTCCCTCGAACAAAAGGATGGCGGTTTTAGCGAGCAGCGTTATGAGCCTTCGCCTTTGGATAAAATCGCTACACTTTCGGAAGCCGAGTTGGATGAGGTAGTTGCCGAAGACGCCGACCCGAAAGCCTCGACAAATAAATATTACACAGACGCAACCCAACCTTATGCCGTCCGGCAATTTGTCAGCTATTTCACCAAAGGCAAGGGGCGCGTGACGATGGAAGTCGGGATGAATCGCTCTGTGCGGTACCGTGAAATGGCGACCCGGGTTTTCAAAGAAGAGGGAGTGCCGACGGATTTTATTTGGTTGGCGCAGGTTGAATCGAGTTGGAATCCGTATGCCATCTCTTCGGTCGGCGCTAAAGGAATCTGGCAATTTATGCCGGGCACCGGTTCGGATTACGGACTGTCGCAAACTTATTGGGTTGATGAACGCTCGAACCCTGAAAAATCTACCCGCGCCGCCGCTAAATATTTGAAGTATCTGGCAAATTATTTTCACGGCAACTGGACCTTGGCGCTAGCCGCCTATAACACCGGGCCGGGCAATGTTGATGCAGCCATCCGACGCGCCGGAACCAGAGATTTTTGGGCCTTGCACGGCGCCGGTTATTTAGCTCGCGAGACTCGCAATTATGTTCCGGCAATTCTCGCCGTCGTTTCGATTGCTAAAAACCCTGAGCGTTATGGCTTTCAACTGCCTTCAGCTTACACCCCCAAATATGAAACCCGCGCCATCGCTCAACAAACCGATTTGCGACCGCTGGCGAAAAAATTGAATGTCTCTTACAGTTCATTGATTGACCTCAATCCCGAATTGCAACGCGGCATCACCCCGCCGGGCAAACATCTCCTGCGCATTCCGTCCGTCCCGGTTATAGAAAAAAATAAGGTCGACGATAAAGAAAAATCCGAAGCTGCGGATAGCCAATAAACGATAAACGCATCTGGCGATTAAGGGTGCGCTTATCTTAAACAATACTGTTGTTTCTGCAAATCTGCTGAATTATCATCAAAGGGCGATTAGTTAACCCAAACTTGCCTCCACATAAGCCATTAACCCCGCAACCAAGCCAAGCTATAGAAAGCGTCTGTTATGTTGGACACGATTTTACTTACTCTCCTGGTTATAGTCTGGGCTTTTCAGGTTCTTTTCTTTTTCATTCCGCTGGGTAACGAAAAATCCATCGTCAGACGTCTGCCGGTGATCACCTTCGGGATTCTGGCGCTCAATACGGTTATCTATTTCGTCAGCCTGCCGATTACCGTCCAACAAGACCGCGAGCGCGAAAAAGCCTTCAAACAAATAAAAGTTTTCATTGATGATAATCGCGACATCCTGGCTGACGAGGCCATCCGTAGCCGTTTACAAGCTTCGGGACTGTTTGGCAAAGAGCTTACGTCGTTTGAAGAGAAGCTGAGTAAACAACCTGAACTGGCCGATGAATATCGCAGTTGGTCGCGCAGCGCTACGGCCCTTCAACTGCGCGCCGAGATCCAACCGTTGCTCGAAAAACTTGAACTCGCCGACCAGGAGCATATTTATAATCAATATGGCCTCCAGCGCGATGGCAAATGGCGGGCTCATCAACTGTTGACCTATTCGTTTCTGCATTCAAATAGCCGCTTGCTGGGACTGATTTTTCCGGTTCATCTGCTGTTTAACATGATTATGCTGTTTGCCGTGGCCTTCAGCCTTGAAGACCTCTGGGGTCGTTCGCTCTTTATTGGTTTTTATTTACTGGGCGCGGTTATTTCGGCAGTCCCTGATGCCGTGAGCGGCACCGGGCTTATCGGCGCATCGGGGGCTGTATCGGCGGTGATGGGCGCCTTCCTGGTGCGGCTTCCCAAAACGCGAATGAAACTCGGCTGGGTGTCGCTGCCCATGGCGCTCCCGATGATGGCCTTTAGCAAAAAACCTTACGGCGTAGCCTTGGTAAAAAGCTACTACTACATGGCGTTTTTCTTTTTGAATCAAATTTTGCTCTGGTGGTTTTTCACTTTTAAGACCCGAAATTTCGATGGCGTCAGTTACCGTTGCCACGTTGCAGGATTTATATTTGGCGCGGTCTTTGCCTTTGTAATGAAGGCTTATCGCATCGAAGAAAAATATATCAATCCGAAAATCGAAGCCAAAATCGCTTATCAACTTTCGCCCAAAATCGCCGAAGCGCTTGAACTGCTGGACAAAGGTGACTTCGAACAAGCCGAATCGCGTTTGAAAACCTTGCTGACTACCCACCCTCAAAAACCCGAACTCTTGATGGCGTTGGCACAGGTTTACGAAAAGAAACGCGACTATGAAAAGCTCAACACCACTTACAGCCAGCTCATCGAGCATCATATCGCAGTGGGCGATAAAGAGGCTGCGCTCTATGCTTACGACAACCTCTTGCTGGCTTTCCCGGATAACAAAATCGAACCCAATATTCCATCCGAAGACTGGTTTAAGCTCTGCGAATACCTTGAAGAGATAGAGATGCGCCACGAAGCCGCTATCGAATATTTGCGATTTGTGGAATGTTGTCCAGATGACGTAGCGGTGCCGCGCGCTTGCGTGCAAGGCGCGGAAGCGGCATTGGCATCGCAGGACATTCGTTTGGCCGTCCGCCTCTTTGAAAAAGTGGATACCAACGATTATCAAAGCGCTTACGCAGCGAGAGCGCGAATCGGGCTGGCCGAATGCAAAGCGCGATTGAATCGCCAGACCGGACGCTTGAGCGCCGCAACGGCGCCACTCACCTTACCACCAACCGCCAATGGTTTTCCGCAAAGGGCTTTGCATTTGCAGAGCGCTTCAAAACTGGGCAAACTCGCGTGAATTCAAGCTCGCGTGAATTAAATATCCAACTTTATTTGCAGTTGAATGATGCGCGGGCGTTGCGTGCGGCGTGGAATTAAGAAATCGGCATCGTCGCGGTCAATGAATTCCGAACCAAAATTAAACGTCGTGTGGTTCAACACATTGAATACATCTATCGCCGGTCGCAAGCGCACCTGCTCGGTCAAACGAAAACCCCGCGCGGCTCGCAGGTTAAAAGCGAAGGTAGCAGGGCCTCGGCCATAATTGCGCGGCAGGTTGCCGCTTGAACCAAGAGGGGCAAGTTGTAGCGCATTCTTTACTTCGATGGCCGATGCGCTATTCGGTTTTCGCCAAACCGGTCGGTCAATCTCCGAGATAACGTTCGGGCGGTCATTTTCAATATCGTTCAGGTTGCGATCAAAGCCAGCGCCGATATTGAAGGGTCTTGAGGAGCCAAAGGAGATAATCGGCGCAATATCAACTTTCACAAACGGCACTTGCAACACGCCGCTAAAGGTAAAGCGATGTCGCTGGTCTTGCAAAGATAAACTGCGTTCGGCGCGGCGGTCTTGCAAATCTTGGGGCGAAGCGGTGTTGGTTGTCCCTTCATCTATAAACTTCGAGAGCGTATAAATCGCACGAAAACTTGCAAAGCTCGTCAAACGATAGCGCAGTGCCAGGATGCCGCCGTGATAAAACGAATTGCCTGTGGATTCGAGCCGTTCAATTTGTGTCAATGTCGGGTCAGGTCGTAAGCTTCGCAAAACTTTCATCACGGTTGTGAGATTGCTCGACCGCGAGGTATTCAAACCGAGGGTGAGAATTCTTACCCCATTGATCGCTTGAATGGCGCTCGAAGCGGTTGACGTATTGGCGCCTGAATCGAAGCGCACCACGTCGGCGTTGGCGCTGGCAATCGGTCGCGCGCCCTGAACGGGGCGATTATCAAAATCGCGGCTCAGTAAATATTCGGTGAAGTTCGCAAATCCATCAGGCAATTGTGGCGCGTTGATATTGGTTTCGCGCCACAGATGCGCCCCGCGCGTGAAGATGTAATCAACGGTGATGACCGCTTTATTATTTAGCTGGCGTTCAACGCCAAGCCCGGCTTGCAGGGTGTAAGGAATTTCCAAATCAGGTGACAGGCGACGCAAAAAATCGCTTTCAACTATAGCGAATTGTTGAATGAGTTGGTTATCAGTAATCGCCTTGGGAAAACCAACCCGCGAGAGAATATCCGCATTGATGTTTGAATCGAGCGTTAAGGAAGATTTGCCAAGCGCAAAATCATCAATGGTTCTAAGCAGCGCCCGGTTGTAAAACAGACCAAAACCAGCCCGCACCAGGGTTTTTCCAGGCGCGAATTTTGTCGAGCGCGAGAGCTTGCCGCCAAACGGGTCATAGGCGATTGCCAGGCGCGGGCTGAAATTATCGCGGTCATTTAATATGGATTCATTATCCCAACGCATGCCGTAGGCGAGCGTAAGATTGGGTTTGATTTTCCACTCGTCTTGAATGAATAGACCGACAACCTGATTGGTGGTTCGGCTTTCGGTATTGAAGCGTTGAATAAACCGGCTTGGTTGATTGGTCAGAAAATCATCGACGGTTTCAAAGGTATATTGTCCGCCGGTCGCAAACAGGTTATCGAATGATGAGCGGACTATCTGAAAATCGAATCCCGTTTTAATGAAATGAGCGCCGCGAACCAGCGAAAGATTATCTTGAATTTGCGCGCGGCGCTCCTGGCGTGCAAATGCCGGAGAAGATTCGCTGCCGCTAAACCCGCCTGCAATTACCCGACTCGGTTCCTCAATCACCACACCAATGGAATCGGCCGCCACGCGGCTGCGCGGCAATAGGCGCGAGTATTGAACCCGCGTTTGATTGATGAGCCGTGGTGAAAAAATCAAATTGTCAGTCAAGCTGATGGAGTCGGAGTCACGTCCGGCCAGCAAAATCGTTTCGCTTAATCGTGAGCCGCCAGAAAACCCTCTCTGGTTCTTCCCACGAGAGAAGTCAAACCGCGCAGAAGCGTTATGTAAAACTGTGAAGTTGAAATCCGTCCGCGCATTTAAGGTATGGACCGTTTCGGGTGTTGAAACTTCTTCAAAGAGCAACCCTACTTTATCACTCGGTGAAAAAGGCTGGTTGGGTTTAGGTAAAGGAAAGAGGGGGTTGCTTTGGATAGGCACATAGGTATTGATTTCTGCGAAGTCCGTAACCTCAAGGCGTTCAAATCCGGCAAAGAAAAAATGTTTCTGTTTGACCCAGGGACCTGAAAAGACGCCGCCGCTGCGGTACTGCGATTGGGGAAGGCGCCGCAGTCCCCGCGCATTGCGAAAGTAGGTGTTGGCATTAAGCGATTCATCGCCGAAATCGAAGTAGGCTTCGCCGCGATAAGCATCGCCGCCACCCCGGGTTCGCAAATTGATGCGCCCGCCCGAAGCCCGCCCGTATTCAGCAGCGTATTGGTTGGTGATGATTTGCAATTCGGCAATATTTTCGGGCGAGAGTTTAAGGCGTTCACGGGCCGCGCGATCGTCATTATTATCCAAGCCGTCAATCGTCAGGTTATTTGAAGTTGCCGGAGCGCCGGTGAGCGAAAAGATTCCGGCTTCTTCGGGCGAATTTCTGACAAAGACCCCGCGCCCTTCATCCGCGAGTTCGGCGGTCGAAAGCGGTGCTTCGGTGGCGCCCCCCAGGAGAAAAATTAATTGCAAAGGGTCGCGGTTGAATATCGGCAATCCCTCAAGCTCTTTTCGCCCAAGCGTGTCGCCAACCACCGTACGCGAGGTATCCAGCAATGCCGCATTCGATGCAGTCGTGGTCAGTTGTTCGGTTACCCCGGATGGCGCAAGCGCAAAATCAAGGAGGATTTTGCGCCCCGTCGCAGCTTCGATATTCCGGCTTTCAGCTTTGAAGCCTTCGGCCGTGACCTCTATTTCATATACCCCAGGTTCGCTGACGATAATCTGATAGCGCCCCTGTTCATCGGTTTCTGTTTGACGTTCAACCTTGGTGGCCCTGTTGCGCGCCACCACCTTCGCCGAAACAATAACCGCAGCCGCACTATCTTTTATTACCCCGGTGAAAAAGGTATTGTCTAAATCATCAGCCAGAATGGCTGAATGTTGACCGGCAAGCAGCGCCAAAATTATGAGTATGGGTTTAGCAGATTTATTCAAAGATTTATGCATGGCAGAGTCCTCCCGCGATAAGCAGAATTAGAAAAGATGGGTTTTACAATTCAGTTGGAGATTGATTGAAAGAACACGCGCGGTCATTTATTAAACCGCGCGTGTCCAAAGCCCGGTTTACTTAGGCTTTTTAGGAGACGGATCTTCGACAGTAATTTGATTATCAACTTTTTTAACGCACGAAACCCGGTTTGCTTGACGCGTCGCTAATCCCTTCGTAGCGCCTTTTGGGACGCTACCGCTCAAGGTTACTACCCCGCTTTGCGTCCTCACACTGATTTGCGCATCTTTTAACGTCTTGGTATTTGAGAATTTCTCTTTTACGTTGGCGGTCAGCTTCGCATCATCAACGAGCGAACAATCCACAGTCTCTTTATTGGTTGATTTTTTCGCATTGCTATTGGGGGTTTGAGAGGCAACCCCTACCCCACACAAGAAGCATACGACGACAAATAGACACACTGTCCTTTTCATGTTTCACCTATTTCTATTTGGTAATTTCATTACAGATTGGTTCTTGTGAAGGGCTTCAGCACCCATAGACGGAAAATAAAAAGAAAGCAATGCATAATCTCATCTTTTATTTTTAACTGTTGCACACTCAGATACCTTCATAATCAATTCCACTGTTTAAGCGCTACCGCTACTTGATTTCCCGTCACTCACCTTACAGGTATGACAAAACTCAAAATAAAAAACTTGACAATAACTGACTCAAATTTTTATTATAACAACGACCTTATAAAATTCGGAGGCATTGAGCAAAATGAGTAAAATAATAGGCATTGACTTAGGTACAACAAACTCTGTGGTAGCTGTAATGGAGGGCGGCGAGCCTGTGGTTATTACCAACGCTGAGGGGGCGCGCACGACCCCATCAGTTGTTGCCTTCACCAAGGATGGCAATCGGTTGGTTGGACAGGTGGCCAAACGTCAAGCGGTTACCAACCCGGAAAATACGGTTTATTCGATTAAAAGATTTATGGGACGACGTTATGACGAGGTGAACGAAGAGATGAAGATGGTTCCTTACAAAGTCGTTCCAGCAGGTAATGATGTTCGCGTTTCGGCGGGTGGAAAAGAGTGGTCTCCGCCGGAGATTTCCGCGATGATTTTACAAAAATTAAAACAGGCTGCTGAAGACCATCTCGGGCAAAAAGTCACCCAGGCGGTGATTACGGTTCCGGCTTATTTTAATGACTCGCAACGCCAGGCGACCAAAGATGCCGGTAAGATTGCCGGTCTTGAAGTGCTGCGCATCGTCAATGAACCGACCGCCGCGGCACTGGCCTATGGGTTGGATAAAAAGAAAGACGAAACGATAGCCGTGTTCGACTTCGGCGGCGGCACCTTCGATATTTCCATTCTTGAAGTGGGCGAAGGGGTGGTGGAAGTCAAATCTACAAATGGTGACACCCACCTGGGCGGCGATAATATTGACCAGCGCTTGATTGAATGGATTATTGACGAATTCAAAAAAGACCAGGGCATTGATTTATCCAAAGACAAGATGGCCCTGCAGAGACTGAAAGAGGCTGCGGAAAAAGCCAAGATTGAGCTTTCCTCAACCATGGAATCGGAAATCAATCTGCCGTTCATTACGGCTGACGCATCGGGTCCCAAACATCTGGTGATGAAACTCACACGCGCGCGATTTGAACAGTTGGTGGACGACATTCTGCGCAAGACCACCGAACCCTGTAAAGCGGCTTTGAACGATGCCGGCATCAAGGCTAACCAGATTGATGAAGTGGTCTTGGTTGGCGGTTCGACACGCATCCCGAAAGTTCAAGAGATGGTGAAAGAATTTTTCGGTAAAGAGCCTCATAGAGGGGTAAACCCGGATGAAGTGGTGGCGGTTGGCGCAGCCATTCAAGCAGGGGTTTTAGGCGGCGAAGTCAAAGATTTACTCTTGCTTGACGTGACGCCGCTGTCGCTCGGTATTGAAACGCTCGGCGGGGTCTTTACCAAATTGATTGACCGCAACACCACTATTCCGACCCGTAAATCGGAAACCTTTTCAACCGCCTCAGATAATCAAACATCGGTTGAAGTTCACGTCTTGCAAGGCGAACGCTCAATGGCTACGCAAAACCGTACGCTGGGCAAATTCCATCTGGTCGGGATTCCGCCCGCGCCGCGTGGCATGCCGCAAATCGAAGTCACCTTCGACATTGACGCCAATGGTATTGCCAATGTTTCGGCAAAAGATTTAGGCACCGGACGCGAACAGAAAATCACCATCACAGCATCATCCGGCTTATCGAAAGAAGAGATAGATAAGATGATGCGGGATGCCGAATCGCATGCCGAAGAGGACGTGAAGACGCGCGAGCGAATCGAAGCGCGTAACAAACTCGATGGCATGATTTATCAAATCGAGAAGACCATTGCCGACAATCGCGACAAGATTGATGCTTCGACCATTAGCGAAGTTGAAGCGGCAATCAACGAAGCCAAAAGCAAACTTGATGTTCAGGATGCCAATGAAATCAACGCCGCCTTCGAACAACTGGCGAAATCTTCGCACAAGATTGCTGAAGTTATGTATCAACAGGCGGCCAACCAAACCCCTGGTGGCGGCAGCGCTTCGGGCGCCGCGGCCGGCAGCACAAGCGGTGGCGGCGACGATGTAATTGATGCAGATTTCGTTGATGTTGATGACAAGAAATAGTCAGTTGTCAGCCGTCAATCGTCATCAGTCAGGGGTTCACGCGAACCTTTGACTGATGGCCAATGGCTAGTGACAAAGGACGAATAACAATGACTAAGAAAGATTATTATGCAGCGCTTGGCGTTTCCCGAAGCGCCAAGCCCGAAGAGATAAAGAAAGCCTATCGTAAATTAGCCAGGCAATATCACCCGGATGTCAATCCCAACGATAAAGCCGCCGAAGAAAAGTTCAAGGAAATATCTGAGGCTTTCGATGTCCTCTCGGATGAAAAAAAGCGCGGCATTTACGATAAATTCGGCTACTATTCCGACAATATTACCCCTGAAGCGGCGGCCGGCGCAGGCTATGGTTTTGACTTTTCGCGGTTTGAGGCCTCGAATTTTCAAGACATCTTTTCGGATATTTTCTCGAATCTGCGAGGTCGCTCCGGCGCGCAAGCTTACACGCAACCAGAACGCGGCGCAGATTTGGAAACCCCGGTCTCTATCTCTTTTGACGATGCGATGCGCGGC
>JBIOWC010000118.1:0-10110 GCA_044868105.1 Blastocatellia bacterium
GATGAGAGCGCTTCGGATTTTGAAACTATACGCGCTTCGATTAATCATTTATTGATTTTTGCAACTGACCACTATCTAGAAAATACTGCGAAATTTTTAACTGAAGAGATCAGCCGTTTTGAATCGCACTCAAGCCTTGACTGGAAAGGCCGGGAGATAACTTTTCAAGGCGCGCTGGTGGCGATTAAAACCGAGCGTGACCGCGACAGCCGACGCGCGATTTATCAAAAACGTGGGGCACTCATTGAAGCGTCAAATGATTTGCGGACGGAAAGAATTTCCAGACTCCACCAAGCAGCCCGTTCACTCGGTTATACAAATTATGCCAACCTTTACGAAACGCTGCGCCAGAAAGATTACCTGCAACTCGCTAAAGAGGTTCAAAGCCTGCTCGACAAGACCGAAACGGTTTACGTTAAACGCCTCGACGAGGCCTTGCGGCATACCTTCAACATTAAGCTTGAAGAAGCGGAGCGCGTTGATGCGCTGTATTTTTTGAACCTATCGAACTATGACCAGCGCTTTCCTGCCAGCCATCTTTTTCGGGTATACAAAGAAACGATGCACGGTCTGGGTATCAAAATTGACCGGCAGAAAAATATTCTGATTGATAATGAAGACCGTCCGCGCAAGAACCCGCGTGCGTTTTGCGCCCCGGTGGTTATTCCCAATGAAATTAAATTGGTCATTAGACCCATCGGCGGACAATCCGATTATCAGGCGATGCTTCACGAAGGTGGTCACGCCCAGCATTACGCCTGGGCCTCAGCAGAGTTGAGTCCCGAATTCAAATATACGGGTGATTACGGATTGACCGAAACTTTCGCTTTTCTCTTCGATCACCTGCCCTTGGAAAGCGACTGGCTTGCCAGTATGCTCAGCTTCCGCGAGAACCGCGAGTACATTCACACCTCAAAGCTTTCCCGCTTAATGATGACGCGACGTTACGCTGCAAAATTGATTTACGAGCGTGAATTTCATTCCACAAATGATGTATCAAAAGCGCCGACGATCTATGCCGAGCAGCAAAGCTACGCCACCAAATTTAAAACCTCGCCTGTCGAATTTCTCGCCGATATGGACGACGGGTTTTATTCGGCAAATTATCTGCGGGCGTGGGCCTTTGAAGTCATGTTGCGTGATTATCTGAAGACCAAATATGCCAAGAATTGGTGGACCTCGCGCCGCGCCGGTACGCTCTTAAAAGAGATATGGGACACCGGCGACCGTTACAACGCGGATGAAATTGCTTCACAAATCGGCCTTGGTCCCATCAATTTCGATATGTTGATTGACGAATTTAATCGCGACCTCGCATAAAACGAAATAAAAGATTCATGAAAACGATTAAGGTCAAGCTTGCAGAACGCAGCTACGAAATCAAGCTAGACGCGGGAGTGCTGGCTATTGCCGGCGCATTGACGCGCGCTGCGGTTGGCGAAAAAACCCGTAACCTCGTCATCGTCAGTAATCCGACGGTTTATGCGCTCTATGGCAAACGACTTGAGCGGTCACTCGCAATATCCGATTTTCGGGTGCAACACTTTTTAATGTCCGATGGCGAACGCTTCAAAAATCTGCGCTCGGCTGCAGCCCTCTATAAATTTTTGATTGCGCAAAAAATCGAACGCTCGGATGTCATCCTCGCGCTTGGTGGCGGCGTCGTCGGCGACCTCGCAGGTTTTGTGGCCGCCACCTATTTGCGGGGCCTCAGGTTTGTTCAAATTCCGACAACCTTGATTGCGCAAATAGATAGTTCCATCGGCGGCAAAACCGGAGTCAATCATCAGCTTGGAAAAAATCTCATTGGCGCCTTTCATCAACCTACGCTGGTCGTCATAGACCCCGGAACGCTTTCAACTTTACCGCTGCGCGAAATACAAGCGGGCTTACAGGAAGCTATCAAATACGGGGTAATCAAAGACCCCAAACTTTTCCGCTTCATTGCAAAAAATATGGAGGCGCTCAAACGCGGAGACGACAAAGCTTTCGAACATTTGATTGTGCGTTCCTGTGAAATCAAAGCCCGAGTTGTTGAACAAGATGAACGCGAAGGAGGTTTGCGCCGCATACTCAACTTCGGTCACACGGTCGGTCATGCGCTCGAAGCCGTTACTCACTACCGCCGATTTCTTCATGGCGAAGCCGTCGGTCAAGGCATGCGCGCGGCTGCCCGTATCGCTGAACGCGCTGAACTGCTCGGTGAAGCTGAGCGCCGGGCAATAGATGAAGCGGTATTGAGCGTCGGACAATTACCTTCAGCAAATACTCTTGCCCTGAATGATATAATGGAAGCGATACAGCGTGATAAGAAAGCCGAAGGCGGACGTATCGCTTTTGTGCTGCCGGTTGAAATTGGTCGCGTGGTTATCAAATCCGATTTGCCCCTGCCCTTAATTAAATCAGCAATCAAAGAGACACTTTTGTATTAGCCTGTGCAATTTTCTTCATCTGTTGCAATCAGGCTGTACATTTTGTGGAGAATCGTTTTGAGGGTAATGGTTATGAATAATGTAGCAAACGCTCGCGCCAGCGAACGCGGAGCCATCAGTATCAAAACACTGTTTGTGCTTGTCTTTTCGGCAATAGCGATATTTTCAGTTTTCAAAATCGCGCCAATCTATACCGAACAGCGTCAGATTATCTTCGATGCAGATGAACTGGCTAATAAATCTGCCGTGAGAAATATGAAGGCGGATGAAGTAAAAAGGGCAGCCGAAAATCTTCGCGACAAATACAGCCTGCCTGAAGGTAGCATTAATGTCATCGCCGCCGGTGATAATAAAACTCAAATCAATGTGTCTTACAGCAAAGAGATTGATTTTCTTTTGACAAAATATAATTGGAAAGTTGATTACATTGCTAACGGTAAGGCGTTCTAATCTCAATAGCCATGAACTCTTGATGGCCGCTTTTTCAACAACCATTCAGGATGGATGGATGAGCCGCGTTCAAGGATGAATGATTATTGAGTAATTGACTCTTTATTGGATGCGCTTCTATGATTTTTATAGAGCGTTTTCATAAGGAGTCGTATGGTGCAGCATTTCAAATATAAAACATTTGCGGTTTTCTTGCTCTTCTTTTCGCTCGTTCAGCCTCACGCTTTTTCGCAAAGCGGCAGAGGTCGTCCGACGAATCCCGGTCGCAATCCCAACGCCAACACGCCAACCCCTCCGCAACCGGTAAACGTGCCTGATGCAACCTCGGTTATTAAGCAAGAGCGCCTCGGTAATACCTCACGCTTCGCGCTGAAAAACGGCATCACGGTTATTATCCGCGAAGAACATGCCTTTCCGATGGCGGCTGTGGTAGCCAGTTTCAAGACCGGAGGCGCGGATGAAGCTGAGGCGGTAAAAGGCAAATCTTTGCTTGCGGCGCGAATGCTCTTTCGCGGTACGCAGTTTAGAAACGCCGAGCAAATCGCCAGTGAAACGCGAGCCATTGGCGCGTTAATGAGCGAGGATTCATCTTTCGATAGCGCTTCAATTCATCTGCTTGCGCCACCGGACAAGCTCAATGAAGCCTTGGCCATTCAAGCCGATTTGCTTCAAAATCCCTTGTTCGCTGCTGAAGATTTAACCCGCGAACTGTCACTCAGTGAAGATACGTTCACCACTCAGGTATCTGCGGCGCGCGCTCCGAAAGCTGCGCTCTTTGACGCGAAAGCTTTTTCGTTATTGAAAAGTTTCAATGCTGAAAACTATTCGGCGGCGCGTTTGGTCAATCTCGCGCTTTGGCAAAACCCGTCCGGCGTTGCAGGTCAAAGCAATTCCCCAATCACACGGGAACAGCTCATCGAGTTTTATCAAACCTATTTTCGCCCGGATAATTTAATCATCTCGGTGGTCGGCGATGTGATAACTTTTAACGCGCTGGTTGAAATTCAACGGTTGTACGGTTCATTCAAAATACAATCCGTCAATCCGCCGACCTCAAATTTACAACCGTCAACCCCATCTCACACCAAGCCAACACCATCCGGCGCTACCAAACCGCAACCTACGACTGCGCAAAAACCGCCGGCTGCCGCCGCCAGTCACACAAACGCGCCACCCGCATCTACACCTGCGGCGCCCAATCCTCCAGTTCCAACACCTGCACCACCGACACCAATTGAAGCTTTGCGCTATGCAAACGAACGAGGCGACACCAATCAATCAATCATCAACATCGGTTTTCAAGTTCCCGGAGTCACGGCAAAGGAATGGGCCGCGCTGGAGTTATTAACGGCGCTTGTGGCGCGGGGAAGAGGCTCAAGATTACATACAGCTTTGATACAAGAACAGGCCTTAATCAGCAACCTCGCTTCGAATTATTTGACCGTAGCAGACAAAGGTTTGCTTTTGATACAGCTCTTCATTCAACCCAACGCGATTGATAAAGCCGAAGCGGCATTTTTTAGAGAACTCAATCGTCTGCGGCGCGAAACGCCAAGCCCCGGTGAGATGATGCGGGCCAAGCTGTTACTCGAAAAACATTTCTTTGAAGAGAACACGGATTACGTCAACCAAGCCTGGTCGCTGGCACGCGCCGAAGCCCTGCAAGGAAATTTTCGCGCTGCTGTTGATTACTGCAAAACCATTCGCGCGGTTACCGCAGAGGATGTCCAACGCGCGGCGGCCAAATATTTCACCCTCACCAACACGTCCGTTTATGAGTATGAATCCAGTTTTGCGCCGCCGCGAACCTTCGATGCGGCGAAATTTGCTTCAACGGTTTCCGCCTGGGCTTCGACTTTTGCAGAAGCGATTGATGCAAAACAGGTGCGCCCGGCAGAAGAAAATATCAAGGCCTCCGCGAGCGGCGAGCCGGTTGAAAAATCCGCAGATGAATTAGGCACCCTGGAATCTATGCTGCCGCTTGAAGTTAAAAATTATTCGACGCTCAACGGACCGCCAGCTTATGTCAAGGAAAACCACACCAAACCGCTGGTGACCATTGGATTCGTGTTTCAAGGCGGACGGATGGTTGAAGATGAAACCAATGGCGGCGTGACCGAGTTGATGTTGCGTTCGCTACTGTACGGTTCAACGAAACGTCCGCAAGCAGCTATTCAACTAGAGCGCTTGGGCGCGGAAATCGAAATTCTCAATGAGCCTGATTTTTATGGCTTGTTGCTCACTGTACTCTCGCCAAATGCTGAAAGCGCCTTGAAAATTGTGCGGGAAATGATTGAAGACCCGGCGTTCGATGATGAATCCATCAAAAAAGCGATGAATGAGCAACTCGGCTTGATTCAAAAAGAACGTTTTTCATCTTTACTGCGTTCGAGAGAGCTTTTAACTCAAGCCTTATTTCCCAATCACGCCTATTCGTTTTCTATGCACGGCCGAGAAGAGGCGTTGAACAAACTGACGGCTGACCAGGTTCGGGATTGGTACGCCCATACCATCAAAAGGCAGTTCCCGCTTATCCTTATTGTTGGTGACACCAATGGATCAGCGCTGATTTCAAGCGAGATAGTGAGCGGGTTTCGCCGTAGTGAAATTGATAGCACATTGAAAGCTCGAACCACACAGCCAACGAAACCTGAAGAGAAAGTCCAGCAACAACGCTTAACCCAAACCAATTTCTCACTGGGGTTTTCAGGTCCAAAGGGCGATAGTGATGACGCGCTCACGTTGACTTTAATCAAAGCGATAATGAATGGCAGAAATGGACGTTTGATTTCGGAACTGAGAAATAAACAAGGGCTGGCATTCAGCGCGTTCCTCGACAATCAAGCGATGAAAATTACCGGAGCAATTTATGCGAGTTTCGTTTCTGCGACTGAAAATGAAACACGCGCGCGCAGCGCTTTGATTGCCGAATTGGAAAAATTAGGGAAAGCTCCCTTGAGCGCGGAAGAGTTATCGAAGGCAAAATCTCTGGCAACTTTATTAAACACCTTGCGCCTACAAAATCCCAGCGCTCAGGCAATCGAATATGCGCGGGCCGTCTGTTTTCAAAAATCAGTGGCTGAGGTTGACGCTTATGAAGAAAAGTTGAACAAGGTGACTGCGGAAGATATCAAGCGCGTTTTTTCCACTTATTTCAGGCCAACGAATCTTTCCGCAGGCATTGTCCGAGGTACACAAGCTCAAAAAGCGACTTCACAATAAAAGCGCGGGGATAACAGCCCTTACTCAAATTTTATTCGAGCGCTAGTTCTTTAATTCGCGTCAGCAGGGTTTTATAGCTCACCCCAAGTTTTTCCGAAGCGCGTGATTTGTTATAGCCGCATTCTTTGAGTGTCGCTTCAATCTTGCGTCGTTCAACGAGTCGTTGGGCGCGGTCGCTGACTTCAACCAAGCTGCCACGCATATCAAACCCTTCTAACAAACCGTTCGATTCCGGCGAACTGTAACTTACGGGTGGCATCAAATTGAGGTCGGTCGGGCGAATCTCGTTACCGAACGCCAGAATGCATGCGCGTTCAATACAATTTTCAAGCTCGCGAACATTGCCCGGAAAATCGTACTCTTCAAGCGCCAGCACCGCATCCTGTGAAATCTTTAAGGTCGGTCGGCGCATCTCCCGACTATATTTTGCCGTGAAAAATTCAGCGAGTTCGCGGATATCCGATTTTCGCTCACGCAAAGCCGGGATATGAACCGGAAAGACCGCAAGTCGGAAATACAAATCTTCGCGAAATTGTTTGGCTGCCACCATCGCCTTCAAGTCACGGTTGGTTGCCGCAACAACCCGCACGTCAACATCAATATCGGCAGAACCGCCCAGTCGGGTAATCTTTCGCTCCTCAAGCACGCGCAACAATTTCGATTGCACGGCAGGGGCGATTTCGCTGATTTCATCCAGAAAGATGGTGCCGTGTACAGCCAATTCAAATTTGCCTGCGCGACGTTGATCGGCGCCCGTGTAGGCGCCTTTTTCGTGACCAAACAATTCGTTTTCAATTAAGGTGTCAGGGATAGCCGCACAATTGATGGCAATAAACGGCGCATTGCGCCGCGGGCTAAGGTAATGAACGGCGCGCGCGAAAAGTTCTTTGCCGGTTCCCGATTCCCCCATTAAAAAAACCGTGGTTGGGGTTGCCGCAACTTGCTGAATTTCGCGCCCCACTTTCTGCATGGTCGGTGAATTACCAATGATGCGCGGGAATCCGTACCGACGCGAATACTCTTCTTTGAGCATGATGTTTTCAGCTCGCAAACGTGCTTGCTCGGTGGCGCGTTCAACAACTAAAAGCAGGTGACGGCTATCAACAGGTTTTTGCAAAAACTCATACGCCCCTTCTTTCATCGCTTGTACTGCTTCATCAATGGTGCCATATGCCGTGAGCAAAATTACCGTATTATCCGGGTCTGCCGCTTTCGCTGCCCGTAAAACTTCAAGCCCGTCGGCGCGCGGCATTTTCAAATCGGTAATCACGAGATTGTACCGGGCATCGTTCAATTTGCGCCGCGCTTCCGCGCCATCACAAGCCTCATCAACAGAGTAACCCGCGTTTTGTAACGTCAGGCTCATCATCTGCCGCAAGCTTTCTTTATCTTCAACTAATAGTATGTCTGCCATGGTTAAACCAGTCGTTATGCTTCCTTAAGATAAATACTAGAGCGCCATTAAGAGGAGATTTGTCTCAATGGGCAGGAGGCTTTTGAGTAAAAAATATTCAATGATTAAGCGACAGGGAGAAGGGATGGCTTTCAATGCGAACAACTGAATTAAATGCGCTTGCTTATTGTCTGAATACACCTGGTTCTACGCCCGCGCGTTTTGCTTCGTCCATCAATTTTTGCAAGTCGGTTTGAGCTTTACTATACGCCGCACGGGCTTCTTCAATTTTCGTTTGAACTTCGGCGCGATCTTGTTCAAGTTGCCCGCCAGAGAATCTATCTCGATTGGGGTTCGTCAGTAATTCATTGAGATTGCGCAAGCGGTTTTCATATAACTGAACCCGACGTTCCGCATCACTCAAGGCTTTATTCAGTGTTTCATACCGTTGACGGTAATATGAATTATTGGTTTTTCCATCTTTGGTAGTCGGTTTCGGGCCGGCTTCTTCTTTAAAACCTTTTTCGCTACCTTCTTCAAGTAAAGTCTTCAATGCGCGATCAGCATCCCGCGCCTCGTTCCGTAATCGGGCGACTTCTTTGCCCGTCTGTTCCATCTCTTGCGCGATAGCATTTCTATCCTTGGCGCCTTGTCCCGATGCATTTAAATCGTTGCGAAGTTGGGTTACGCGAAGTTCCGTTTCTTCAGCAGAGCGTTGTAAATCTTCGGCGCGGTGGCGGGCATCGCTGACCTGTTTTCGCCAAGCCAGTTCTTCCGGGCTGTCTTTGGTATCTTTTTGGCTTGGCGCCTCTGAATTTTTCGGGGCGCTAGCTGATTTGGCAGTCGTCTTCGCAGCATCATTCACTTTATTTGTCCCGGCTTCTGCCATCGAAGTCTCGGTTGTGCGAGTTGCGCGGGAAGAGGTGACATCGTCTGTCGTCAATCTCGGCGTCCTTTTACGTTCAGTCTGCTCTTGCGCGTTAGCAATAAAGGTAAAGATAGAGAACGAGAATAGCAGTAGAAAAACGGACAAGCGGTTAATGAATTTCATTTTGAACTCCGGATTAATTGACAGTGGGGAATCAACCCTTCAGGCAGGGGCATTGCATCACTGGCAAGCATACTTCAAGCCTTACCCAATCGCAAGAGTTAAGAATTTGCCAGCCTTCAGTTTAATCGCCCGTAACACAGCGCTGACGGCGTGAATAAGCTTAGTCCATCATTGAACAACATCCTTCGCTAGACTCTGGCTTTGACAGTGCTTCGAGGTCGTGTTAGTTTGAGCGCGTGTCGAAAAAGAGAAGCCCCTTTCGCAACTGGCTTGAGTACATACCGGCTTATCTCCTCTTAAAATTTTTAGGCGCACTACCGCGCAAGACAGCAATTGCCCTTGGCCAGCGCACGGCGCACCTGCTCTATGGTCTGAATAGAAAGCTCCGTTTCGTCGGACATAGAAATTTAGAACTGGCGATACCCGAACTGAGCGCATCGGAACGTGAAACCATTCTCAAAGGGGTTTGCGATAACCTGGGCAGATTGCTCGGTGAGGTTTCACAATTTCCCAAACTAACGGCAGACCATATCAGCGATCTGGTGGGTTATGAGGGTTTTGAAAATTATGCGCAGGCTGCCGCCAAAGGCAAGGGCGTTTTACTTCTAACCGGGCACATCGGCGCCTGGGAGCTTTGCGCCTTTGCGCAGGGAATGTACGGTCATCCACTGAGCTTCCTGGTACGTCCGTTGGACAATCCGCTTTTAGATAATTTGATATGTCGTTATCGCCAACTTTCAGGGAACCGTATTATTAATAAAAATCAATCCGTAAGAGACGTGCTCAGGGAACTCCGACGCGGAAAAGATGTAGGGCTGCTCATTGACATTAATGTGCTCGCAGACCAAGGCATATTCTGCGATTTCTTCGGTATCCCGGCTTGTTCAACAACCGGGCTTGCCATATTTGCTTTGCGGGCGGATTCCCCTGTGGTTCCCGGTTTTTTAATTTGGGATGAGCGGTTGAATAAACACGTCTTGCGATTTGAACCGGAAATCCCGTTGATAAAAACCGGCGATTTCAAAGAGGAAGTGCAACTCAATACCGCCCGCTTTATGCAAGCCTTGGAAGGGTGTGTGCGCCGCCACCCGCAACAGTGGTTGTGGATTCACAGAAGGTGGCGCACCAGACCGGAAGGTGAGCCGGATTTGTACAAAGATTAGACAGGCCTCAAGAATTTAGGCGTTTCAGGCTATTCGGATTGCGGCGCTGCTCTATTGTAATCATCATCAAATCGTTGAATGTCATCCTCTCCAAGATATGAGCCGCACTGCACTTCAATAAACACCAACAGTTCATCTCCCGGATTGGCAATACGGTGTTTCGTCTTTACAGGAATCAAGATATCTTCATTGGCCTTCAAATGAATCTCTTTTTCGCCTACGGTAACAACCGCTTCGCCATTTACCATAACCCAGTGTTCGCTACGATTCTCATGCGATTGCAAACTGAGCCGGTGACCTGGCTTGACTTCGATACGTTTGACCTTAAAGGTATCGCCTTCATCCAAAACTTCATACATCCCCCAAGGGCGTTCATCTTTTTCTCGTGTCATAACAGAC
>JBIOWC010000119.1:0-22848 GCA_044868105.1 Blastocatellia bacterium
AAACTTCCGGCATCCGAACCCGAGACTTTTTCCGATAGTCCAAAAGCGATTAATTTTTTGGCCGTCGCGATGTCAGGCAGATATTTCTGCTTTTGCTCTTCCGTGCCGCCGACGATAATCGGAAACGACCCGAGCGCATTAACGGCATAGGACACGCCGACCCCGCCGCAGACTTTCGATAACTCTTCGACAACCAGGCAGAGATTCAATTCCCCGCCGCCTTCGCCGCCATACTCTTTGGGAATCCACACGCCCATCAGATTGGCTTCTTTCAAAGCATTGATAGCGCTCCAGGGGTATTCGCCCGTGCGGTCGTGTTCGGCAGCAATCGGGCGGACATATTTTTCAGCAATCTCGCGCGTCAAATTGCGGTAGTGAATATTTTCTTTACTCAACAATTCATCCATATAGATAAGTCTCCTTTTATAATTACGATTTTCGATAGGCCGGTTCGCGCCACGGGGGCGCAATCAAGCTGCGAATGGCGGATTGTATCTGTCGCGGAAAAGAAGAGTCAAACCTTTGACACTTAAGCTAGCGGCTGGCTGGCAGCCATATTCTGCGCTCCGATGATAAGCGATGCATGAATAGTTTGTTGAGTCAGTTATTTGATGAAAGGGTTTGTGTCATTCTCTCTTTAAGATGCGTCAATACGTGTTTGAAGAGACTCGCTTTGTCCGCATTTGAATACCCTTCGGGGTGTTCCTCAACCTGTCTTTTAGCTTGCCCCATATTAGAAAGCAGCGTATTTCTGGCATTGTAAAATCCGCTTTTGAATTCTTCGTATAGCATCGCTATTGTTGCTTCATCAAAAGCCGGATGCTTGATTTTCAAGAATTCAATGGAAGAGGCTTTGTCCATGGCTTCAGGCATCTGCCAGAGATCAGCTTCCATTCTAACGAAGACTTCAGGCAACTCCTCATCCGCAACATTCAAAGCCTTTTCTAGCTGCGGCAGCAGTTTTGCCGCTTGAATCTTATAACCTTCCTGTTCGGCTAGCAGGCGGGTTGCGGATTTCGCATCCCCTTCATAGGTGCCGTCGCTATACATAATCAGTTTGATCGTGATTCCATACTTTTCGACATTTGAAAGGGGAAGCCAATCGAGGTTTTCATAAGTTCCTCCAGACGGCAGAAAAGCGTTTCCACCCCTGTGACCTAAACCACCGCCGCCGAATCCATCGCCACCACTTCTTATTTCAAGCGCCGCAATATCTTTATTCGAGACGTTTTTGAATGAAACGCGATAACCGGCAACGGATTTTTCAATCTCGGTTATTTCGAGCGCGTTTGAAGGATTAAATATCCGTGGGTACTCATCGTGCTTTAAGATGACGGGTTTGCTGCTGATGACTTTTATCTCAAAAGGTTCAATGCCAAATTGTAACAACTCTGTAAGACGTATGGATTGGTCGAAAGGAATGGTAAATCGACCGAGCTCTTTCTCTTTTTTGTTTTTCCACCACTCGGGTTCAGAAAGTTTATTGTAAATAATCGCTAACCGAACATTGACGGCGTCGGTTCCGATTTCGGCCTGAATCTCAACCATCGTAAAATCCTTTGCCACTTCCGGATTAACGATAGCGAGCGAATCGCGAAGGAGAGAATCTTGATTCACCCTGCCGTTATAGAGCGGTGTTATTGTTGATAGGCGCGATGAACTCAACTCAAGCCCTACGGTAGCCGTAAACATCTGTTTTCTTTCGGCAAGGAAGCGCTTCCTCATCTCTTCTGCTGAGGGTTCCGATTGTTGGGTTTGCGCCAATGCCGGCGCAAGCAAAATATAAAATGCTAAACAAAACAGGCTCAGGTGCCTGAGTGAAAACCGGTTTTGGCTGGGCATAAGACCTCCTCAAGAGGTGACAATTTAATTTGAGGTTTCGAGTAACAGAACGCGTTCCGAAGCAATGGCGCCGAGTTGTTCTTCGACGTGTTCGCAAAGTTGCGCAGGGGTCATGCGGACAATTTGCTCAAGCGTGAACATCGCCATGATGCGTTGCGCGACTTCGTAACCGAGCAGATAACCGCCGCGCTTGGGAATGCTTTCTGAACCGCTTTCGGTAAACCATAGTTCATACTTGTCGGGCGGTGCATCTTCTTTGATGAGTTCAAGAAATTTTCGCGCATTCACGGAAAGCTCTTCTCTTTGCGATTCATACTGTTTGCCGGTGAAGTGCAGATAGAGCATCGGCGACATGGCCGGATAAATGGTCTCGGCTCCGGCAACCGCGAGTCCTTCGATAATCAAGGGAATGTGGGCGGTGCGAATTTGCGCAAGCGAAGGTTGATTGAACAGATAGCTGAAATGATAAAGATGGAAAAATTCATGCGTGAAAGCCACCTGCAATTGCTCGGGTGAATAATCGGCTAAGACTTCTGCGCCGATACAGAGCGTATCGGGCACGCCCGACTCATTCTTCAACGGACGAACCGAACCATCAAACAGGAAAAAGCTTAGGCCGAGATAAATATCCTGGCGCTGATGATAGAACGGGAAACGCATTTTGAAATTATAGAGCGCAATGCGAACTTCTTCTTCGGCAGTTTTATTGAACTCTTTTAACCGATTGATGCGCGACGGAACATGAATCAGGAATTGATTCAACATGACGAGGCGCTCTTGAGGCGTGGCATGTTGATAGACCGCGCGCTCGAAATATTCCTGATGTTTACTTTCGACCAGGCGCGTCCAGAGTTTGCGCTGACGAATCAAGCGTTTGCCTCGCGCCTGTTCCCAGAAGATTAAGAAATCATCAACCAGATTAACGATTTTATGCCCGTCAAGTAGAGACTCAACCTGCTCTTGCGAAGGTTGAGTCACCGAAGGTGGGCTAGCCAAGGCTGCGGTGCTGATGCAAAACAGCGCGACGAAAAGCAGAAAAATTTTTTTGAAGCTCAACATCTTAAGCCCCTTTATACAAATTCGCTTCGCTCTAACGCAGGCTCGGGCTTCCCAAAATAAGGGTGCAAATACTTTAATCGAATTTTTACCAATCACAAACACACAAGCGGATTTTTTGTTGCAAAAAAATTGTAAATATTTCGGTTGAAATCATTGACCTTGACAGCCTCCCCCGATTTTGCCGATAATGCCGTCCGGCTTTAGCAGTCGTGCAAAGCCCGAATCAATTTTATGAATCACCATCAAAACCAATCTATCACCGGCTCCAACGTCTCGATGACGCAAGGCGCAATGACGCCTGGTGCAATGACGCAAGGTGCGTGGCGGTTTTTTTACTTTAGCTTTTTTAGCATCGCCAAAGGAGCGGGGAATCAGATGGTGTAAACACAAGAGACATCACCGAAGATTTAAAGAAGCCCGCTCCTTCCGAAGAAGGCAGCGGGCTTCAAACTTTTCAGGACAAAAATTTTAATGAGCAAAGAATCAACCACTCCAATCAAAGTCGCCTATCAAGGCGAGCGCGGCGCCTTTAGCGAAGCGGCGGCAAAAAAATTACTCGGCGCGGCTATTGAAAGCGTCCCCTGTCACTCGTTCGATGAAATGTTTGCGGCGGTCGCTACAAACGCCGTTCAGGCGGCGCTGGCGCCCATTGAAAACAGCCTTGCCGGGTCAATTCATAAAAACTATGACCTGCTCGAAGAGCACAACTTTGAAATCATCGGCGAAATCAACCTGCGTATTGTGCATAATTTGATTGCCCCGCCAGCCGTCAAATTCGAAGCCGTGCGGCGGGTTTATTCGCACCCGGTGGCGCTGGCGCAATGCGAAAAGTTTTTACGCGCCCACCCGCAAATCGAAGCCATCTCGGCGCACGACACCGCCGGCAGTGTGCGCGTGATGATGGAAAGTCAACGCGCGGACGAAGCGGCAATAGCCGGGGTCATGGCTGCCGAAGTTTATGGGGCGACAATTATTGCCGAAGGCATCGAAGACAACGCGCAAAATTTCACGCGATTTTTACTGCTGACCAAACCCGAACGCGCCACCTCAATTCAACCGCTAGCGACCAGCGAGACGCGCAAAACCTCTATTATCTTTCGCGTCGCCAATGTTCCGGGTTCACTGTTTCGCGCCATGGCGGCTTTTGCTTTGCGCGATATTGATTTGGCGAAACTGGAATCGCGCCCCATCATCGGTCGCCCCTGGGAATACACATTTTATCTGGATTTGATTGGTGATCGCGCCGACCTAAATGTTCAACGCGCGCTCAATCACCTCTCAGAACTGACCGAAAGCATACGCGTGCTGGGGTCATATTTTCGCAGCCAAGACTAACTCGCTCCTTGGGTCTTTGCGCCTGATGTTCACCGCAAAGGCGCAAAGCGAGCCTGGAGCAAACTAATGAGGAGAGAAGACATGATTATTGCAATGAAACCTGAAGCCACCGAAGAACAAATTCAAGAAGTCTGCCGCCACATTGAACGTTACGGTTATAAACCGCATTTGATTCGCGGCGAAGAGCGCGTCGTGATTGGCGCTGTCGGGCACGGCGATAACAAAGACCATCTGCATAATTTAATTTCGGTACCCGGCGTTGAAAACGTCGTGCCGATTTTGCAACCCTATAAATTGGTCAACCGCGAACTCAAAAAACAGAAGACCACCATTCGCGTCGGCGATTTGGAAATTGGCGGCCGTCAATTTGTGGTGATGGCCGGGCCGTGTTCGGTGGAAACTCGCGAACAACTACTCGAAACCGCGCACGGTGTGAAAGCGGCCGGTGCACATATTTTGCGCGGCGGCGCGTTCAAACCGCGCACCTCGCCTTACGACTTTCAAGGTTTGGAAGAAGAGGGCTTGAAATTTTTAGCCGAAGCGCGTGAGCAGACCGGCTTAAAAGTGGTCACCGAAGTCGTCACCACCGAAGACACCGATCTGGTTGCTGAATACTCCGATATTCTGCAGGTTGGGGCGCGCAATATGCAGAATTTTGCGTTGCTGAAACGGCTGGGTCGGATCGGTAAACCGGTGCTCCTCAAACGCGGCATGAGTTCAACGATTAAAGAATTATTGCTTTCCGCCGAATACATCGCTTCGCACGGTAATGAACAAATTATGCTTTGCGAACGCGGCATTCGAACCTTTGAAACGGCAACGCGCAACACCCTGGATATTGCGGCCGTGCCGGTCTTGAACGAACTCAGCCACTTGCCGGTCATTGTTGACCCGTCGCATGCGACCGGCAAACGCAGTCTCGTCAAAGCTATGGCCAAGGCCGGCATCGCCGCCGGCGCCGATGGCTTGATTATCGAAGTGCACCCGCGCCCGCAGGAAGCCTGGTCGGATGGACCGCAATCGCTGACGCCGGCGGATTTCGGGCAATTGATGCAGGAATTAAAACCCTATGCAGAACTCGAATCGCGCAGCATGAATTAGTGGCCGGTAGTCGGTGGCCGGTAGCCAGTTTTTATTGCCGATATTTTTGGAACAATCGGTTTTGAAAAAAGGTTCCCATGTAGGGATAATTCTTAGTGAGTAGTTTATAAATTGGAGTTTAGGTGGTTGGCTCAGGCTTTGTCCTGCGAACCGACTGCCGGCGACCGACCACCGATTACGGTTAAGCTGTGTTGAAGACTTTAGACAATTACCTCACCGATACGCCGACGCAAGATTGGCTGCTGGAGCCACTTTGGCGGCAGCTCGGGTATGACCGGCGCTTCACAAAGATTTTCATCGTTTCGATTATTGGTCATCTGGTCTTTTATGCTCTGCTCATCAGGCTGGATTTGAAAATGGAATTTGCCACGCCGCGCCCTCGGGGGTCAGAAGAATTGGTGAAAATTGCCGAACTCGCTCCGCCTGCTGACAAAAAAGGAATTCAACGTTCAGCCCTTGAGCCGCCCGAACGCGCAGACCTCAGCCAGTTGAAGTACGACCCGAATAATTCAAATGACAAGAATTTAATTTCACGTTCGCCAAATCCGACGACTGCGCGCGGCGTTGAAACCAAATTGCCTTCCGCTTCGCAGATTGAAAAACAGGTGCAAGCGACGCGAGGCAAAGTTGCAGCAACATCAGCAGCAGCCAACGCAACAGCCAATTCAACTAACGCCGTGCCGCGTCCGCCCGACCCCCCGGAAGTCAAACCCGCGGCAACGCCGCCACCTAATCCACCGGTTACGGCGCAAACTATACCGCAACCTACGCCGACCGCGCCGCCGGCGCCGAAACCGAGTGAAGCACCTGCCAAAACGGACCCCCAACCCACTGCCCCTGCCGGCGCCGCCAACGGCACCAGTAATCAAAGCCGCGCCTTCGGAACGCAGGAAATGGCGGCACAATACAATGCCTATGTTCGCGCTAAAATTAAAAGTTTAAATGAGCGATATTACCCGAAAGAGTTGGTCAAAGATTTGCTCAATGACCGAGTTTCCGCGGACTTCGAGTTAATCATCCGGCGCGGCGGCGAGATTGTCTCTTTGCGACAACTTCGGTCAACCGGATTTTCCGCGCTTGACAAGGTCGCACGACAAGCGATACAAACAGCTAAGCCCTTCGACGGCTACCCTTCAAATGCAGGAGATACAATCACTCTAACGGTGACTGTTTACTATGCGCCCTTACGGTGATCTCCAATGCTTTCAAAAAGAAATTTGTTCTGTTGCAAGCGAAGCCTTGCCTTGGCAATCGCTTCATTACTTTCTGTCTGTTTAACCCTTAATAGTCTTGCGCTCGCCCAATCGCCTAAGAATCGCAACAACGCAAGCACGAACAAAGATAAAGAAATAGTTTCCCGCACTCCTCGTCAGCCGGTCGTAACCAACTATGGCGCCAACGGCCCGCTGGTGCGCGTGGCCTTAGTTACCGATGTTGCATCGGTAGCCCTCAGTTCCGCTACGGGGCTGGCGATACGCAACGCGTCTTCGGAAAAAAAGATTTTTTCAAGCGGAGAAATCCTTGCCCAAGTTCAACAACCGACCCGGCCCAGCGTAACCGTACAAACCAACACTCTAGAAGCATCGTCCAAAAATCCAGCTCAACCGGCAAGAACCTCAACCGCCATCACGGCGACCGCCAGCGCTTATCGCGTCGAAATCGCTTCGGCTAGCGATTCGCAAAAGGCCAAACGGATTGCCGACAACGTCCGCACCCGCTATGACCAGACGGCGGCTTACAGCTATGACGACCAAGCCGGTGAATACAAAATTGTAACCGGCGCTTACCGGTCGAAAGTTCAGGCCTTGGATATGCTGGCAATTTTGCGTGAAGCAGGTTATGCAAAAGCTCGACTCCTGGCCATCCAAAGCAACACCGCAAAGGGGGCTTCAAATACGACCAAACCAACCCCCTACAAGACGCAACCCGCGGCAAAAGATGTGGCCAAACCTGGCGCGCCGAATCGTTCGTTGATTTCAACTCCGCAGGTTGCCGCTTTTCAAGCTGATAAGCTGCTGGCCTCGAGCGACAAAACCCTCATTATCTCTGCCCAAGCTTCCAATGATACGGATGATTATGAAGGCAACAGTACCTACCAATCGGCTTCTGCCAAAAACTCTGGGTCGCCAAGCCGAGCCTTAAAACCCTTGGTGGTTCGCGTGAGCGGTAAAGATTATCGCGGCGAAATTCATTTAAGGCTCAACGAACGGGGTCGCATCAATGTGATTAATGTGTTGCCGATGGAAGATTACCTGCGCGGCGTGGTGCCGGTTGAGCTATCGCCTTCGATTGCGCAAATCGAGGCGCTCAAGGCGCAGGCGGTCGCGGCGCGGTCTTATGCGCTGGCGACTTTGGGCAGGTTTAAAGATGAAGGATTCGATTTACGCGATGACCAGCGTTCACAAGTTTACGGCGGGTATTCGGTTGAACAGCCGACCACCAATCGCGCTGTCGAAGAGACCCGCGGCATTGTCGCTCTTTCATTTAATGAAAATGGCAAGGGGTCGCCCATCGAAGCCCTCTATACGGCAGATTGCGGCGGCAAAACCGAAAACAGCGAAAATATTTTTTCCGGTCGAAAGATTACTTATTTGCGTTCGGTTGACTGTGCCATTGATAAAGATTTGGCGCTTTCGCGAGCGATTCTGTCAAGCGCCAAGTTTGAGCAATTGAGCGAACCGTTTGGACATTCGCTGGCGCGCGACGTTGCTTTGCTCGGGGTGTTGGGCTTCGCCTTACCCAATAAAGTGTCGAAAGATTATCTGGACGACTCGGTTGAACGCAGCGAACTACAAACCTGGGCTGAACGCGCAGCGAAATTGATGCGAGAAAACAGAAGAAATGAGGACTCAAGAAGAGACGCGATAAAAGGTGATGAAGTGAGCACCTTTGACATCAATCATGAAATGGCTGTGCTCAAATCCAATAAGCGCGACATCACAAAATTACCGGCCTTCGCCACCTTGATGACGCTGGCAACCTATGGAGAAAATCGCGAGAGTCTGTTCATGTCGT
Source organism: Blastocatellia bacterium (assembly GCA_044868105.1). Classification (GTDB taxonomy): domain Bacteria; phylum Acidobacteriota; class Blastocatellia; order UBA7656; family UBA7656; genus JBFMDH01. The sequence goes on from JBIOWC010000119.1 coordinate 8,353, forward strand.
CAGCCGAAACCGATTATGTGCTGGCTGGCCTTGGCGGCGAAGATTTGCCACGCGATATGCGCGCCGATTTGGCGCTATTGATTAAAGATGGGATTTTGCGGCTGCCGGGTAGCGGACAAATCAATACCCATTCGTCTATCACCCGGGCGCATGCGCTCGAAACCTTGGCGCGCGCCATTGAGGTCAAAGCGCAAGCCGCTGAATTGCAGACCGCAACCGCGCTTGCTGCAAAGAAAAATGTTTTAACCGTCGCCCCGCTCAAAAACTCGACAACGGTTCGCTTTCAACCTATGGCAGTTAAAGAGGCGCGCAACACGACGGAGGCGAACCCTTCACGTTCAAGAACCGTTGCCGGTCAACGCGATATCGAAATCGAAAAGGACGCGCGCTTGTTCAAAGTTTTCAGCAGCCACAGCTATGCCGTTGACCGTTTGAGTGTCGTCGGTGACGAACGCCTGACTTATCACTTGAATACCAACGGACGCATAGATTTTCTTGAGGTTGATGCGACGACTCACAACGCATCAATGAATCCGATTGCAGACCAATCCAGGTGGCAAGAAATTTTAAGCGCTGATGACGTCGCGCGGCGTCTCGCGCGGGCGCGCATTGAGGTTGGCGAAGTGCAAACCATCACGCCGCTTGGGTTTGGCGCGTCACGTCGAGTTATTGAGCTTGAAATTGTCGGCTCAGAAAAGACTTTGCAACTCCGTGGGCAACAAATCCGCACCGCCTTCGGGCTGAAAGAGAATCCTTTAAGCATCGAGCGCGAACGCAATGCTCAAGGCAATGTGACGAGCTTTATTTTTAATGGCAGCGGTTGGGGACATGGCGTTGGTATGTGTCAGATCGGCGCGGCGCGGCTTGCCAAACAGGGGCAATCCTACATCGGCATTCTGCAAAAGTATTATGCAGGCGTTAGCGTACAGAAGATTTATTGAGCCCAGCGGTTCAGACATTTTGGGCCTAGAGTGTCACGCCGCTTAAGGCCGCGGCACAGGGGTTTGAAGAGCTTAATTTTCAGGCGACCTTTGCAAACTCTGTGACCTCTGCTTCAGGTTTCAAGAAGCGACTTATCGAACGGCAAAGACCGGCGCGCGGGTTTGTCTGCTGAAGCTAAAGCTACAAAAATTTATCTGTAGGTCAGGGCGCGGATTGGCAAGCCATATCGGCTTATCGCTTGTAGCGTTAAAAAAGGCTGGCAAGGAAACTTGCCAGCCTTTTATGTTGAGCTCACTTTTGTGGAAAGACTATGCAGCGATACGTGATTCATCGGTTTTCGCATACACATAGGTGGATTCCAGCGCCGCCGCAGCGCGTGTCTCTTCAGCTTCATCACGGAAGAATGCCAGTTTGCCGGTCTCGGCATTCATATCTATCTCGACGACATCGCCCACGCGAAGTTGTCTAGTCGCTGCCAGATTGGCAAGCGGCGTAACGATGAAGCGCTCCACGGCGCGTTTCAAATGACGCGCTCCATAACGCAACTCCGTACCTTCATCCAACAAAAAGGCCTTTGCCGATTCGGTAACTTTGAAGGTGAAGCGGTCGCACATTCCTTCATCTATGCGGCGTTGAACTTTTCTGAGTTCAAGGTCAAGAATCATTCGCAATTGCTCTTGCTTGAGGCTGCGGAAGACCACCGTTTTATCTATACGATTCATAAATTCCGGTGAAAATTTGCGGCGCGCAGCATCCATCGCCGTACGATAAATTTTCTGGTCCAGCTCAGATTCTTGCAAAGCCGAGCTTTTTGACGGCGCAAATCCAATTGACCCGGTAATGAGTTCGCTCATCTCTTTGGCGCCCAAATTCGAGGTCATGATAATTACTGTCTGTGAAAAATCTACCGCGCGATTATCGCCAAGCGTCAATCGGCCTTTGTCCAACACACCCAGCAGGAGTTGCCACAAAGAGTCCGACGCTTTTTCGATTTCATCGAATAATACCAGCGTAAACGGATTCTCTTCGGTACGATACTTATCAAGATTTTCCTGTGAAAGCATCGGTACAGTTTCGCGGTGTCCGAGATAGCCTGGAGGCGAACCAATGAGTTTGGCAATTTCATGAGAATGTTGAAATTCAGCACAATCAATTTTAATTACCGCATTCGGGTCGCAAAACAGTATATCGGCGGCGGCCTCGACGACGTGAGTTTTGCCCGACCCCGTCGGCCCGAGGAAAAGCATTGTGCCGATAGGGCGAGTCTGATTGGTCATCCCAGCTTGAAAGACTTGATAGAGGGAAGTCATGCTGCGAATGGCTCGATCTTGTCCGATGATACGGGTGCGAAGTCCCGCTTCAAATTCCAATGCGCGAGGACTTCTGGCACTGGGGTCTAAGATTACCATTTTTTTCGTTCGTTCGTTGTTCATATCACACCGTCCTTTGGCGCTCTCTAGTTGGCCGCCTTTCAAAACACCGCTTTGCAAATCACTGCTTGCAATCATTAACGCAAGAAGGTTTTGCAATATCCCTCAGCAAACTCTTCTAGCCTCCTAAGGCCCGTTTGCTTCGTTCAAAAGCTGTGCAAATTTGATGCCGGTATTGTTGGTCACGTTTTCTTACCTCTCGATGAGCCATCTGAAACCCGATGACAAACTTACTTTTATTAAAGCTTTATACCCGCCTGTACCAACATCCCGCTTGCAAATATCTTTTCTTACTTTATTTCTCCTTCCATTGCATCGTACGAAAAATCATACACATAGAGTTCTGTTTTACATATTTTGTCACCCATATAAGTACCCCGAATCGCATAATGTGTCACCGCAACGGGGTATATATTTGCATTTGCTTGTGTATCTGGCTTTCAAAGAACTTCTGCTACATCGTTTCTACTTTGCAAAATCCCTATAACGACCATAACTATTCCAGAATATTTTTTCCAAGCGGCTCTTTGGCCAACCATCTATACAATTTGAGCCATCAGCCACCCCAGTTGATACATACTTCTTTGTCCTTACAAATCCGAGTGAGCTATGATTTGCGCCGCAACGAAAAGACAAATCTATCAAGGAGCATCGAATGAAACTGCAAGATAAAGTCGCGCTCATCACCGGCGGCGGCAAAGGCATTGGTCGCGCTACGGCTCTACTCTTTGCCAAAGAAGGCGCAAAAGTTGTCGTCAACGGGACTGACAAAGAAGCGATTGATAGGGTCACTCAAGAGATAAACGAAAGCGGCGGACAGGCGCTTGTCTATCAAGCGGACATCAGTGACGAAGCATTGGTTCGGCAGATGATTGAAAGGACGCTCACAGAGTTCGGCAAAATTGATGTGCTGGTTAATAATTCGGGCATCGCCGGACCGACCGCTTCGGTTGTCAAGGTGAGCCGCGAAGACTGGGACCGCACGCTGGCAATCAATCTAACGGGCGCGATGCTGTGCGCCAAATATGCTTTACCCAATATGATTGAGCGCCAAAGCGGCGCCATCATCAATATCACTTCGGTCGCCGGGTTAGGCGGCTATGCGCTTCGCAGCCCGTATTGCGCTTCCAAGTGGGCGATGATCGGTTTATCGAAAACCCTGGCACTCGAAGTCGGTCAATACGGTATTACCTCAAATGCCATTGCGCCGGGGCCGGTTCGCGGCCCGCGCATCGAAGGCGTCATCAGAAATCGGGCTCAAGAGATGGGGCGAACAGTTGAAGAGGTCGAACGCGAATATATGGGAATGACAACCCTCAAACGCATGGTTGAAAACGAAGACATCGCGGCGATGGCTTTATTCTTAGCATCAGATGAAGGGCGCAATATCACCGGGGAAGTCATTAACATCTCAGCCGGAATGAAGGTGTAGATGAAGTGGAAAGGGTTGATGATTGGGGATTGACTGGTAGCCTGGCGAGCTTTGGTTTTTCGTAAACTCCATCGCCAATCACTCTAGGCGCGCAAGGGGAACGTCTTTGGAGGCTATTTTTCGCAGCCTCTACTAATTCTTATATCGCTACTGGCGGGCGAATTTTTCCGACTTGCGTCACCTGTTCATAAGCGTGCGCCAGTTGGAGAACCGCAAAATCCTGTTGATGCCGCCCGACAATCTGCAAACCGACCGGCAGCCCTTCTTGAGTAAAGCCACAGGGAACCGAAATCGCCGGCAACCCGGTCACGGTGATAGCGTAACAACTCGCCATCCAGTCAATGTAAGTTTCCATCTTCACGCCGTTGATCTCTCTCACCCAATCCCATTCAACAGGAAACGGCGCCACCTGCGTCACCGGCAGCACGAGAAATTCATAGCGTTCCAGAAACTCGCAAACGCGATAATAAAGCTCGGTGCGTTTTAATTCGGCGCGCGAAACATCCAGCCCCGTCAACTGCAAACCTTTTTCGGTGTTCCAGATGACCGTATCTTTTAGCAACTCGCGGTGACGATTTAAATCCTCACCCCTTGCTTGCGCCATTGACCAGGCGCGCAGCGTCTGAAAAATCTCGTCAGCATCTCGAAAATCCGGTTCGCTATCCTCAACCTGACAACCGAGGGCGGCAAACATCGGACGCGCTTGGTCGCAGACTTCATTAATAACCGGCTGCACTGGATAGCGTCCGAGGTTGCGGCTCCAGGCAAGGCGAACGTTTTTGAAATCGCGTTCGAGCGGCCGCCGGAAAATCCAGCCCGGGTCGCCCAGCGCAATCGGCACACGAGCGTCGGGGCCAGCCTGAACGGAGAGCAGTAAAGCGGCATCGGCAACGGTTCGCGCCATCGGCCCAAGCACAGCCAAATAGTTCCAGGCATTTTCCGACGGGTAAGCCGGCACCCGTCCGGGCGATACACGAAAGCCGACAACATTGCAAAACGCTGCAGGGTTGCGCAGCGAACCGCCGAGGTCGCTGCCATCCGCAAGCGGCAACATTCCGCAAGCCAGCGCGGCCGCCGCACCGCCGCTACTGCCGCCGGCACTTTTCGTCAGGTCGTAAGGATTACGAGTCGCGCCAAAAATCGGGTTGAAGGTGTGCGAGCCGGCTCCGAACTCCGGCGTGTTGGTTTTGCCAATGATGAGCGCGCCCGCCGCTTTCAGACGCTTGACCATCAACGCATCCTCGGTCGGCACAAAATCTTTGTAGATTGGCGAGCCTAGCGTGGTGCGAATGCCTGCGGTCGGGACTAAATCTTTAACCGCCACAGGCAAGCCCTGCAATGCGCCTGGCGCTTCACCTTTTGCCAGGCGCGCATCAGCATCTTTAGCGGCAGCCATTGCCGCTTCATCCCCGATCAGGGTGCAAAAGGCGTTGACCTGCGGATTGATACGCTCAATCTGTGCCAGAAACGCCGTCATCAATTCAACGGCGGAAAGCTCTTTTTGGCGGATCAGCCGCGCCAGCTCAACGGCATCTTTGAAGCACAGCTCACTTGCCGCTTTGCCCGCTGGTCGAATGCCTGGCGCACAATCGCCACCGGTCAACTTCGGCGCGACCGGCAACGTCGCAGCTCCGGCGGGAGCGTCTGTCGAAGCCTCTCGCCGCCCCGTCGCTTGCTGCAGATGCTCTTCAGGCAATGGCTCTCTCATTTGCTCCTCGTGCGGCAAAACATTTCGTCGGAAGCTCTCTCAACTTCTTTAGAGTCCACCGGCAACTTCCAATACCTGCCCGGACACATAATTAGAAAAAGGCGAAGCGAAAAAGAAGATGGCGCCGGCGGCTTCCTCGGCGGTTCCGCCGCGCCCCATCGGAATCATGGGCGTGGTCATCTTCAATCGCTCATCTGGAATGCCGATAGCGATTTCAACCCCTTCACGAACAATCTTTTCATCCTTCTCTTTGGCCTGCGTCAGGCGCGTATCTATTCTGCCGAACGCCACGGCATTCACTTGAATGTTGAACTGCCCCCACTCTCTGGCAAGGGTTTTGGTCAAGCCGATAATTCCGGCTTTACCGGCCGAGTAGTTCGACTGTCCGGCATTCCCGCGCGTCCCTGAGGTTGAACTGATGTTGACGATTTTTCGAGCTTGCGCTGCGCCGCGCTCGGCTTTTTCCTGCTTGGCCGTTTCACGCAGAAAATTTGCGGCGGCGCGAATGATGCGAAACGGCGCAGTTAAATGGACAGCGATAATGGCCTCCCATTGTTCATCGGTCATTTTATGAATCACCCCATCCCAGGTGTAGCCCGCGTTGTTGACGATGATGTCCAACCCGCCGAAATTTTCGATGGCGGCGCTGACCACTCTATCCGCGAAGGCTTTGTCGGTCACATCGCCTTGCACATCTGTAGCTTCGCCGCCCGCATTCAAAATATCGTTTACCGTATCACCCAGCGGCGCATCGTCAATATCACTGAGCACGACGCGCGCCCCGTGACGCGAGAAGAGTTCGGCAGCGGCGCGACCAATGCCGCGACCGGCGCCGGTTATGATCGCCGTTTTTCCTTGAAGCAATCCTTCCACGTTTTTCCTCCCGAAAGTTGTTGATAAATGCGGGCAGTCTATCACAGGTCGGGCGACTGCTTACAGGTGTTCGCTGACCAGGAAACCGGCCTCAAAGTGCCGCGCACCTCATTGACCTTGGCCCTTATTCAATAGCCTTGTCAGGGTCAAGCTGTTCCTTGTAACCTGTTCCCTTGAAATCATAGGAATGAGGTTAATGGATGAAAGGTATTGTTCTCGCTGGTGGACTCGGCTCAAGATTATTGCCCTTGACCCGCATTACCAATAAGCATTTGTTGCCGGTTTACGACCAGCCGATGGTTTACTATCCGATTCAAACTTTAGTTGATGCCGGTATCAACGACATCCTCATCGTCACCGGCGGCTATAGTGCAGGGGATTTTCTCAAGCTCTTACGAAATGGCGCGGAGTTTGGTCTGCGCCATCTCAATTATGCCTATCAGGAAGGCGAAGGCGGCATCGCCGACGCGCTGTCGCTGGCCGAAGATTTTGCCGACGGGCAGCCGATTTGCGTCATTCTCGGCGATAACATTCTGGAAAACAGCATTGCTGCCTATGTTAAAAAATTCCGTCATCAAGGCGGCGGCGCCAAAATATTGCTCAGTAAAGTTCACGACCCGCAGCGTTTCGGCGTGCCGGTTTTCGACGGCGACAAAATTCTTCGTATCGAAGAAAAACCCACTGAACCGAAATCTCCTTTTGCCGTCATCGGCGTTTATATGTATGACAATCGCGTTTTTGACATTATCAAAACCTTAGTGCCAAGTGGACGCGGCGAACTGGAAATTACGGATGTGAACAATGCTTATATCGAATCGGGTGACATCAGTTCTGATGTCATAGACGGTTGGTGGACCGATGCAGGAACCTTTGAAAGCTTGTTGAGAGCTTCAAATCTGGTTGCTGAGCTGAGAGACCAGCAAGGGGAACAAAAATACCGTTACCGCTAGCTAAGCGATTATTCGTAGCGCAAGGCGGCAATCGGGTCTAAGTTTGCGGCTTTCATGGCCGGCAGGATGCCGAAAACCACCCCGACGAATATTGAACCGCAAAAGCCAATCACCGCGGCCCACCAGGGAATGACCATCACCAGACTTGGAGCCATGGCTGTTACCCCCGCGGCAATTAACCAGCCGATGCCTAAGCCCGCCAAACCGCCCACCAGCGTCAAGGTGATGGCTTCGGTTAAAAACTGCAAAATAATATCGCCTTTTTTCGCGCCGACGGCCTTGCGGATGCCAATCTCTTTGGTGCGCTCCGTAACCGCAACCAGCATGATATTCATCACCCCAATGCCGCCCACTAAAAAGGCAATTCCCGAAATCACCATGGTAACCAGAAATACGCCGCCGATAATTTCATCGAAGGTTTTAATGAAGCTATCGGAAGTCATCATCTCGAAATCATTGTTGGCATTGAGCGGGACGCCGCGTTTGAGGCGCAAGGCCTCTTCGATTTGCTGCAAGCCTTCTTTCATCTGCCCTTCGCGCATCCGCGCAATGATGAAATGGTCGTCCTGGGTGGGCAACATTTTGCGGAATGTCCAATAAGGAATGATGAAATCGTTATCGTCCTGATTTTCGCTGCCGAACGGTCCGGCTTTGAATTTTGCGAAGGTGCCGACCACGGTGAATTGTTGTCCCAAGGCGGTGACCACTTTGCCGATGGGGTCTTCATTCGGGAACAACGCTTCGGTTACATTGAAACCAATTACACACACATAGGCGCGATGCTCATTCTCTACCTCATTAAAATACCGCCCTTGCGCCATCTTGATATTCATCACGACTTCGCCGATTGGAAAGCCGCCCAAAAATTGCGGGCGAATCATAGAGCGGTCGCGATACTTAATTTCCGGTGGCAGCGGCGGCGGTTGCCCCGGAACCACCACCGGATACATTAGACCGGGAACCGAATATTCAACCGCCGGCAGGTCTTGCAACGCTTGACTGTCTTCGTAAGTTAGCGGTTTGCGGTTTTTAATTTCAACCGGAAGGTCGCCCGCCTGAATGAACGGATAACGCCACATATAAACATTGAGCGTGCCAAAGCCTTCCATCTGGTCCACGATGGTCTGGCGAAAACCGTTTAACACCGCCGCCATTTCAACAATGACCAGCACCCCGATAAACACTCCTAAAATGGTCAGCGCGGCGCGAAATTTATGTTCGCCGAGGGTGTCCATCGCCAGCTTCATATTCTCTTTGACGCCTGAAAAATTCATAATCAATAACCGCTTATTCGGCGCGCAGCGCTTCGATGGGGTCAAGGCTGCCGGCGCGCCGTGCCGGATAAATGCCAAAAAATATGCCAATCACCGTTGAAAGTCCGATGGCCAGAAACGGAGCCCATACGGGAAAGGCCGCAGGCAAAGGGGTGAAGTTGCCAATCAACCAGGAAAAGCACCAGGCAATCGCCACCCCGATGGCGCCGCCCACGCCGCATAAAACAATAGATTCGACCATGAATTGATTGACCACATCCTGTTGCCGCGCCCCGATGGCTTTGCGTATGCCAATCTCTTTGGTGCGTTCAACCACGGAAACCAGCATGATGTTCATGACGACAATCCCGCCCACCACCAGCGAAATGCCGACCACAAACAACATCACGGAAAAGATCACGCTGGTCAGATTGTCAAAGAGTTGGTTCATGCCCTCGGAAGTGATAATGCCAAAATCGTCCTCTTCCTTATAATTCAAGCGATGCTGATTGCGCATCACTATGCGCGTCTGGTCCAACGCATCGCGCAACTGCCCCTCTTTGGCTTTGACGGAAATATTCACGGTGCGCCGCGAGCCGTAGATTTTTTGAAAGGTCGCCAGAGGAATCTTCACATAATTGTCGCGCGAGGTGCCAAACACGCTGCCCTTCTTCTCGCCTACGCCAACCACCGTGTACCAATGATCTTCGATTTGAAGCTCTTTGCCAATCGGGTCTACGGTTGGAAATAACCGGTCGGCAATCTCCCATCCGATGTAGGTCACAAACCGCGAATGTTCTTCTTCCCAATCCAGCAGATTGCGTCCTTCTTCGGTCTTATGGCCTTCGATGTCCATAATGTTCGGCGTAATGCCGCCGAGGTCAACATTCTCTATGGTCTGTCCGCTGGCCTTGACGATGATCTGCTTGTGCGTTTCAACGCCAACCCCTTCGCAGGCGTTGCAATATTTCCTGATGGCTTCGGCTTCGCTGCTATGAATTTCAGGATTGCGCTTGAGCATTTTGAAATACTCATCCGGGTTGGTGGTAATGGCAAACTGGTTAACCACGAACGTGTTCGGTCCGAGGTTGGCAACCTTCTCTTTCCAGTAACGGTCAAGGCCTTCGATAATGGTAATGACTGTAATGATAAAGGTAATCCCGATGATGATACCGAGAAGTGTTAAAAATGAACGCAGTTTGTTGGATCTGAGCGAATCCAGCGCAATGCCCAGATACTCAAAAAAACCTGCATACCCACGAATTTTCGGTTTCGCAGATTCAGCAACACTATTTATTTGAGGCAAAGATGTAGCCGCCATTCAACTTGTTTATAACCGCTCGAAAGAAGGCGGTCAATAAAAGGAAATATTTAAAAGGCGGAACTGAAAACCGGTACGTTGCCAGCGCCGCCATTGTTCGCTATAAAATTTGTAAGAGGGTTTGCAAATGGCATTAATAAATTTACGCCGGGGCGAAAATGTTAGCGGAGATTTTTTTGTTGATAAAAGTTGTATTGATTGCGACCTTTGTCGTCAAATTGCGCCTGACACCTTCACGCGAGTCGGCGAACAGTCGGCGGTCTATCGCCAACCGGCTTCGCCTGAAACTGAATTTGCCGCGCTTAAAGCCTTAATCGCTTGTCCGACGTCTTCCATAGGCGACATCGGCCGTCACAACGCCAAAGCGGCAGTAGCCGCTTTTCCTGAGCCGGTCAAAGAAAATGTTTATTTTTGTGGCTTCGCTTCGGAATTTTCCTATGGCGCCTCGAGTTATTTCATCAAACGCGAAGCGGGAAACCTCCTCGTTGATTCACCGCGGTTCGCGCGCCCGCTCGCCAAGCGTATTGAAGAGATGGGTGGCATCAAGTTTATGTTCTTAACGCATCGCGATGATGTCGCAGACCATGAGAAATGGGCCGCGCATTTTTCCGCCGAACGCATTCTCCACGCCAGCGACATCGGACGGTCAACCGAAGCGGTCGAACGGGTAGTCGGTGGCCGAGAAGCCATTAATCTTGAAGATGATTTATTGATGATTCCCACGCCGGGTCACACTCGCGGGCATATGGTTTTGCTCTACCGAAATCGTTATCTATTTGCCGGTGACCACGTCTGGTGGTCGCCCAATTACAACGCCCTCTATGCCTCGCCGCGCGTCTGCTGGTATAACTGGGAAGAACAGACGCGCTCCATGGAGCGCCTTGCGGATTACCAATTTGAATGGGTCTTGCCCGGTCACGGTCGTCGCCTTCAGGCCAACAGTCCAGCGCAGATGAAAGGTTATTTGCAGACCTGTATCGCGCGCATGAAAGGGCAAACGCAAACCAGCAAACAATGGCTGGGTTGAAGGGTTTCTCAGGCCTTATCCATTTTCAATGGTTCAATTTTCTCCAGGTAGATTGGGCTTACCGTTAAACCGCCCTTCGAAAAATCCCTGCTCCTTGTGTAAATAGCTCGCCTATCAACGGAGAATGAATAAGGGCAAATGGATAATGACTTCTTTTCAACTAAATCATGTGTCTTTCGAGGCAGCCAGGCGAGCGCTGCACGCCGATGGCAATTATTTCAATTCGTCGGCCAGAAACAGCTGCGAGAGATAGTTTGAATAACCATAAGCATAAGCTTTACCGTCGGCGGTGATGCGCAAACTGTCTACGCTAAATAGTCCGGCAGCATTTAAAGCGGTAATCTCTTTGACCAGTTCGCGCTGTCCACTGATTGAATTCACCTTGAAAATCTTCACCGGCAACCTTGCGTTTTGCGCCGCATAAATTGAATTTCCATCCTGACTCCAGCCCAATATGGTGTCCTGGTCTTCAAGCCCTTTTATCGGGCGGGGCTCTCCACCCGCAATTGGATAAATGGCTCTGGGTTTCCCGCGACCGGTGGCGATTAGTTGATTGCCATCCGGTGAAATCCATCTTCCGGTCAAGCCATCTTGCAGAATGGGCTGCGCCTCGCCGCCGTCAATATTTTGGATAACGTTGCGGGCTTCGTGCCCCGGTTCTCTCACCAGTAACAGGACGCGCCGACTGTCGGGAAACCAGGTTCCGGCCTCTATGTAATTGGTTGCATCGCTGATTAAAACTCGCGCTTCACCGGCGCCGGTCGGGTACAAAACAATCTGGCGGGGCTTTGCAAAACGCAAATGCGCGAGCCCCCATTTGCCATCCGGCGACAAAGCAATCGCGTGCCCGTCGCCTAATCTGACGGCTGGCGCGCCATCGGTTTTTCGCAGATAAACCCCTGCTTTATCGCCGCCGCCCGAACCCTCTTCATCAAACAAAATGATTTTGCCATCCGCCGAAATGTCTCGCAGCCACGAATAATCCAGCCAGGACAGGTCGCGCTCTTTCTCTTCCCCCGCCGACCCGCAAGCGATGCCTTCGCGGCCATCATCGCGCATCACTAAGGCTTTGCCGTTATCGGCAATATCAAGGACTTGCATGCGGCCTGTGGCATTGGTAACGCCGCGCTCTTTTCCAGATAGCGAAACGGCGCGAACTCCATTGTTAAAATCTTTATCCGAGGCGGTGAAAAAGATTTCATCCCCCGCCGCAGACCAGGCGAGTCCCCATACGCTGGTGTATTCACGCGAGATAATTTTTTTATTGCCTTGCAAATCCAAAATGGCGACATACCCTCTATCATCGAAGCGCGCCGACGGGTGGTCGAGAAAAGCAATTTGGTCACCACGAGGCGATAGGCGAATGCTGCTTATCCATTCGGGAGCCTTGGCTTCATAAAGCACATGTCCCAGGGGGTATTCGATGCGTCCGAGACCATTTTCCCAGTGAATCACCGCCAGTTCTTTACCATCCGGCGACCAATCGGCATCTTGTACATTCGTCAATAATTCACGCGGCGCGCCCCCGGTCATCGGCATACGCGCCAGGGTGCCACGCGTCGAATAAGTAATCGTCGGCCTTAGTAAAACGGCCATCTCGCCGCTTTTGGAAATCGCCAGCACGGCCATATCCGTCAACCCGAGCGGACGCGACTCGGAGGTTTCCGCGCGTGTCGCAAAAAGTTCGACGGGTTTCCCATCATAAATAGCGCTATAGATGACCGTCTGTTTATCCGGGGCAAACCGCGCCGACCAGACATAGCCGCGCCGAAAGGTCAGTTGTTGAAACGTCGGCGGCGGGATGCTGCCCGTTTGCTTACCGATGAAAAAAGTGAGGGTCAACAAGACAGCGATTAATAGCCCCGCAAGCACCCACTCGAGTTTGAACCGCGCCTGCGGTTTAATGGCTGCCGCTGTGGTCGCCATCGCGGGCTGCCCGTTTAAGGAACCGGCCGGCCGGACGAGCGGCGCGGTTTGCCTACCCTTATCCGAAGGTTCATCAATATGGGTCTCTTCCTGCTCGATGGTGATGCGTGTCCGTTCGCGCACCAGCATCGCCTGGTCAAAAACTTCTCGCACAGGCATAACGAAGCGGTAACCGCGGCGCGGGATGGTTTCAATGTAAGGACGCTCGGTGTCGCTTTCCCCCAAGGCTTTGCGTAAGGTCGAAACATTGCGCGCGAGATTGCCTTCTTCGACAAAGGTATCGGCCCAGACTTCCTGTATGAGTTCATCCTTTTCAATCACTCGCCCGCTCTTTTCGACCAGTACCATAAGGATGTCAAAGACCTTCGGGGCGAGCGGAACGACTTCATCGTCTCTAAAGAGCAAGCGGTCTTCGGAGTTTAAGCGAAACCCGCCGAATTCATATAAAGGCTTTCTTTGCTTATCCATAAGCGACTTCAAAACTCTTTCCGAAATTCTTCCAAATTTTTTCCAAGCGGTTTTCCGAGTTTGCGAAAGACATTCGCGCTGAGGGTTGGCTACAGTCCATCGCGTGCTGAACGACAGGGCTACCGGTGCAGGCGGCGCTCATTCTAGCACAAGCTTATTACGCGGCAAGTGGGCATTTGGCTCTCCATGGCCCGGATTTGGATGCGATATGAAACAAGTTAAAAAAACGACCATCACAGTTGAAACCGAACGGGTCTTTGTCTTCAGCGAAAGACTTCTTGCCTGGTGCGCAGCGTGCCAGCAACCTATGGGTATGGTCAGACCGGAAGCCGCGGCGGCGCTGAGCGGCCTGAGTCTTTCAACGATCTATCGCCAAATCGAAGAGCAGAAACTTCACGTTACCAAAGAGCCGGACGGAAACCTGCTCATCTGTACTCAATCACTGATGCAATAAACGGCTTCAATCATTTTTGAACCCGTGCATAACGCATTTCAAAATTAAACAAGGAGCAAGATTTATGTTTGTAAAAAAAATTCTCACCTCACTTTTTATATGCCTGGCATTAGCCCTGGCCGTTGAGACAGCTCAGGCGCAAACGACGGATGATGAAATCAAAGAGGCGGGCGCCGCCCCGGCTGCACCCAAAAGCCGACTGGAGGGCACCTGGATGGCGACCGTTACCTTCGGCGATGGCTTTGAACTCAAAGTCTTATTCACCTTCACACCGGGCAAAGATGAAAACGAAGGCGCCTTAATTGACCAGAACGAATTTCAGTTTACGCCGCCCGCCTGCACCGCCGACCAGGGCGTCTGGGCGCGCACCTCGAACTTTGATTTTATCGCCACGCATTTCGCCTTTTGCTTCGACCCGGATAATGACAATTTACCGAATGGTTCTGTGAAAGTGCGTGACACCATCAAAGTCAACAGCCGGGGCGACAGCTTTACCGGCAGACAATATATTGAAATTTTAGCCCCCGACGGACAGGTTGTAGATACCTTCGAGGCCAATATGACGGCCGTGCGCCTCAAAGCCGAAGCGCCGCCCGCGCCGTCGTTATTGATGAAATCAGCAACCGCCTATTTACAAAAGTACACGCACCTGAAAAAAGAAAAATAGGTTCAAGCTGAGTTGCCTCACCCGCGCGCGAGCCGCCGGCTTTTG
>JBIOWC010000120.1:0-7532 GCA_044868105.1 Blastocatellia bacterium
TTGCTTGATAAATCCGCGTACCGTGTCCGGCGCTTCCGTCAGGCCAATGGCTTCGTCTTCGTAGGCGACCTGGTAACCGAGTTTGCGAATCGCCATGGTTAAATCGGCATCTTCGGCGAGCGTTAAATCGTTGAAGCCTCCGGCTTGGAGAACCAGTTCGCGCCGCCAGGCGCCGACGGCGCCGGGAACGACAGTAATACAGTTCAAAACATTGAAGGCACGACGGTCGAGGTTTTGACTCGTCACATATTCAAGCGCCTGCCAGCGGGTGAGCAGATTGATGCGATTGCCGACTTTAGCATTGCCGGCGACCGCGCCGACTTTGGGACTCACGAAATGGCGCACCAGTTTGCTGATGGCATCACGCGTAAACACCGTGTCGGCATCCAGCGCAATGACAATTTCGGCCGTCGTATGTTGGACGCCGAAATTCAAGGCTTCGGGTTTACCGGCATTCGGTTTACTAAAAAAGCGCACCCGTTTTTCGCCGGCAAAAGCTTCTAAAATTCGGTCAGCGGTTTTATCGGTCGAGCCATCATCGACGACGACAATTTCAAAATCGGGCAAGTCCGAGGCCAGTAGCGAAGTGATGGTTTGCACGATAACCGATTCTTCGTTGTAGGCGGGAATGATAACGGCAACCGTCGGTTTGTAATTCGCGTCGTATTTCGCGTGACGCTCACGCCATCGTTCAATGATGGCGAGCGTGCCCATAAAGACTAATCGAATAATCCCGAGGATGATTCCTATCAGGAAAAGATACCGCAAGGCGAGAGAAGAAAATTTAATCGTTTGAAAAGCGACGCGCGCCGGCAGCATTCGCCAGATGCCTTCACTGGGAACCGGCGGCATGACTGCATCACGCCCTTTGCCGAGCAGTTCCGATACCGTCACCAGTTCAAACCCTTCGGCGCGTAACCCTTCAATAATTTGCGGCAACGCTTCAATGGTGCGCCGACGGTCGCCGCCCGAATCGTGCAATAAAACGATGTTGCCGGGGTTGCCGCTTGATCTCTTTCTTAGCTCTATCGCCTGTTCGATTGTGGAGTCAATAATTTTACTTGTCGTGACCATCGGTTGTTGCCAATCGTGCGGGTCAATCAACATCCCCACATCAATATAGCCGCGCTCGTTGATGAATTTGAGCATGCCGGTTTCCGAAGGCGTCGTCGGTTCGGCGTCTTGCGCAAACGGCGGACGAAAGAGCGTCGTGCGATGTCCGACAATGCTTTCCAGCAACACATCATTTGCCGATAGTTCAAGGTTGAACTGGGTTTCGGAGATGCCCGAGGTGTTCGGATGCGTAAAGGTGTGACTGCCAATGTCGTGACCTTCGTCATATTCGCGCTGCAAAATTTCCGGGTAAAGTTCGCCTTGCATACCGATGAAGAAAAAGGTCGCGGGCGCCTGATATTTTTTCAGCACATCTAAAATTTGCGGAGTGTATGTCGGGTCGGGGCCATCATCAAAAGTTAAAGCGATCTTATTTTTTGCATAGCCGTAACGTTTGATGACAAATGGCGAAGGAAACTCTTTATAACTTTCCTGTTTAATCAACCCGCTTTTGTCATCGAAGATGACCGCGCGTTCGCCGTCTTTCGGATAGGAAACAATTTCCAGGCATTCGCCTTTGCCTTGATAATCGAGGTTATAACCGTAGACGATTTTACTGAGACTTTCGGCGGTCTCCGGATTGAGTTTTTCGGGTTTACCCAGGAAATCCCAAAGCGACGGGTCTTCGCTACCCAATCGCCAGAGCGCAAATCCGCGTGGTGAAAATTGACGCGCTACCGACATTTGATCAAACGCCGTTACCGCATCCAAAAACCAGACGCGATGCACATTATCGTCATCGTCGGCGTATTCAAAATACGGGTTGAGCGAATCGTTATCGAGTTCGATTTTAACTAAATCTTTGGGGTCGGCGGAGGCTTCAGGGAAAGAAGATTCTTTCGCCGTGACAATCGCCTCTTCAAAAGTTTTCGTCTCGCCCGCTTCCTTTAACGGTTTGCCGTTTTTATCTTCAACCTGCCAATCATAGGCATAATTGCCGATCGCTACGATGGTCTTTTCAGCCGGCACATCCGTTTGCCTGAGCCGCAACATATCCTGAAACCAATCCAGGCTGGCAATCGGTCCGTCTTCACCGGCGCTGGAATCATGTTCGTCATAGATCATTAAGATAACGAAATCAGTAAGCTCAGAAAGTTTTTTGTAATCGAAGGCTTCATCATCGGCCGGCACATTGATTGAAACTTCAAGCCCGGCATCATGGAACCGTGGATAGAGTTCGTTCATAAAGGCGACGAGATGAGCGCGGCTTGAATCATCAAGATTTTCAAAGTCAATGCTTACCCCATCCAGTTTGTTGGTTTGGGTGTAATCAAAGAGCTGGTCAATCGCGCGGCGGCGGGCTTCAGCGTTTGCCAGCATTTTAGCGAGCAAGGGTTTTTGAAATTGCGCATCCTTGGCATTATTAATGAGCGCCATCACCCGCGTATGCGGACTGTGTTCGCGGACAAACTCAAGCACCTCAATCTGTTTTTCCGCATCATCGTCTTCAAGCTTTCCGGTATCATCGGCGAGATGTTTCGATTCGACAATGAGCACATCCAGCTGATTACCACGCCGCTGAATATTGTCTTTCAGCGAGGTCATAGAAGATTCGTCCCAATTGACATAAAACCCGATGGAGAGCGCCGCGCTAACCGTTGCAGATTGCGAGGTTCGCTTTTTCAACGAAGCCTTGCGCAGAGCGATTTCTCTATCGAGTTTGCGTTTGGTGTCGCTCAGTTCTTTTTGGCGCGGGTCAAATAAAGCGGCTACCGGATGCCCTTTGATGTCCTTGCCTTCAATCTGCAATTTCGGCAGATTGGGATTGACGAGGATGCTGAGGATTAAAACGCCAAAGGCGATGGAAAGGCAAAGGCCGGTTAAATAGACACTGCGCCTGAGGCGGGGCCAGCGTTTTTTATCAGGGTCAAAAAAAACCGGGAGACTCTGTTTTTTTTTGCTCATAAATGGTTTAAATAAGTTATCTTGTTTTACGCTAATCAGTCAGACGCTTTTAACTCGGTTGTAGGAGCAATAGGCATTCCAAAGCTCAAGATTCTATCTCAGTCTGCTAATTCTCAATAGCAAATAAATTAAATTTTTCATATCGTCTTCTTGCTCAACTCCGGGCGTGGCAGTTTAGATTTATTAAACCATATCGCCACATGAAGATGTTTCTACGGGTTGTTCAGCCCCGGTGTGGCATCAATCGTCCGTGGTCTGGATTGTGCATTATGTGCGCTTCGCCTTAATTATTTTGCGGGATTTTACATTGATGAAAAAGCCCATGGTAATCGCCGTGCTGTTGACCTTGGTGGCGTTTGGTTTTCGCCTCTGGCTGGCTTTGCGACTAGCCAATGACGAACCCGGCGATGCAAAAATTTATGCGCTGATTGCCCGCAATGTTTTAGACCATCAGGTTTATTCAAGCGATGAAGAAGAACCCTTGCACTCAACATACTTTCGCGTCCCCGGATATCCGCTGTTTCTGATGACGGTCTATTCGGTCTTTGGTAAAGACAACAACCGAGCCGCGCGCGTGATTCAGGCGCTCGTTGATACCGGCACCTGTGGGTTCGTTGGTTTACTGGCGCTCGCCTGGTCGCCGCCCACCTGGGCAATTGAAAAACGTCGTCGGGCGGGGCTCTGGGCTTTGGCTTTAGCGGCGCTGTGTCCGTTTACGGCAATTTATGTAGCGGTGCTGCTCACGGAAATCTGGACGATGTTTTGGGTGATGGCGGGGGCGCTGGCGGCAACCTATGCGCTGAAAAACGCAAGGCCGTTGCGGGCCGGGGTGTGGTGGGCGGCGGCGGGGCTGGCCGGCGGCCTGGCGACCATGTTTCGCCCGGATTCACCGCTTTTCGTTGCCGGCATTGGCTTCACTTTAACAACGATTGGGCTGGGTAGCGCGTTCGCCCAATGGCGACATCAGCGAGCGATTCACAGAGCGGCGCCACCCCCTTCGCAGCCAGACCTTCAACCTCCCGCCAATTCTGCACCCTCACCAGGGGCGCTTATCGGGCGAACGATGCTCGGCGGCACGATTTTCTCAACGGCTTTCCTGCTTGCGCTAATGCCCTGGACGCTGAGAAACGAGCGGGTTTTTAAGGTCTTTATGCCGATTGCGCCGGCGAGCGCGAGTATGCCGGATGAATTCGTGCCAGCGGGCTATAATGTCTGGCTGCGCACCTGGGTTGATAACTGGTTCTACACGGAAAAAGCCGATTGGGCGATGGGCGAAAGACCCATCCTGGTCGAGCAATTGCCAGCTTATGCGTTCGATTCCGAAGAAGAGAAAGCCGAGGTCGCCGAGTTACTCAGTCGCTATAACAATCCTGAGGCGAAACCGCAACCGACCGTTGAGCCTGAAGACCAAAAACAGGACGCTGATGACGATGATGATTCATCGGGCGATGACGATGAGGATAATCCTTCGGCAAATGATGAGGGCAGCGATGAAGACGAAGAAGCGCAGCCCCTGGTTCAGATGACCCCGGAAATTGATGCCGAATTTGCCCAGATTGCCCGCCGGCGTATCCAAGGCCATCCGTTTCGCTACTACGTTCTCACCCCGCTCAAACGCGCCCGCCATATGTGGTTCAGCACACACTCGCAATACTATCCGTTTTCGGGTGACGACCTGTTTCCAAGTGACAGCGAGCATCACCAACAATTTTGGTTGCCGTTATTCAAAAGCCTGGTCTGGCTGTTTACAATTTTCAGTTTTGCAGGCGCGATTTTATTATGGAGAAATCAAGCAACGCGGCGCTGGGTGCTCCTGGTTGCGCTGTTAATCATGCCGCGCTTCGTTTATCTGACCACCTTGCAAAATCCCGAACCGCGTTATGTTGTCGAGTTTTTTCCTTTCGTTCTGGCAGTTGCCGGTTTAGCGTTGGCGAGCCTTACGCTCCGTCGTAAGTACAAAATCGTTTCTTGAATGCTCAGGGGTTTATGCTAGGATATGAGTCACAGAGGAAAGAAAGCGCAGATGTGAAAACGGCTCAAATCAAGAGCGGAGATAACCCATGCTTGTTGAAGAGTTCCGAAATGCGTTGCGAGACGAAATTGCCGAAACCCTTGCGCGCATAACGAATCGTTACAATGTGACGGAAGACGATTTCGCTGCCGCTCTCTTTTCGTCGGCCAAAAAATATCTGCCGCATCTGTTTGCTGAGGCGCGCGCGCAGTTCACCAGTGAAGCAAAGAGCGAATTGAAAGAATTTTTTGCATCGCTCAACTGCGAAGATTTGTGTCTCGGATTAGCGTGCGCCAAAGGCGTTGACCAGGCTTGGGAAGATTTCTACCGCGATTATCGGGGTTATCTGATAAACATTTCGCGGACCATGACGCAAGACGCCGGAGCCGCCGAACAGCTTGCCGATTCGACGTTCGCCGAACTTTATGGCTTGCGCGAATCCGAAGGACAACGGATTAGCAAATTCGCGTTCTATTCGGGGCGCGGCTCGTTGCGTGGCTGGCTGAGAGCCGTGGTCTTTCAACTTTCTGCCGATTCGCACCGTCAGACCAGTCGCTTTGTCCAGACCGAAGAACCTGAAGATATGGAGCGCTTGGCGCATACGGCGGAGCCGCCGCAAAACACCCCGACCACGGAAATCGCCTTTATCCGCGAGCGTTACAAAACTGCGGCGACCGATGCTTTGAGACGAGCCATTGAAGCGCTGGATGGGCGCGAGCGCCTGCTGCTGGTCTATTATTACTATGATGAACTGACCCTCAAAGAGATTGCTCAGATGTTCGAAGTTCACGAAGCGACGGTGAGCCGTTGGATTACCAAAGTGCAAAAACACACGCGCAAACTGGTTGAAAAAAGTTTAATGCGCGACCATAACTTCAACCGCCAGGAGGTCAGCGAAGCCATTGCGCTTGCGGCTGAAGAGATGGACATCAGCGTGCGGGAATATCTTTACGAAACCGCCGAACGAGAGGTAGAAAAGCCGAGCAGTACAGGCGAAGCAGTGGTTCAAAGTTGATAAAAAATATTTCGCAAGGTGACTCCCTAAAGGCGTTCTCTTGCAAGGAAGCTGTAAAAGTAATGGAGAAGTCAGGAAAAATTGAAGATGGGGTGATGGACAATCTGCTGCAAGGTTTTATCAAGCGGCAGATGCAACCGGATTCAACGTGTGAGGCCTTCGATCCGGATTTAGCCAGCGCGTACCTTGAGCGCGTGATGACGGAAAGAGAGCAGTCGCATTATGAATCGCATCTATCCGAATGCGCGCCTTGCCGCAAGAATGTCATTGCGCTGGCCCGTTTGGTTGAAGCGGAAGTCACCGAGGTCAGTGTCGCAGCAGTCGCGGCGGGCGTCCCTGCTTCATTAAATGAAGCAACGGCTGAAGCCAATCACTTTGCGAGCGAGGAGAAAGCGCATTGGCTCGGCAAATTGAAAGGCTGGTTTGGACTGCTGGCGACGCCCAGATTCGCGCTTGCGGCAACCGCCGCTCTCGCGCTCGCCGTTGCCATTCCCTATGTGCTCATTCAGAACAGCCAAATGTCTCAGCGCGATATGACGAGCGCCCTTGACGCCAAAGAAGATGGCAAGGCAGCCGCCCAGGCGGCAAAAAATAATCCGCCGCCATCCACAACGCCGAATACATCTCCAAATAATCCGGTAAATGGTGATACGCCGCAATCAACGGCTAACAAACAGCAGGCCGAGAGCAAATCTTCAACGCCAGCGCCGGGCGCTCCGGCAACGGCGGCCGAGCCTGAAGCAGGCGCCAGTGGCGCCGGCAACGCTCCGGCAAAAGAAGAGGCCGTAGAGGGGGAGAAGGCTAAACGCGAGGAAGCTGCTAAACCCACTGATACGGTGACCAGTACGACCGCGCAACCGCCTGAGGCCGCGAAATCGCAACCCGCTACTGCCAAGTCTGACGAGCCGGGCCGCATTGATACGAAGGACGCTCAACGCATTGAAAACGACAAGGATAATGCCAGCCCTTCAACCACATTAAAACCGGGCAACAATGCCGGTGGCGCATCAAGAAGAAATGCGCCCACCGTTGGACCTGATAGCCCGAAGCCTGCACCTTCACCAGGGCGAACCAGTGATTCACCGCCAAGAAGTATAGCGGCAAAGCGGTTTAGTGAAGCGTCAGAAAGCAATCGTGAACGGAGCAACGCGTCGGCATCGCGTCGCGTCGGCAAAAAGACCTTCTGGCTCGTTGATGACACTTGGACGGATGAAAATTATCGCAGCGATAAAGAGATGCCTATTGTTCCGCTGATTAAAGACAGCGAAAACTACAAGAATATTTTGGAAAAATATTCCGATTTGAAAAAATTCTTTTCCGCCTTTGGCGCCAATGAACGCGCTATCATCGTTCGCAAAGACATGGCCTACAAACTGATTCCTCAAGACGCTAACAAATAGCCTGGGGAATGTCCGTCTTACCCTTGTGACTTGTGAACGTAGATCGTTCAATTTTCTCACTCAAGATGTACCTCACCTTCTTACTAGC
>JBIOWC010000121.1:0-9961 GCA_044868105.1 Blastocatellia bacterium
CATACTCCGGCGGTTCGGCTAAGGTAGGCGTATTGCCATAGGTCTCTTGCTCGAAGCTTTGCGCCCGCAGGTAATTTGATTCGTACAATCTCGAAACCCTTTCCTTATACGATTCGAGTTCAGACACCAAGGTGCTAAGCGTTCCTTCGCGCTTGATGACTTGTACATTTTCACCGAAATCTCTAGAGACCATGAATTTATTGGTAGATGAGTCCTTGCTAATATCAAACTTCCCAAGAAACATTTGGTGAACCCGAAATGAACCGTCCTGCCAGGTGTCGAGATAGACTAAAACCTGTTTGCCTATTTCAAATTTAGGTGTGCCGTAAATTAATGTTCCCAAATCTCCATGTTCGCCGCCCAATTGTTTCAAAACTATTTCGCTCGCCAGATGATTGCCTTTGAGTACTTCATTAACCTTCAGACGAATGTATGAATAGACCCGATCATGTTGAATGCCCGTTGAAATATTTGCGACTTCCCCGATAACAATTGCGCGAGCACTGACGACCATTTCCAAATCGCTGGGCTGGATGGCAGTAGAAGCAAAAGATTGTTGGGCAAGCAGCAAGGTGAGGCAAGCAGAGACTAGAAACAGAAGTCTTATGCTTCCAGTTATCATTTTTATTTCCTTTCAAAAGCTGAAACGACAGTGGTGGGGGCAATAAATGCCGTAACTCAATGGGCAAACATCGTGCCACATACATGAGGAGGAGAAAGTTACCAAATAAATACCCCTACGCTGATTTTTCATAACCAGATAGGGGAAGTTGCGTGCAAATTTTACCCGATTTTTTAAGTGGGTATGTAAAAATTGGTGTGTCTTCCGGTGTCAAAATGAACGAAAAATTTCCCACCATAAAGCAAAGAGCAGTAACCTGAAAGGAGAAAAAATTCGCTCGATCCGCTAACCGATAAGAAAAAATCCCGGCGTTGGAATATTCTTTACCCGGCCGGGCATTTAGCCAATGTGAGTTGTATAAGTGCGAATCGCGTTTAAGAAAGAGAAACCGCAAGAGCTTTAGCAATCCCCCTGGCGCTTGCCGGTTTCCGTAAGCAAGGGGAAGCCGTAGGTTTAGTCTGAACCGGCGAAAGCTTTTTGAGTAATTGGGGAATAACCATGACAGTGATAAATTTTGAGCGCCATGATTGTAAGAAAATCAATAGCTATCTGGATGCCTATTTAGATGACGAATTGCCGTCGGAAACTCATCAAGAAGTTTTGCGGCACCTTGAAAGTTGCCCAGCGTGCGGGCTGGAATTTGCGGCGCGCGAACGCGTAAAAAATGCCCTGCGACAGGCGATAAAAAAGGATGTCGCGCCCTTTGCGTTACAACAACGGATTCAAAAAAATCTGCGTAAGAAGAGCGCCGATTCACCGTTGAAATTATCCCGTTGGGTTTTGGCCGTTGCCGCAACCTTAATTCTCGGGGTCATGGGTCTGGGGGTCTTCAAAGCCATTCAATCCAACCGGCAGTCATCAAGCAGCCTTGAGCTGGCAAGGTTACAAGACCACGCCGTTTTACAGGTAGGCCTGGGAAACCACACGCACTGTGCCATTGACAAAGGTTTGGCGAATAAACATTTCACCGAAGCAGAGATGAATACCCGGCTCGGTGAATTTGCCGGCCTGGTCGCTCAGGTGAAAACCCAAATTCCTCCCACCTATGAAGTGGTTGTTGGGCATCGTTGTAAATTCAATGACCGTCCATTCGTGCATTTGATTTTGAAGGATAAAGAAAAAGTCGTGTCGGTAACGCTGACGACGAAAAACGACGA
Organism: Blastocatellia bacterium; assembly: GCA_044868105.1. GTDB lineage: Bacteria > Acidobacteriota > Blastocatellia > UBA7656 > UBA7656 > JBFMDH01. The sequence goes on from JBIOWC010000121.1 coordinate 1,780, forward strand.
AGCGTTTTCCAACGGCGCGCTGGCGACCCGGATGCAAACGGCGGGAATAGCTTTACACGAGGCGCGATTCGATGAATATGAGGTCGCAGGATTCGAGCATAACGGTTATCTGGCTTTTGTCACGTCAAACCTGGAGAAGCAGGAAAATCTAGAGCTGGCATCGAGCCTCGCCCCTATGGTTCAGGATTTTCTCAATCAGCTGAAAGCCTGACCTCAGGAGGGTCACCTGCCGTAACCTTTGCAGTCGTGTGCGACGAATGAATCCGCCTGCGATTGGCCCGAGCGAGACAGATTTCGCGACTCGCAAGCGGTTGCCATAGCTCAGGCAAGCAGTTGCCGTAGCTCAGGGTTTCGATTTTCTGATAGGAAAAATTTTTAAGGAAGTTTGCATTTATGAGCCGTTCAATCAACAACCTTTTCAGCAAACTCAGGGTCTTCGGTTTGATGATGGTTCTGGTGTCGCTATTCGTAGTTTCCATAAATCACCGAGCCTGGGCCGCTGCTAAACCGAAAACCGCCCTTGCCGAAAAGAGTTTTGTTTACACCCTCACCAATCCGAATGGCGCCAATGCGATTGCCGCTTATGAACGTAACCCGGAGACCGGCGAACTCGCCTTTCGCGGCAGCTACCTGACGGGCGGGCGCGGCACCGGCGCGATTATTGATTCACAAAGCCCCTTGATTGTTGACCCTACCGGCGCTTTTCTCATTGCCGTAAATTCAGCGAGCAACGACATCTCGGTGATGGCCATTCAAGCCGACGGCGCGCTTCGGTTAGTTGCTTCGCCGGTCTCTTCAAGAGGCCTGGATCCCGTGAGTCTTGCCATTCACAATGATTTGCTCTATGTCGCCAATAAAGGCAACGGGGCCACGCCGCCAAGTTACGCTGGTTTTTTTCTCAACGCGGACGGCACGCTTTCGCGCATTAAACGCATCATCGAACTCAACATTGGCGACGACCCGACGCAGGTCTTATTCAATCAGGAAGGCAATATGCTCATCGGTTTGCAACTCGGCAATCGGGTGGTCAATTGCTTTCGCGTCAAACCAACCGGACGTTTGCGCAACGTCGGTCAACTGGCTAACCAAACCGGACCGTTTGCAGGCGTCTTCAACCCCGCAAACGACACGCAACTCATTGTTGGCGATGTCAGGCTTCCGGGCGCGGTCTCTTACACGGTTTCAAAACAAGGTGACATTCAACAAATCAGCGCCATCAGAAATGCGCCGGAACGCGCCGCCTGCTGGATTATTGCCAATCGCACCGGCGAGTTATATTGGGTTTCCAATACCGGCACCCACTCGCTCTCACTGTTTTCACTCGATGGCAACGGCGCATTAAATTTGCTTGGCTCACACAGTACCTTAAACTTCGGGCGCTTGCCTTTTGAATTGGCGCTCGATAGAGAGAATCGTTTCCTATATGAATTGAATGTCGGCGGCGGCGGCACCATTCACGCCTTGCGGTTGACGGGTGATGCGGCAAACGCCGGTCTTGAAGATATTGGCGCCGTGGCGGTCAACGGCGGGACGCCGGCGGGTTTGGTCATCGTCGAATAATTCACTTACAGGGCAGACATCCAGGTTACAAAGAAAGCGATAAGTGAGATGTCTGCCCTGTCTATCATCCGAATCAACGCAATCAGTAGAGGCTGCTCATCAGCGAGAATTTTTAAGCTCATCCCATTTGAATATCGCTCGGTGCTCTGTATTGGCTCTTTCATCTTCCCATTCGTATCTGAAAATCACATACAATCTTGCAAGTTTAGGAAAAGCCTCTCGCGGAACTTTGAAATAGACCGACTGTCCTGCGGCAACCCAGGAATTATTGAAGGTACATCCATATTGTCCTGTTAAGCCGCCCTTTAGCAAAGGACTTTCTATGAAATATTCGAGTTTAATCTCCGCCTTATCCGCCAAACCAAGTTCTCTCTGTCCATTCGCTAGCCTGACCTCGACAGGGTTTAGCTCTGAATATTGCCAATCCCGGCGAATGCTGATAGCCCATGGAGTCTTATTATCAAGTCGAAACACCACTAACTCAGCTTCATCAAGGTTTTCTCGTATAAGATATAATCCGGTCTTATTCCCGTATTGAGAATGGTCAGGTAGATTCAGGTTTTGGCTAAAGACTTGTGCGAAAGATATTGCAGCGAAGATGTTGATTAGAAGTACTGAAATTAAAATTTTGTAGGTCATAATTTTTTACACGCAACTCCGAACAGCTTGTTCCAGCCGCGATATAAGGTCCCTATCCACATTTCTATTTTAATGAACATTACTTCTGCCTTTCTAACTTGCCATAATCCACCTACCTGAGCATCATTCGAAAGAGGTCAAAGGTTTTATGAACAACCGCTGGTCTATTCTCGCGCTGTTGATCTGCACCGCCTTGAACGCTTTTGCAAACCACGGCGCCAATCTACAAAAGGAGCAAACGACAGTGCCTGATTCTGCTGCTAAGGTTAATGCGCCCGATTTTCCTGCCGGGTTGGAATGGTTAAACACCGAGCGTCCGCTGTCGCTCAAAGAGTTGCGCGGCAAAGTGGTGCTCCTGGATTTCTGGACCTATTGCTGCATCAACTGCATGCACATCATTCCCGATTTAAAGAAGCTCGAAATGAGATACGAAAAAGAGCTGGTGGTCATTGGCGTGCATTCGGCGAAATTTACGGGCGAGCGTGAAACCGACAACATTCGTCAGGCCATCCTGCGTTATGAAATCGAGCACCCGGTGGTCAATGATTTTGCCATGGAGGTTTGGCAAGCCTATACGGTGCGCGCTTGGCCCACCTTAATGCTCATAGACCCGGAAGGCAAAGTCGTCGGCTACGCCTCGGGCGAAAATATCTATGACCCGTTCGATAAAGCGATTGCCAAACTCATTGAAGAGTTCGACGCCAAAGGCAAACTCAATCGCGCGCCGCTCAGTTTGAAACTTGAAAAATCAAAGATGCCGACTTCGATGTTCGCCTTTCCCGGCAAAACGCTTGCCGACCCGTTGTCCAAACAATTGTTTATCGCTGACTCGAATCACCATCGCATCGTGGTGGCCTCGCTGGCGGATTATGCAATTCAGGAAGTCATCGGCAATGGCGAGCCAGGATTGACGGACGGCGATTTTCAAACCGCAGAGTTTAATCATCCGCAAGGCATGGCTTTCGATGGCCAAGCGCTCTATGTCGCCGACACCGAAAATCATGCGATTCGCAAAATTGATTTCGAAAAACGCGTCGTCACAACCCTTGCCGGCACCGGCAAACAAGCGCGACGCATTGATTTAATCGGTGGCATCGGCACTGAGGTCGCGCTCAATTCGCCCTGGGATTTGGTTCTGCACAACCACCTGCTTTACATTGCCATGGCCGGTCCGCATCAGCTTTGGGTGTTAAATCCGAAAACCGGCGGCGCGGTGCCTTACGCAGGGTCTGGACGCGAAGATATTGTTGATGGACTGTTGAACGAAGCGGCGCTCGCGCAACCTTCGGGGCTCACCACGGATGGCAAAAAACTCTATTTCGCCGACAGCGAAGTGAGCGCCATTCGCTCAGCAGACCTTGACCCGCAGGGCAGAGTTGAAACCATTGTCGGCGAAGGCTTATTTGATTATGGGGATAAAGACGGCAAGGGTCCGCAGGTCAGATTGCAACATCCCTTGGGCGTAGCCTTCCACGACGGCTTGTTGTATGTTGCTGACACCTATAACAACAAAATCAAAATTGTTTCTCCGAAAGATAAATCGGCGCGAACCTTTTTAGGCACGGGCAAAGAAGGTTTGGCCGACGGCGCGAAAGCGACATTTGATGAACCGGGTGGCGTGAGCCTGGCGCTGGGCAAAATATATATTGCCGATACCAATAATCATGCGATTCGGGTTGCGGATTTAAAAACCAAAAAGGTTGAAACCATTCAATTCAAAAATCTCGAAAAGTTGCGCCCGCAAGTGTCAAGACGCGATAAATTCCTCGGCGAAGCTATTCAATTGCCTGGACAAACCCTTGATGTAGGCGACGCAACGCTCACCCTGCAACTGGAACTTCCGGCCGGCTACAAATTAAATCCTGAGGCGCCTTCATCGGTTGCGGTGGCCGCTTCACAGAAGCAAATTATTCGTCTGGAAGGCGCCTCGGAAAAGACTTTTCATAAACCGCAATTTCCTCTCAATCTGCCGATTAAAACCAGCCCCGGTGAGACCAGCCTGCAAGTCAATTATGTGGTCTATTATTGCGAAGCGACGAAAGAGAGCTTGTGCTATTTCAAAGAAGTCCGGCTTGCGATTCCGGTCAAAGTCCTACCCGGCGCCGGCCATCGCAAGCTGACGGCGAGTTGTTCGATTAAGCTTTAAAGGGGCGGTTTCTCAAACCGCTTTGCGAAAAAAAACAGGGGCGGCAAAAAATATTTTTTGCCGCCCAAACGCTACCTCTCCTGGCCTTTTCTTTTGCCCGCATTTTTCAGCCCTGAGGGACTCAAATCCTTAAACAGCAATTCATTTTGACTGAAATCATTCACATCAAATTGACTGAACAGCGGACCGTGAAATTAAAGTTCCAAGTGAAGTCGGAGCGGCTAAATTTCGCTGCGCAGTAAATTAATCTATTCCGGCAGGGGGCGGATTTTTGTGGCATTGAATTTGTTTGTTGTTGCTTGCCAAAGTTGGTTTACCTCCTCTTGTAGATTAAAAATTAAGGAGTTGAAACAGTCATGAAAATGCGAAATTTATGTGAGGGCGTCATCTGGGAAGGTGACGTTTATTAACGCCTCCGCAGTAACCGTTAACAAAGACTTTCACTTGCCCTATTGAAGTGGTATGGTTTCATCGCTCCGTTGTTTCCGCCTCCAGATTGTGAATACGCAGGATGAGTAAACTAAGAAAAGAACTCAGTCAGTACACTGCGAGAGGCTTGTCGTTACTGTTGATTCAAGCGCTCGTCGCTACCTTTCTGATTGTTATCTCCTTAACCCATCTCTTCACCCTCAGCACGGAAGCTTTCCTGATCTTTATCATCTTAGGGCTTTTGCTGGCCATAGCCTCTTCGCGGCTGATTATCGAATTGCCGGGCACCCATTGTCATATTTCGCTTATGGAGGTGGTGACCTTTCTGGCGATTATCTCTTTGAGTCCCTACCATGCGATTCTCCTCACCCTGATAGATATGGTTTTGACGAACCATCGCGCGAAATGCAAGCCCACGTTGGTTATCTTCAATATCTCAAACCATACCCTCTCGGTCTTTGCCGCTGCTCAAACCTACTATGTGTTGAAGTCGCTCTTAGATGTGGCTTTTGTGTCGCCCACGGCCAATGAGCGAATGTTGATTTTCGCGCTGCCGCTGGTTTCCATGGCCATTGCCTATAACTTCTTCAACGTCGGCGGCGTGGCCTTGATGTCATACTTCAAACATAAAGTCAGTATGAGTAGAACGGTTTCTGAAACTTTACCTTGGGAACCGGTAACGCTCGTCGCAACCGCAACGGTTGTCGGCGTGGTTGAGTACACCTATGCGCACTATGGCATCGTCACCATGCTGGTGACCTTGTTTTTAGTTGCGCCCGTCCCGGTCATTATCTATTACGCCTTTAAAACCTATAACGCGAGTCTCGGAGAGAAAGAGAACCATTACAAAGAAATCACCGGCATTTACGATTCGATTTTGGAAATGCTCGCCATGGCCATTGATGCCAAAGATGATGTGACCCACGATCACATTCAACGGGTGAAACTCTTCGCCCGGCGAATGGGAGAAATTGTCGGGCTTTCGGAACTGGAGATTGAAGCGCTTAAAGCCGGCGCCTTGCTGCACGACATCGGCAAGATTGGCGTGCCGGCCTATATCTTGAACAAGCCCGGTAAACTCACCGAACACGAATTCGAGCAGATGAAGATGCATACCATCATCGGCGCGGATATGTTATCGAACGTAGATTTTCGTTATCCCGTGGTGCCCATTGTCCGCCATCACCATGAACGGTGGGACGGGCGGGGATACCCGGATGGCTTGAAGGGGGAAAGCATACCCGTCACCGCCCGCATTCTTACGCTGGTGGATACTTATGATGCCTTGAGGTCGGATAGACCTTATCATAAAGCGATGGGTCGCAAAGAGGCGCTCACTTATCTTGAGCAGAATGCCAGTTCGATGTATGACCCCAAGCTGGTTGAAATTTTTCTGTCCATCGTTGACCAGCTCGAAGCCGAAGCGGCGACCCTGGTGGCTTCACAAACCCAGAAACGGGAGCAACAAAAGAGCGCCGCCCTGACGAATGCCAAACCGGCAAACGGGCTGGCGCAAGAGCCACCCATTGATCGCGCCGCTGCGGCGTTGCATTCAATTGCTGAAACCAATCAACGGGTCTCGGCGCTCTATGAATTGTCGCGCACCTTATCGAGTGTGCTTTCCGTTGAAGACACGGTGGCCATCTTGGCGAATCGGCTGGCCAAGATGATTCCCTTTACCACCTGCGCGATTGCCTTGTTTGATGCGACGCGTTCGGAATATGAAATTGTTCATGCAACGGGGCGCAATGCTGACCGCTTGCAAAGGCGCCGACAACCGGCTGAAGCCGGAATCACCGGCTGGGTCATTACCAACCAGAAGCCGATGTACAATACCAACCCGCTGCTTGATTTCGGATATTTGGAAATCAAAGAGTCTGGCAAATACAAAGGCACCATGGTCTTTCCGCTGTGTAAGAATAATGAAGCGCTGGGCGCCATCGCCATCTATTCTATGGAAATAGAAACCTATAGCAGCGAGTTTATCCAGTTAATGGATTCCATCTCGCAACCGGCCTCCGATGCGGTTTATAACGCCATCATGTTTGAGCAGGCACAAAAGGCCGCTTCGACCGATTCCCTCACCGGACTGGCAAATACGCGAGGTCTGGCGGCGCAATTTGAACAGACCAAGCTGCGCTGTCGGCAGATCGGGCAACCCATGTCGATCCTGTTTATTTCTCTAAATAATTTAGACGAAGCCAAATCGGGAGCGTTAAGCGCGACGGCTCATCCGCTAGTGGGACTGGGCAAATTGATTAAACAACAGGTGCTGGAAAAGGAATTGGTGGCGAAATATTGGGATAATGCTTTGATTGCTTTGCTTCCTGAAAAAGGCCGGAAAGAGACCGCCGAAACCCGGCGCCGCATCGAACTGGCAATCAATTCAGCCAAGCATTTGAATCTGTCCGTGAGCATCGGTTCGGCAACCAACCCGGATGATGGCGAGGGCTTTGAAGATTTACTTCAAGCGGCGCAAATGGATTGTATTGCCAATCGCACGAGTTTCGATTTCCTTGCCTCAAAGATGAATGGCTTAATGCACACCGGAGACTTGAATTAACGAGCCGGGTTCTCAGGAACGGCCAGAGAAAAACCCTCAAAATCCCGCCATTTTCGCTTCCTAAAACCAGCCCTCTGCAACCGACGAAAAATCTCCTTTGCCAATGGCGCGCAAAGAATTGCGATTGCCGGGTCATTAGGTTTGAACTAAGCTTGATGCGTGTGCTAATAATCTTTACATACCCCTGATAACTTTGTTGGAGTTTTGTTGTAATGAGGTTTTGTTTACCGATTATATTGCTTTTTGCGTTCACGATTTCAATTGCCGCGCAAAATTCTAATCCTCCGAAAGCCCGTCCGACTTCGCAAGAGGAGTTGGAACAGTTAGAACAGGAAACCAGCCTGCCTCCCGAAATGCGGGTTCGTCTGGCAATTGAGCGCGCTGATAATGCCCATCACAAAGTGGTTGAAGACGCGCAGAAATTGACCGACTTATCTTGCCAGGTCGCCAAACGCTACGAAGAGAAAAAAAAGCTTTCTTCAGAAGACCTGAAAGATGTGGGAACGATAGAAAAACTCGCTAAACGGATATTGGAATTTGCCGGGGGTTCCGAAGAGAAGGATGAAACCAAAAAAGAGATGTCTTTGGAAGAGATGGTCAATCGGTTAAAGGATGTTTCGGTAAAAATCAAAGACAGTTTGACGGCTGAAACTCGTCACGTGATTTCCGCGACCGTGGTTTTTAATTCCAACGAAGCGATCAATCTGGCCCAATTTATCAAGAAAGCGCCCAAGTAGTTATGCCGGTCAAATACGCCATCGGAAAAATTTCTATCGCTCTTTTGTTGCTCTTAACGCTCATCTCGAGCCTTTCATTTCTGTCTTTTTCAACAACCCCGGTTGCCG
>JBIOWC010000122.1:0-50569 GCA_044868105.1 Blastocatellia bacterium
CGCATAATAGAGACCTTTCTTTTCGAGCAGCGAATCATGGGTTCCGGACTCGGTGATGCGCCCCTTTTCTAAAACATAGATGGTATCGGCGTGTAAGATGGTGCTGAGCCGGTGGGCAATTAAAATGACCATATGTTCTTTGCTGCCGGATACTCTGCGAACCGCTGTCGTAATCTCCTGTTCGGTGATTGAATCGAGCGCCGACGTGGCTTCGTCAAAGATGAAGAGGCGCGGCCGGCGCAACAGGGCGCGGGCAATCGACAGGCGCTGGCGTTCGCCGCCCGATACGCGCAACCCGCTCTCGCCCAAACGGGTGTCCAGTCCTTTACCGGAACGCTCCAGCAAGGGCATCGCCGAAGCTTTTTGCAGCGCGTCGAGCATCTCTTCGTCGGTGGCGTCCGGCTTAACAAATAAGAGATTCTGGCGAATCGTTCCGGAAAAGAGTTGCGGGTCTTGCGTGACAAAACCGATTTGCCGGCGAACCGGATTGTAACGCAGTTCATTGACCGGAATGCCATCAATATAGATGGTGCCGCTGATGGGCGTGTAAAGGCCAACCAGCAATTTAACAAGCGTCGATTTTCCCGACCCGGAAGGCCCGACAAAAGCCAGCGTATCGCCCAGCCGGGCTTTGAAGGAGATATGATCAATGGCATTTTCGGTGGCCGAGCGATGTCTGAAAACCACATCTGCAAATCGCAAATCTTCGAGTTCACCAATCTCAACCGGCTCTTCCGGCCGTTTTTCAATCGGCTTTTTCATCAGTTCGTCAAACATCTGCATCGAGGCTTCGGCCTCGCGGTAATTCAAAATAATTCTGCCGAGGTCCTGTAATGGAACAAAGATGGTGTTGAGGATGAACTGCATCGAGATGAGTTCTCCGGCGGTAAGCGTCTTGTGAAAGATGAGCCACAACAGGATGAAGAGAATTGAATGCTTGAGCGAATTGATCAGCGTGCCTTGCAGAAATGACAGCGTGCGAACCCGCTTCACCTTCTCCATTTCGAGTTCATAAATATTTCGCGTGTAGGCTTGCAGGCGGCGGATTTCCGGATAGGTCAATCCCAGGCTCTTAACCAGTTCAATGTTGCGCAAGGATTCGGTGATCGAGCCGGACATCTTGGCCGTCTCGCGAACAATCATCCGCTGCACGGCTTTCATCTTCTGACTGAGCAGCCCGGTTAAGCCGCCCAGCACCAGCACGCCAACCACAAAGACCGGAATCAGCAGCCAGTGTTTGGTGATGCCGTACCACAATAAAAATGCGATACCGATAAGCGATGAGAAGAGAATATTGACAAAGGCATTGATGAAACGTTCGGTGTCGGTGCGCACCTTTTGCAACATCGCCACGGTTTCGCCGCTGCTGCGATCTTCAAACTCCTGAAAAGAGAGCCGCAAGGTTTGCCGCAAGCCCTCACTAAAGACCTGCAGGCCGAATCTTTGTACGACCAGCGTGAGGACATAATCTTGAAACGAGGCGGCGAGCCGCGCGGCCAGGGCAACGGCGGCCGCCACTACAAGCCACCACAAGGCGCCGCGCACCAGTACGGCGTCCGGTTGGTGGTTCGGGTTGAGCGCGTACTGATCAATGATTCTTCCGAAAATCAGCGGATCAATTAAGGTCAGGGTTTGCGCCAGACCAGCCAGCAAGAGAGATAAGGCAACCCACCAGCGCAGTGGTCGCATGTATTGCCACAGAATGTGCATATTCACCTGCTCTCACTCATTCATTATTTACAGGACACCCATCTTTAATCATAGCCGATGAAATGGCGGCACGACATTTAACGAAACGGCTTGTGGGGTCTCCGCCTTGGTCAAGGTTCTCGGCAATTGCTAAAATGCCAGACCCAACGAGAGAGATTCAGCCGCTTATGGAGGATAGATTAATGCGCTCTTTCTTTATCATTACTCAACGTCAATGGGTCGCCTGCTGGTTGGCTATGTTGATGGCTTCGCAGGCCGTGGCACAAACGGCAAGCGGTCTTTTAGATTCCGAACGACAACTGGCAAAGCAGGTGGCGTTAAAAGAGATAAAAGATAGCACGGCGATTTTATCGGCCGACGCCATGGAAGGACGCGGCGTGATGCAACGCGGCGGCGCTCAGGCGGCGCGCTGGATTGCTGACCAGATGAAGTCATATGGGATGAAGCCGCTTGGCGAAAATGGTGCTTATTTGCAGGCCGTTCCGCTCACTGAAAAATCGTTAGGTGAAGAGACCGCGTTTAAGTTGGATGGCGCCACGCTAGCGCTCGGGCAGGAGTGGGCGCCGCTGGCGTTCAATCTGAAAGACAGCCAGTACAGCGGTGATTTAGTCTTTGCCGGACACGCCATCGTCTCGGACGCCTGGAAACGCAATGATCTAAAAGACGCCGATTTCAAAGACAAAATTGTGGTGGTGATTCAAGGGCGTTTAGTCAACACTTCGCAGGAAGCGTGGGACAAAGCCAATGGCGCGGCGCTCGCCGTCTCGACGGTCTTTAAGAACCAGGCCAGGGGCCTGATTTATGTGGCCAACGGTTTGGAGAGACGCCCGCTCGACCAGATGGTTGATTTCAACACCCGCAGACAGATTGTCGTTACTGAAGGCGGGCCGCCGCCGCCGCCGATTCTCTACCTCAGCGCCGCGGCTGCCGAAAAACTCTTTGCAAAGTCGGGCGTCGCCTATAAAGAAGCACTGGCGCAAGCCGAGCGCGATGATTTCAAACCGCTCGACCTGAAGATGCGGGCTGAGATTAAGACCCAGGTGAAGACGACCAAAGGCACGGCAAGCAACGTCATCGGCTACTTTGAAGGGTCTGATCCGACATTGAAAAACGAGGCGGTCTTCTTTACGGCGCACTACGATGCCTTTGGCCTGCTCAACGGCAAGATCTACAACGGGGCGGCTGACAATGCCCTGGGCACCGCCGAGATGTTGGCCGTGGCCAAGGCGTTTTCGAAAATGAAGGTGAAGCCGAAGCGGTCGCTGGTCTTTCTCGCGGTGACGGCTGAAGAGAGCGGGCTGCTGGGTTCCAAACACTGGGTTGCCAATCCGACCTGGGACCTGCAAAAAATCGCCGGCGTGATGAATCTCGATGGGGTCGGCACGGAAACCTTCGGGCCGGTCAAAAACATTGTCGGGTTTGGCGCCGAGCATTCTACGCTCGGCGCGCTGCTGGCCGATGTGGCGAAAGCTTATGGCATCAGCCTGATGCCTGACCCGCTTCCCGAAGAGGGCATCTTCAAACGCTCCGATCATTATCCGTTCGTGGTCAGAGGCATTCCCGCTTTGATGTTGATGGGGGCGCCGGAAGGCACCAAAGAAGCCTTGGTCAAACGCATCTTTGGCTGGATGATGGTCGCTTATCATCAACCGGCGGATGACATCGAGAAAACCTGGTACTGGGACGGGGCAAAGACCGTCGCCGACTTGATGGCGATTGTGGGACTGCGCCTTGCCGAGCAGCCGGAGATGCCTTCGTGGTTAAGCAGTTCGCCATACGCCAATCTCAAACGCGGCGATAAGTTGCCGGCGGGCAATTAACCCGCTGATGGGCTGCCGGATGAATTGCAGTTCGATGGTTGAGGCCGAAAAGTTAACTTGAAAAGTTAACTTTCGCCTCAACCTGAAGAATCGGGAAACGGGTGGTGATTAACGAAAGCCTTGTTCTTGAGGCTCAGGGGCTCGTGAATTGAATAGCGTTAGCTGAAACGACGCCCTTGCCTTCTTCAATAACAACTTCCTGATTTGCGGCAACATCGGTCACCGTCTGTTTGTTGCCGTTTGGCCAGGTAATTTCGAGGCTCGGCACTTTGTCGGCCTTGCCGAGTCCAAAGGTCACTGGCAACTCGCTTTGCGACGCATAACTGGACCCGGTCCGCACCATACCGATAAGCTTGGACTGATCGGCCAGCGTCGCGGTGATCAGCGCGCCGATGCCGTTGCGGTTCGACGCCGTGCCGGTGAGCTTAATGCGCAACAGATTATTCTGATTGCCGCCGTTATTGCGCAGCAGTTGCGCCGGCCCGTTATTGACCGTGATGAGCAAGTCGAGGTCACCATCGTGATCATAGTCGCCGTAAGCCGCGCCGCGCGCGACAACCGCCTGTTGCAAAGCCTGGCCGAGCTTGGTGCCCATGGATTGGAAGTTCTTCTTGCCGAGATTACGAAAGAGATGCGGCGGTTCGGCATACTTGATTTTGGGCTGGACCACACTGATGTCATCAGCGACGTGGCCGTTGGCGGCGAAGATGTCGAGCCAGCCATCGAGATCATAATCAAAGAAGAAACAGGCAAACGTGAGGGTCAACAACGATTCCTGTCCGATGGTTGAATTCGGCGCGTCGTCAACAAAAAGCCCGGTGCCCTCGTTGTGATAAAGCGCAATCATTTCATTTGAGAAATTGCCGATGACCAGACTCTGTTTGCCCGAATGGTCATAATCGCCGGCATCGGTTCCCATGCCGGCGCGCGCTTTGCCCATATCATTAAAAGCGACGCCCGCTCCGGTGCCTTCATCCGTAAAAGTGCCGTTGCCGCGATTGTGGTACAGCTTGTTGGGTTGCGTGTCGTTGGCGACAAACAGGTCTATCCAACCGTCGTTATCATAATCGAGCAAGGCCACGCCCAGCGCTTTGCCTGACGGGTCGAGAAGCCCGGCGCGCTCGGTGACATTGTCAAACGTCCCATCGCCTTTGTTGTGATAGAGCGTCGAACTCTGCCCTTTGTAAGCTTCCGGCGTACAATAAGATTTATTTTTACCATCCTGAGAACAGTTGATGTCTTTCTCGACGGCCCATTCGACGTAGTTGCAAACAAAGAGGTCGAGTCGTCCGTCGCGGTCATAATCAAACCACGCGGCGCTTGCCGAGAATCCCGTATCGCCGACGCCGGCCTTAGTCGTCACATCCGTAAAACGACCGCCGCCCTGATTGCGGAAGAGATGATTGGCGCCCAGACAGGTGATGTAGATATCAACCAGGCCATCATTATCATAATCGGCGATGGCGCAGCCGATGCCATATAACTCCACCGCCAGCCCGGCCTCTTTCGTCACATCGGTGAAGGTGCCGTTCTGGTTGTTATGATAGAGCGCCGAATAACTCTTCGCGCCTTTGCGCTCGGGCCAGTTCATCGAGTTGATGAGCAGAATGTCCTGCCAGCCGTCGTTGTCGTAATCTAAAAAAGCGCCGCCCGAGCCGACGGTTTCCGGCATATATTTCTTTCCGAAAGCGCCGCTGTTGTGCTTGAAGTGCAGACCGGCTTGCGTTGTCACATTAACGAATTCAATCGGCCCCGAATATCGCGGCGCTTGTGACGGCGGCGGCGCTTCGGTCTGCGCGGCATCCGGTTGAACAGAAGGCGACCCGGAATTGGCTTTCTGATTGGTTGTGCCTGAGGCTTTATCATCAGCCGGCGGAGTGACACATCCGCTGAGCGGCAAGATGAGCAAGAGAGAAAGCACCCAGCATAGCAAAACTTTTCGCATCAAGTTTACCTCTACGTTCGTGAGCTGAAATTGAACTCAAAATAAATCATCCAGGTTCGCCAACTGGCGGTTCAGGTTAAGCAGGTCGCGCCCTGGCTGGCTTGCAACAACCGGTGAAGCCCTATGGCCCTGAAGCGTGACGCTCAGGCGAGCGCTTCGATTTATTGATTCGGCACGACAGTCTCGCCCACTTCGATGTTTGCGGGTTTGATATCGGCCGGAATGAATTGCCGGTCTATCAGGTCCTTCATGGAAATCGGTTTTTCGAGAATGCCGGCCTTAAGCGCCATATCGTGGATTTGCTGCAAGTCCTCATCGGTGGGCGTCAGCATTCGATAACTCACGCGGTCGGGTGGTTGGGTCAGCACATAGCGCACGACCTTCTCGTCCTGTCGAAAATATGGCGAAGCCACTTTGGCAGCCTCCAGGCGATGGGTTTCGGCCCATTCACCGCTCTCGGCGATGCCGCGAACCAGATCGCGCACGATCTCCGGGTGCTCCTGGATTAACTTCTCATGAACGACGAGCACACAGGAGATAAAATGCGGCCAGATGTCTTTGGCGTAATAGAGGACGCGCCCGGTTCCGTCGAGTTCGGCTTTTGCGCAATGCGGCTCGCCAACGAAATAGGCATCAATGGCTTTCACCGCTAAGGCTCCCGGCATATCGGGCGGCGGCATTTCAACGAACTTGATTTCATCCGGTTTGACGCCCTGGTCTTCCATCAATTTATGAATCACCAGATATTGATTGCTGTACTTGCTCGGAATCGCAAAGATCTTGCCTCTTAAATCGCGCAGGTCTTTGGCCGGAAGGTCTTTGCGTACGATCACCGTCGAGCCGTCGCGATGGCCGAGGTAACAGATCTTCACCGGCACGCCCTGTTCGCGGAGTTTCATCGCCAGCGGAGCAATCATAAAGGTCGCCTCCAGACGCCCGCCTTTAATTGATTCGACGATGGTGGGAAAATCGGTGAAGCGTTGCGACTCGAACCGAGTCGAAGTGCTGGTCCTGGACGCGTAGTCCGTGACCGGGCACGTCAAATGTCAGGTCACCGGCAAGAATCCGACGGCGAGTTCCTGGCGCATGGCTCCCGCTTCAGCGCCGCCGCGTTTCCAGGGTTTAAAGCGCAGCACGCCTAGGATGCCGATCACCACAAGGACCGCAATCACCCAGCGGGTTAGCGAAGATTTCATCATAATCCGTAGCTCCTTTGTCCGTCGTCAACGGACGCTTAATCATCAAGGTTCATTTAATCGTTAAGCCTCATTTTGCAGGCTGAGGCGCGCCTTTTGCACGTCACCTTCCATCCCCAGTTCGGCGAGGATGCGGTGCACGGCTTCAATCACCTGCGGATGGGTCAGGTCGCGCGGGCGCGGCAAGGTCAGTTCGAGTTCGCAAGTGATGCGAGCCGGACGTTCCGAAAGCACCACGACGCGGTCGGCAAGTTGCGCGGCTTCTTCAATATCGTGGGTCACGAGCACGACCGTACGCGGGCGTTCGCGCAGCATGCGCACCAGTTCGCGCCGCATCCGCAGGCGCGTCAGGTAATCGAGCGCCGAGAACGGTTCATCCAGTAGCAGCAGATCGCTTTCGCCGGCCAGCGCCCGCGCCAGTTCGACGCGCTGACGCATGCCGCCCGACAGTTGATGCGGGTAATGGTCTTCAAATCCCTGCAGCCCAATCAGGCTGACCATCTCTCGCAGTTGCGCCTGACGTTCTCCTTCGTCATTGAGATGACGAAAACCGAGGGCGATATTTTCAACCACCGTCTTCCAGGGAAAGAGGCCATCCTGTTGATAGACCATGCGCACACGCTCGGCGCGCCTTACGGTTCCCGATGACGGGTTATCAAAACCTGAGCAGAGATTCAGCAGCGTCGTCTTACCGCAACCGGAAGGACCAACAACCGCGAGGAATTCTCCACGGGCAATATCGAGAGAGAGGTTGCTGAAAACTTCTACATCACCAAAAGCGCGGCTCACGCCCTCAAGGCGCAAAGGTTTATCGTTCATATCCCCACCGAACACTTGGGATCTTCATCAATTGCACGAGCAGCCGATCAATCGCCACGCCGATCAAGCCAATCACAATCATTCCGACGACCAGCAAATCCATCCTCAGGCCGTTGCGCGAATCCCAGATGGCAAAGCCCAATCCGTCGCGACCGGCAATCATCTCGGCGGCGACAACCACGACCCACGCCAGTCCCGCAGTCACCCGCAAGGCCGTGATGACCTGCGGAGCGATCGCCGGCAAGGTCACCTGCGTGAACAGTTCGGCGTTGCTGAAATGGTAATCCTGAGCCACGCGAAAATAGACCGTTGGAATGCTGGCGACGGCGGCTGTCGTCGCAATGACAATGGGAAAGAATGACGCCATGAAGATCAGGAAGATGGCCGGAATATCGCCGATGCCAAACCACAGAATGGCAAATGGGATCCAGGCCAGCGGTGAGAGATTGCGAAAGAAATTGATCGCCGGCAAAAACGCCGCCCGCGTGCGACTGTGATGTCCAAGGAGCAAACCAATCGGCAAACCGAGCGCCACGGCCAGCGCAAAACCCGCGCCCACACGAAAGAGTGAGGCGATCAGATCGTTCAGCAGGCGGCCGCTGGTGATCTCCTGACCAAACCCGCGCCCCACGGCCAGCGGCGACGGGAAAGCCGATTCAGGGAAGATATGAAACGCTGACAAAGCCGCCCACAAACAGAGGCCGGCAACCGTAACGCCAATGGGCAAGACAATCGCTTTGTGCTTGAGATGAGTTTCCATCATAAAATAAGGAATATCCATTCGAGCATGTTGCTCAGTCAAGAACCGAGGTTTAGTTGTTGCTCATTAGCAAGTAAGAAACCGATAACGTGAAAATTAAGATAGCAATATCTGCTCTTGCAGTCCAACGATTCTCAGCCTCTCCGTTGCGGCCAATGGCTTTCTCGCCTGGCGGTCGAACTGCGGCTAAGCGCCTTTGACGCGGTAGCGTCTCCTTTACAAATCGTTCTCCCATCGTGTTATATTCTGGAGTCACTGTATAGCCCGACAAATACTATTCATCCACTAGCGAGGCCAAGCGTTCCTACACCCATGTTGAATCGAATTTCGCCAACTTGCTCGTTCCTTTTACTGGTTACAATTTTGCTCGCCGCCCTTTCCGCAGCTTGTAATAAAGGCGAAAAGCTCCCGGATAAATCTTCCGCAGAGTACCAAGAGGCGGTCAGAGATTTTTACGTTGGCCTGGCCGCTTTGCAGGCGGGCGCCGATGCCCGCGCCGAAGAACGCTTGACCGAGGTGTCTCGTCTGGCGCCGGGTGAACCGGCGGCGTGGGCCAATCTGGGTCTGCTTGCTTTGCGCCAAAAAGAGTTCGATTCGGCAGCTCAGAAACTGGAAAGGGCGCATCAACTGGCGCCCGAAAACGGACAGATCATCGCCTTGCAGGGAGCCCTCGAAAGCAGTCGCGGCAAATCTGCTGAGGCGATTACCTACCTGCGCAAGGCCATCAAACTCGACTCGCAAAACCTGCAGGCGGCCTATTCGCTGGCTCAGGAGGTCGAACGTCTCGGCGGCCAAGAGAGCGAAGCCGAAGCTCAAAGTCTGTTCGAAAAGATTCTTGAGACCCAGCCGGATAATTTGGCGGTGTTGCTTGAAGTGACGCGCCTGGCGGCAAAACGCGGCGACGCCGAGACGTTGCGCCAGAGCGTCGCGCGCCTGGCGGCAAACGCAGCCTCATGGCCGGCCGAAGTCAAAGAGCCGCTCAGTGCTTTGCAAACCGCGGCCGAAGGGTCTGATCTGCGCCCTGTCGGAACGCGCGTTGCTTTCCTTCGCAACGTACTCTTACGGATTCCCGAATATCGCAACAGCTTAGCGGTCGTGAAACTCCCGACCGGTGAAATCGGGCTGCCGTTCCTGCGCCTGCTCAAGCTTCCATCGCCCAGCCCGTTGCCGGCGCCCGCTGATGAGGCGCTCACCTTTGAGGCGACGCCCGAACCGGCAATCGTCGCCGCCGGTTGGAGTTGGGCTGGACACCTCTTTTTAGATGGAGAGACGGCGCCGATTCAGCTTGTCGCAAATGCCGGTCAAGTGCAGCCGGCCGGCAGCCCGGCGCTTACTTTTCCAGCCGGCAACGCCGCCACGCCGCCGACGGCAAATGCGGTAGTGGCGCTGGACTTCAACTACGATTTCAAGACCGATCTGGTGCTTGCGGGCGCCGGCGGTGTGCGGGTTTTCAAACAGGAAAATGCCCGCTTCACCGAGGTCACCTCGGCGACGACTTTGCCGGCTTCAGTAACCGGCGGAAATTTTTCAAGCGCCTGGGCGGCGGACATTGAAATGGACGGTGACCTCGATATCGTCCTTGCTCCGGTTGACGGCGCGCCGCTTGTGCTCAGGAATAACGGCGATGGCACCTTCAAAGAGGTGCAACCCTTTGCAGGGGTCTTTGGGCTTCGCGGTTTTGCCTGGGCCGACCTGGATGCGGATGGCGACCCCGACGCCACACTTTTAGATGGCCGAGGCGCGCTTCACTTTTTTGCCAACGAGCGCGGCAGCAGCTTTCGCGAACGTCCCGCGCCACCGGGCGTGAATTTGATTGCGGCCATCAATGTCACGGATGGTGATGGCGATGGGCTATTCGAGCTGCTGGCGCTCCAAACAAATGGCAGCGTGTTGCGCATCTCGGATAAAAACGAAGGTCGGGATTGGCAGACCACAGAAGTCATCAGCAGTTCAGAAAGCGCTGAATCAGTTGCTGTGGGCGCTGCACAACTGCTCATTGCCGATATGGATAATAACGGCGGCCTGGATATCGTCGTCGCCGGCCCGGCGAGCGCCACAATCTGGTTAGGTGACGCGCAGGGCAAATTCAACCGCCTCGCCGCTTCAATCGCTGCGCGCATCTTTTCGACCGCAGATTTTACCGGCGACGGCCGCCTCGATCTGGTCGGTTTATCGGCTGATGGCAAAGCCCTGCGGTTGGTCAATCGCGGCACGAAAAATTATCACTGGCAGACGGTTCGGCCACGCGCCGCCACCGCCACCGGCGACCAGCGCATCAATTCGTTCGGCATTGGCGGTGAGATGGAAATTCGTTCCGGCCTGCTCTTCCAGAAACAGTTGATTAAAGAGCCGGTCGTGCATTTCGGTTTGGGTGAACAGACGGAAAGCGATGTGGCGAGAATCGTCTGGCCGAACGGCGCGGTGCAGGCTGAATTTGAATTGAAAGCCGATCAATCGGTTCTCGCCGAACAGCGTTTGAAAGGCTCGTGCCCGTCGCTCTTTGCCTGGGATGGCACTGGGCTGCGCTTTGTCAAAGATTGCGCGCCGTGGAGTCCGGCCATCGGCCTGCGCATCAATTTGCAGCAAACCGCCAGTATTTCGCAGATCGAAGAGTGGATGAAGATACGCGGCGATCAACTGGTCGCTAAAGATGGCTTCTATGATCTGCGGGTGACCGCCGAGTTATGGGAAACCTATTACCTCGATCATTACTCGCTGATGGTGGTTGATCACCCGGCCGGTACAGACATCTTTGCCGATGAGCGCACCGCAACGCCGCCGCCAGCGCTGGCCATCTATACCATGGCGACGCCGCGCCCGTTTGCCCGCGCTCAGGATGACAACGGTCAGGATGTGACGGAGATTGTTCGGGCGCTCGATAGCCGCTATCTGGATAACTTCGGACGCGGTCAGTATCAAGGCGCGACTCGCGACCATTATGTTGAACTGGAGCTGGACGATGCGGCGCCGCAAAGCGGCGCGCTCTGGCTGATTGCTCATGGCTGGCTGCACCCGACGGATGCGTCGGTCAATATCGCGCTCAGTCAAAACCGCCAACCGCCGCCGCACGGCCTGGTTCTTGAAGTCGCCGACGGCAAAGGTGGTTGGGTGACGGCGCGTGACGCCATTGGCTTTCCGGCCGGCAAAAACAAGACGATTTTAGTTGACCTCAACAATGTCTTCCGCCCCGGTGCGCCTCGACGTTTCCGCCTGCGCACGAATATGGAAATCTATTGGGACAAGCTCGAATGGAGCACCGGCTTACCGTCAACCGAGATGAAGACCGAGCGCCTCGGGGCGGCGAGTGCAGAGCTTCGCTATCGGGGTTTTTCTGTTATGAGTCAAGCCAACAAATCATCGCCGGAACTGCCGGACTATAACCACATCGCGACGACCACCCAAAAGTGGCGCGACCTTATCGGGTATTACACGCGCTACGGCGACATCGGAGCGCTATTGGCAAACGTCGACGACCGCATCGTGATTATGAATGCCGGTGATGAGATAGTGCTTCGCTTTGCCGCGCCGCCACCGCCTGCCGAAGGTTGGGTGCGCGATTTCGTGATGATTGGCAATGGCTGGATTAAAGATGGCGATTATAACTCGGTCTTTTCCAAGACGGTGCTTCCCTTGCCGGCGCGCGATTTGACTGAATATACTAGTCTTCCAGAGCGCCTGGAGGATGATCCGGTCTATCGCCGCCACGCGCAAGATTGGCAGGAGTACCACACGCGTTATGTCACTCCCGAAGGTTTCCAGAACACCTTGAAGGTTAAACGATGAAGTATGAACGATGAACAGTAGCGAATCTCTATTCTATTTATTGTTCGTCCTTCATCGTTCATCGTTTAACCAGCTGATGGTTGTACAAAAATGAATAAGCGCATTCCAAAAATAGTATTAACGATTATCTTCATTGCCCTCCTGGCGACGCCGCTTCTCGTCAGGAAATTTTCTGAGCGCAATCGCGCTGCAAAATCCGGGACGGATACGTCGGCGGCTATCGGGCGCTACGGATTTCACCTGGAAGAGGTCGCCAAAGCTTCCGGTATAAACTTTACCCACCAGGCGCCGAAACTCGATGCCAAACTCGACCACATCATGCCGCAGGTGGCTTCGGTGGGCGCGGCCGTATCGGTCGTCGATTTTGACCGCGATGGCTGGCAGGACCTCTACATTACCAACAGCGGCGAAGGCAGCCTCAACAGCCTCTATCGCAATTTGGGGGATGGCACCTTTAAGGATGTCGCGTCCGAGTTAGGTGTTGCCGACCTCAATCAAAAAGAGAGCGGGGTTTCGATGGGCGCGGTCTGGGGCGATTACGACAATGACGGGTTTGAAGACCTCTTCGTTTATAAATGGGGGCGTCCCGAACTCTTCCATAATGACGCGGGGCGCGGCTTTACACGGGTCACCGAAAAAGCTGGATTGCCGGCCTGGGTGAATGCCGGTACGGCCATCTGGTTTGATTATGACCGCGACAGCCGGATAGACCTCTTTGTCGGCGGCTATTACGCAGAAGATGTCAATCTCTGGAATCTCACCACCACCCGGATGATGCCCGAAAGTTTTGAGTACGCGCAAAACGGCGGGCGCAAATATCTCTTTCACAATCTCGGCGGCGGCGCCTTTGAAGAGGTCAGCGCGCAACTCGGCATCAGCAGCCGGCGCTGGGCCTTTGCCGCTGCGGCCGCAGACCTGCGCGGCACCGGCTACCCCGATCTTTTTGTCGCCAATGACTACGGGGTTGCCGAGTTGTTCCTGAACGACGGCGGCAAACATTTCCGCGAAGCGGGCAAAGCGACCGGGGTTGGCTTTGCGCCCAAGAGCGGCATGAATGCGACGGTCGGCGACATTCTCAATAACGGAAAATTCGCCATCTATGTCTCGAACATTTCCGAAGAGGGGGTGTTGATACAGGGCAATAATCTCTGGGTGCCGAGCGAAGGCAGCGGCGGCGATAACCTCAAGTACGAAAATCTGGCGCGCGCTTTTGGCGTTGAACTCGGCGGCTGGAGTTTCGGGGCGCAGTTTGGCGACCTCAACAATGACGGCAACCTCGACCTCTATCTCACCAACGGATATGTCTCCGATAACAAAGGCACCAGCTACTGGTACGATTTCTCTAAGGTCGCTGGCGGCAACACCTCGATTATCTCGGACGCCAAGAACTGGCCGCCGATGCAAGGGCGCAGCCTCTCGGGCTATCAACAAAAGTGTGTGTGGATTAACGACGGCGCCGGTAAATTCACCGATGTTGCGCAAGCCGTCGGCGCGACCGACACCCAGGATGGCCGCTCGGTCGCCCTCGTCGATTTATGGAATCGAGGCGTGCTCGACGTTGTTGTAGCCAATCAGCGAGGTCCGCTGCTGGTCTATAAAAATACCGCCGCGCCGGAAAACCACTGGATCGCTTTCGAGCTTGAAGGCGTGGACAGTAACCGCAGCGCCATCGGGGCTCAGGTGCGCGTCTTCTGGAACGGCGTCGAGCAGGTGCAGGAAGTTTCCGGCGGTACAGGATTCTGCGCCCAGAATCAACGTCGCCTGCATTTCGGCCTCGGTAAGGTATCGGACGTTGAGAAGGTTGTCATCCGCTGGCCTTCAGGTAAAATACAAACGATTGTCGCGCCAGAGATTGGCAAAATTCACAAAATAAAAGAGACCGTATGAAGCAACCATCAGCATCATCGCTTCCTTCTCCCGCCCGGCCAGCCGTTCCCGAAGCGGCGACCCGGCGTGGTTTCCAATATGACGGCCGGTTTACCGCGCCGATCCTGATTACCTTCATCCTTGTCGCCGGTCAACTCACCTTCGGATTCTTAGAGAGTTATACCAAGACGGCGCTCGCGATTGCGACCAGCATCCTCATAGAGATTATTCTCGGGCGGCTGTTCACAGGTAAGTGGCCACATCTGGCGAGCGCTTACATTACCGGAATCAGCGTTGGCATCCTCGTGCGCTCACCGGCACTCTGGCCCTATGCGCTGTGCGCTGCCATCAGCATCATGTCCAAATATGTCATCCGTGTGAAAGGTCGCCATATCTGGAACCCGTCAAATCTCGGCATCTGCGCGATGCTTTTTCTAGCGCCCTTTGCCGTCGCCAGCCTGAGCGTTCAATGGGGTAATTACCTCTGGCCGATGCTGATTATCTGGACGCTCGGTTCAATCATCATCTGGCGCCTCAAACGTTTTCACATCTGCGCCACTTATGTGCTCGCCTTCCTCGCCTTCTCTTTGTTGCGAAGCTGGATCACCGGTCATTCATTTCAGGCCGAGGTTGCGCCCATCACCGGACCGATGTATCAGCTATTTGTCTTCTTTATGATTACCGACCCGAAGACCACCGTGCATTCAAAATGGGGACAGTGTGTGGCGGCCTTTTGTGTCGCGCTGGTCGAGATGATTCTGCGCCTTGCTGAAATTGTCCACGCGCCTTATTACTCGCTCTTTCTCGTAGGGCCGGCGGCCAACCTGATTGAAATATGGTGGGCTTCACGCAAAAGTGCGACAACGGCTGAACCAACCTCTACGACCGAGCTTGCGGCTGTCGAGTAGCGCAGTCGGGTTATTGACAGAGCGTCCTTGCCGTCAACTAACAATCAACCAACATGCAACTCGCTTGAGCGGGGTTAATTTGCTACTATGCATGGCTTGCCGGAAACCGCCCTCTGTGGCGCTACTTAATCTATAAAGGGAGATTATCATGTCCAACGACGATGTACTTGCCAATCAGCAAACTATCTTGAGCAATCAAAAAGAGATTCTCGCCAACCAGGAACAGATCAGAGCCAATCAGGATAAGCTTGATGAGATTGTAAAAAATCAAGCGGCGATACTCGCCAATCAGGAACAGATCAAGACCAATCAGGACAAACTCGACAAGGTGCTTGCCAACCAGGAACGCATAGAGGCCAATCAGGAAAAGATTCTCGCCAATCAAGAACAAGATCCTTGCCAAGTAAGGAAGGATAGCGACGACTGCCAATCAGAGACTCGCAGCCTTTGCAGGTCAACGCCACCGCCAATGAATGTTGGCCGGCAGATTTGCTGAGCGAGACGTTATGGTGCGGACGGCGATTTCGCACTTTCAATGTGGTAGGTGATTTCAACCGAGAAGCGTTGGCGATGGACGGCGATTGAACTTACCGGCACAGCGAATCATCCGGGTGTTGGAGCGGGTGGCCTCGTGGCGAGACTACCCGCAGAGACTGCGTCTCGAAACGTGCCGGAAATGATTTCCCTGGCTTTGGTTCATTTCGCCATCATGACCGTTTTGGGGTCAATCGTGATCTGTTTCAAACGTGCGGCAATCTCTGGCGGGATGGCCTCTTGATAGCGCCCACCCAGATGTTTTGCCAGAAACCTTTCCGCCGCCACCATCATCGCCATCGCGTTGAGCGGACGCCGAAAACCGTGTCCCTCGTCGTTAGCCAGAAGATATTCAATCGGAAACCCGCGGTCGCGCAGCGCAATAACGATTTGGGTTTTTTCGCCGGTCGAAATTTTTACTTTATATAAATCGTGCCAACCCGGTTCGCGGTCGTTCAGACCGATGTAAATAAAATCCGGTTCGGCTTTGGGAACGGCATATATTTCAGTCTTCACCTTTTCGGCATTGGTCAAATTTTTGGTAATGGGTCAGGGTGAAATTAGGGGAATGAAAATATTTATCGGTAAAAGAACAGCGGTCTGTTGTCAGGGACAAGGTCATCTTCTGCTGGGGCGGAAAAGACGGATGGCGCTTTATCCGCCCCAGCAGATGGCGCTTTATCCGCCTTTTCCGCCTAATCAGAAGATAACTTTTTACTTGTCCAGAGATCACTGTTTACTGGTCGTTGGGCGGGACTTTCCTTTTTTAGCGCCAATCGCTGGCCAACCTCTTTCATCCTGACCCACTACTAAATTTTTTGCTGCGGGAATTCCTTCGACCGCCTCAGCCGGGTTTACTGCATAGAGGTTGAAATTTTCGTCGCCGGCCTGGTCTTTGACGAACAGAATTTTATTGTCCCAACTCCAAAAATATTCACTGATCGGACGCTTTGCTTCACCGGTTAAGGGTTTCGCCTTATCGAAAGGCTCATGAGCCGCTTTCACCCAAATATTGCGAACGCCTTTTATAGGTTTCATGAAAGCGAGGTATTTGCCGTCCGGAGAAATTTGTGCTCCGGAAATTTCGGGAGTGCTGAAAAATAATTCACGATCAACGAGCGCGGGCTGTTGCGCCTCAATTTTTATATTAAAAGTTTTAAACGAAAGAACCAGAGCTGTAAAAACCAGAAATCTTTTAAGCATATGTTTCATTTCCTTATCGGTGATAATGAGCTAACGGGTAATGATCTAGGTCACTGAAAAGACCGTGAACAGGTTTGCGATGAATGGGGATAGAAAAGCGGCGAAGTAACGGCAAGATCAGGCAAAGTGGATTTATGCGTTCATCACGCTATCGCGCTTCGTCCAGTAGTCGTTGAAGCTCAGGGCGATAACCGCGGCTTGCTTTCAGGCGTTCGCCACTGGTCAAAGTGACGATGTATTCGCCTTTAATAAGGGGCCGGATGTCTTTGATGCGCTCGATATTCACGATGGTCGAACGGTGAATTCTGAGGAATTTTCGGGGATCCAATTTGGCTTGAAAGGTTCCCATGGTTTCGCGAATCAAATGGGTACCGCTCGCGCTGTGCAGACTCAAATAATCACCCGCGCCTTCGACCCAATCAATCTCTTCGATCTTCAGAAAATAAATGCCCCCGCTTGATTTTATGACCACTCGATCAAGCGGCTCTTGTTGAGCCGCCCTTTCCGATTTTCGGTTATCCGCTGGCGCCGGCGATTCAGCGGTTTTTACTTTCATGTCCTGCAGCACGGCGAACAAACTCTCGCTCATTTCGCCGATTTTTTGTTGCCGGACGAAGGTTTTGGCTCTTTGCAAAGCGCTGTTGAAGCGGTCGTGATCGAAAGGCTTGAGCAGATAGTCGAGCGCGTGCGCCTCGAATGCGCGAAGGGCGTATTTATCATATGCGGTCACGAAAACGGTCACCGGCATGCGCTTTGCCCCGACCTCTTCGATAACCTGAAAGCCGTCCATTTCCGGCATCTGGATGTCAAGAAAAACAATGTCCGGAAGCTGCTCGCGGATTGCGGTCACCGCCTCTTTGCCGTTGCGACACTCGCCAATCACTTCCATTTCGGGGTCACCGCCCAGCATCACAACGAGCGCCTCGCGGGCCAGTGATTCATCGTCAACGACAAGGGCGCGGATTTTTCGATTCACTGCCGCTCTCCTTTTGAAAGTTCTTTAACGGGGAGAAACGGGATAACAATTTGTGCGATGGTCCATTGGTTTTCCCGCCGGCTCAGGCTGAAATGATAATCTTCACCATAGAGCTCCGCGAGGCGCTCGCGGGTGTTTTTTAATCCCAAACCGGCAGCGCCGTTTTGCCCGGAAATTTTCTTCAAGTCTTTGCCGTCATCGCGTACTTCCATCAGCACCTGACCGTTTTGCAAGTGAGCCGCAATCTGTATACGGCTCGTGCCCGAATGAGAATCCACCCCGTGGCGCATGGCGTTTTCGACGAGCGGCTGCAAGATTAAATTCGGCACCTGAGCTTCGAGGGCGTGCGGATCAATCTCCCACTCAACGGCAAGCCGGTCATGGAAGCGGATGCGCTCGATCTCCAGATAACGCCGCGTAAATTCAATCTCGTCTTCGAGCGTCAAAACCTGGGTCTCTATCTTATCAAGGGTTAATCGCAACAGTTCGCTGAGACGGTTAATCATTTTGACCGCATCCCGGTTTTCATTCTTGAGAACCAGAGCCGTAATCGAGTGTAGCGTATTGAATAAAAAGTGCGGGTGCAGTTGCATCTTCAGCGCCTGAAGTCGGGCATTGGATAGCTGGGCGTCAAGCTTTGAAGCTTTTACCATTTCGTTTTGATACTGCCGGTTGTATAAGAAAACCAAATTCGAGGAGAGAATGAACCAGTAAATTACTATGTTTGGCATGAGGATGGATAGCCAATCAGGATGACCCGGTCGGTAAATTCGCTCGATATTATAATTGGTCAACTCTTTGAAAATGGGTAGAAAAAATAGCGGTAATCCCTGAACCAACATCGCCCAAACGATGCCCACTGATAAGTAGAGGAGCAACCGTTTAACTAGACGCGTACGTTCAAAAGAAAAACGCCGCGTCATTATGAGAATTATTGGTGTGTGAATTGCCCAAAACGCCCAGAACGGAGCAAGTTCGGTGATATCTTCGGTCACAAATTCCGGCTCATTTATTCTAAGATAGAGAGAAATTGCGCTCACCAGATAGACGGTCAAAGCGCCCATTACCAGAATAAGAAACCATTGAAAAGTAGAAATTCGTCGCATTTTTAATCCAGTATAGGTCACTGACCGGAATTTTAATATTTGAAGTTTCAACCCATTTTCGAGTGGTGTTTTCTTTTGTTGGGTTTATGTTTCATCAGAATATAATTTTTTAGCTACTTGGCAACTGGGTTAAATGTTCAGCGCGAGCTAGAGCAATCTGCGAAGATTTTTGCGGCTTTCGCCAACGCGTCTGCTGTTTGATCATTGGGCATTCAAGATGGTCAGCAATTTTCACATACAGGCTACCAGCGCCACATTCTTCTTCTTCCCGGCTTTGACGAGTCATTGATAAAACTCCTTAATCACGGCCGATTCATCTCCTTGAGGTTGTCATCGGGAGTTACATCGATTAAGAGATTGCGCGGGTCTATCCCCGCCCGTGCCGGTTCCTTTGGCACCATCAACGTGATGCGCTGCTCGCCGGAGCGGACGCGATGCCTGTGCAGGTACAGCGGCTCGCCGGGTTTACCGCCCTCACCGGCCGCATAGACCCCGACTTCGACAAGGTCGTCCACGGGGATCTCCGTCTCGACGCCCGCTTCGTCGACCACCACCTTGCGCGCCCGCACGTCGAGCGTCACACGCCACTCGCCCGTCCCGACGCGCTCCGCTTCGACGCGCTCCGCCGCGAGCTCCCAGTAGGTGTTCGCTTCGAACAGGTCCACGAGCAGATACTGAAGTTCGTCGGGCGTAACCGCTTGGAGTTCCCTGTAGAGGTCGAGCGTGGTTGGCAGCGGGGGTGTCCTCGTGCCGTGCCTCTCGAACAGGCGTCGCAATGCGGCAGTCATCCGCTCGGCCCCGACGTATTCGCGCACCGCGTACATCGCAAGCGGCCCCTTGCGGTAGTAAAGGAATCTGTCGTCTGCCCGCAGCAGCGGGACGCCGGCGCGCGCGCGCGGGCTCAGGTACGACGCCCGCATCGCGCCGAGGAGCCGGTCGAGGTGCTCGCGGCCCTGGGCCGATTCCACGACCTCCAGCGCTGAATACCAAGCCAGGCCCTCGACGAGCAGCGCCGCGCCTTCGACTGGCGCCGGCACGAGTTGGTGGCCCCACCACTGGTGCGCCACTTCGTGCGCGACCACCGCGAACGGCAGGTCGATGCCGCGCGGGTCGCCCTCCGGGTTGATGAAGGAGAACCCCTCCTGGTACCGGATGTTGATCGGGTGGGCGTACAGCGTGCGCCGGCCGCCGGGGTACTCCACGAACCGAATCTGGCGGTGCAGGTAGGGGCCGAGCCGCTTGGTCAGGTGTTCGAGCGACGCCTGGACGCCGCGGACCATGCGGTCCACGTTCTGTGCATGCCCGGGGTGATGGAAGATCTGAATCTCGACGTCGTTCCACCGCGCCTCGCGCACGGCGTAGGCGGCAGAGAAGAAGGCGAAATTATTCAAGATCGGCGTGTCGGTGGCGTAGTGGAAATAGCGGCGCCCGCCCTGCGCCCACGCCCGACGCAGCCCGCCGGGCGCCACGGCGATCTGCCCCTCGTCCGTGCCCACGACGGCCTCGAACATGATCGGCTCCAGCCAAGCGACGTCATTGAGCGCCGCGGGGTCGTCCTGGGGCAGGACATCCGGGCGCGGGGGAAGCCCGTGCGCCCGCCGCTGCCCGGCGCCCCGGACCTCGCGGCCCCTCTGATAGCCGACGGCCGGGAGCCACTCGGCCCCGAAGAACGTGCCGTTGGGGACCACGGACGTGTCAATGTCCTGGTTCGGGAACCCCCGCGGGTCGAAGCGCACCTCGAACTCGAGCCTCAGCGAGTCGCCGGGCCGTAGGGGCGTCTCCAGAGAGTAGATTCGGTAGCCGAACTCCTCGTCCAACCGCTCGGGCCTCGCCGGCCGGTCAAATTCCAACCTTCGGGTTTCAACCCCCATGTTGGTCGCCACGTGGACCGAGTCGATCGTCGCTTTGGTCCGGTTCACGAGGTCATAGGTCCCGCGGATCTCCACCGCACGCCGCCCGGGATAGATCTCGACGTGGAGGCTCGTGGCGGTCGGCCGCGGCTGCGGGACGCCCGCGTACCGCCCGTAGCGCCGCTCGTACTCGGCGCTCCACTCTTCCCCGCTCGGGGCGGCGTGGCTCGCGTAGAGCACGCTCGTGTTGTAGTAGATCAAGCCTCCGAAGGTCAGGACGAGGGCGGCGGCCACGGCGGCGGTCGCGGCCGTCCGGCGCGTGAGGCGGCGGCCCGCCACGCGAAGCCGCGGCCCGAGGCCCCGTTCCGTGCCTCGCGGCCAGAGCAGCTTCGCCGCGACGGCGAGCAGCAGCGCCCACGCGGCCCAATAGAGCTTGAACAGGAGCCACGGCCCGATGAACGGCTCGAGGCCGCGCATATCCGAATACGTCCACCCCGGATCCGACCCGTAGACGAGCAGGCCGGGTTCGACCCCGAGCTGCGGGCCGAAGGCCACAAGCACATAGGCGATTACCGCGATCAGATGGCCGACGTACTTCTGGTCGACCAAGACCTGCACGACGAGGGCGAGCAGGGCGAACAGGAGATAGTCTGTGAACCGAATCCCGAAGAGGATCCGCGCGTACAGACCGACCTCGAACTCGTAATACCCCAGGCGCGCCTGAGCGAGCATCGCGGCGGCCGTCACGAGCGCCTGCGCCGCGACGAGCGCGAGGCCCAGCCCCGCGAACTTGCCCGCGAAAGAGACCCACACCGGCACGGGCGCCGCGCCGGCAATCTCGCCCAGGCCCACCTCGCGCTCGCGCCAGACTAGCTCGCCGGTGTAGTAGACGATCAGCAGCGGGACGATCAGCCACATGCCGTGCTCGGCGGACTGTTCCAGGATGTTTACGAACTCCCCGGTGGTGGGGATCTGAGGGAAGCCCTCGTCCTGGAACACCAAAGGGGCGATCAGGATCACGAACCCGGCCAGGGCGATGAGGGCGGGCCCGCCCCAGCCCGTCATGATTACCTGGAACGACTCCCGCGCGACGGCAAGCGTCTGGCGCACACGGGTCGCCATTCCGAATGTTCGCCGGATGCGCGGGACGGCGGCCGGGGCGCTCTGCGCGGTCGAGGCATCGCGGGTGCCTGGTATCGGCTCCCCCTTCGTGGCATCGCCTGCCGTAGAGAGGCGCCCGCCGGGTCGCCTGCGAACGCCACGCCGGACGTCGCCCCCGACGTGCGCGAATCGAAAGCGGAGGTAAGTGAGCGCGAGCACGCCCAGGGCGACGCCGAGCCATGCGAGGCGGTTCGCGAGCACCGACGCCTGCGGCCCGACGACGAGCGCATTCTTTTCGCCCGGCGTCCAGACCTTCGACAGCTCGCCGATCAGGGTCATCCCCAGGGGGTCCGTCAGCTTCGCGAGGCCCCAGTGTCCCAGCACCTCGGCCACGAGCTGCCAGCTGACGACCGCCGCGAAGAAGACGAACGCACCCCCGAGGTAGCTCACGACAGCCCGTCGGCCGAGCACCGCCGCCGAAAACATGAGCGCCATGGCGGTGAAGGCATTCGGCAACGCGAGCAGGCAGTAGGCGCTCGCGTAGGCGGCCAGCCGAATGGGTCCGATGAGATCCGCGTGTTCACCCGGCAGGAGCGCGGCGGCCAGGAGGCCGGCCGGGATGGTGGCCATGAGCAGCGCGCCGAGGGTGAAGGCGGCGAGGAACCGCCCGCCGAGGTAGACGGCCTTGCCGACGGGCGCGGTGTAGAGGAGCGGGTGCATCCGCGTCTCCACGTCCCGCGCCGCCGCGCCGCCCGCGAACACCGACAGCGGCAGCAGCGACAGTAGGCACGCCACGAGGGTGACTTGCGCCACGGCGAACGGCGCGTTGAGGAAGTAGCTGCCCTCCCGTGCCTCGGCGACGAAGACGTCGCGCGCCATGAGAAACGAGACCCCCAGGAGGAGCACGAAGTAGAGCCAGGTTGAGACGCGGCGCAACTGATAACCGACCTCGAAGCGGAAGATCTCCCAGAATTTCATCGCGCCACCCCCAGGATGGGTTCTTCTGCTTGGCCCGCCATCGTGGTGAAATAGACATCTTCCAGATCAGCCTCCACGGGCTCGAACTCCGCGCCGGGCGGCGTGTCGCCGAAGACGCGCACGACCGTGCGCCCCGCAAAAAGCTTCGTCGAGATGACCCTGTGCTCCCGCTCCACCTCGGCGAGTTCGCCCTTGTCGATCACCCGCCGCCAGATCCGCCCCTGTAGAGCGGCAATAGCGCTCAGCGGCTCTGCTTCAAGGAGTATCTGGCCCTTGTCAATGATCGCCATACGGCTGCACAGCTCCGACACGTCCTCGACGATGTGCGTGGAGAGAATCACTACAGCGGTCTCTCCAAGGGCGCTGAGCAAGTTCAGGAAGCGGACGCGCTCGGCGGGGTCGAGACCGGCGGTGGGCTCATCGACAATGATCAGCTTGGGGTCGCCCAGCAGCGCAACCGCGATGCCGAACCGCTGGCGCATGCCCCCGGAGTAACCGCCGAGTTTCTTCTTGCGCACCTCATACAGGTTAGTCTGGTGCAGGAGCCTATCCACGATCTCGCTCCGCGCCCGCCGGTCGGTGATGCCCTTGAGTACCGCGAAGTGCTCCAGCAGCCGCTCCGCGCTCACCTTCGGGTAGACCCCGAACTCCTGCGGGAGGTAGCCGAGCGTCTCGCGCACCCTCTCCTTCTGCCGCAGCACGTCGAGGTCGCCGAGGCGGATCGATCCCGTGTCGGGCTCCTGGAGCGTGGCGATTGTGCGCATCAAGGTGGACTTGCCGGCGCCGTTCGGCCCGAGCAGTCCGTACATCCCATTGGGAATCGTCAGCGTCACGTCCTTCAGCGCCTGCACGCCGTTGGCATAGGTCTTGGATACGTCGCGAATCTGTAATTCCATAAAAATCAATTAATGTTTGAAAGGCACTTTGCAATATAAGGCGAATGAATGCTCCATCTTGATTATTTGTTCGGGTGCTTTTATCAATGGGCAAACCTCATTAAATAGCCAGAGTTGATCGCGTCACAAACAGAGACGATTACGTTGTTCACTAATTCAACCGCCGCTTAAACGTGACTCCTTTAACCTCTCGTTCATCAACGTCTGAATTGAACACGAATCCCGAGATCTTTCCTTTATCATCGCGACTAAAAGAAAATTTAATTTGGCCACCCGCAATGGTAAAAAAATCGACGTACCAGGCGGTGAGCTGGGTTTCGAGATTTTCGCCGATCTGCACGGAGAGATTATTGCCCTGGAGCGAAATTTTGTAATCCGCGTTAAGCTCTTCGCTGTAGTAAGTCCCGGCGTATTCGAACAGTTTTTCCGGCGAAGCGACCGGCGGTTTAACGGGTACGAAAATGTCTGGCTTGCCGCTTTTTGTTAGTATCTTTATTTCAGAAATTGCGCCGGACTTGTTAAAGACGGGATCTAGTTCCGTTACGTCTGTGCCCGCAACCAGCAGTAGGCGGTTTTCGGAAATTGCTGTCACCGGTATCTCGTTTCTCAGGAGCCCGCTGTTAATTAATTTTCCGTCCTTAAGACTCAGCTTGAAGACCCTTCCGCTCTCCACGTGCGCGTAAGTGCCTGCGTAACGAAGCGCGTCCTTTTCAGACAAGGGAAGCGCCGGCGGCAAACTTTCCGTAACTGGTTTTGGGCTCGGCGCATCAGGTTTCAATTGTCCTTCCAGATAGATACCCGCGAGCTTCTCCACAATTACACTTGGAAAGATCGCCATGTTGTTGCACAAAGCGATTACCGTAAATTTTTGTTCGGGAAATGCGACGATCTGCGCCCGATAGCCTGCCATATTGCCGCTGTGCTTAATTACCGGCAGCCCCTTATATTCGTTCCGCCACAATCCGAATGCATAATCCAGTTTCTCGCCGCTGTTTAAAGTTCCCGGCGTCGTCAGCAGCGCGATCAACTCTTGGTTGCCGACCTTTGGCTTGTGAAAATTTTGATCCCACAAATACAGGTCTTCGACAGTCGTTAAAACGCCGCCGCCGCCGACGAGGTCGAACAGTGAAGAGCGGGCGCGGATACTTTTATCCGGACCGACCCGATAACCGCTCGCCCGGTTTTTGACAACCTCGAAGCGGTTATCGAAAAACAGAGTATTTTTCATGCCCAGAGGCTTGAAAATGTTTTCCTCGGCAAAGGCCCGCAAAGATTTCCCGCTCACCCGCCCGACGATGATGCCCAACAAATGATAATTGGAATTACTATATTGGTGTTTTGCGCCCGGTTTGAAACTGAGATTCTTTTGACGCGCCAGCATGTTTAATACGGCTTTATCATTCAGGGCGTTATCGACGTTGACCCCGCCGAAAAAGATTAGCGCCTGATATTCACGGATTCCGCTGGTATGATGAAGCAAATGCCGGATCGTGATCGTCTCGTCGTATTTCGGCATTTCGGGGACATACTTGCGAATGTCGTCGTCGAGTGACAATTTTCCCTGCTGCGCTAAAAGCGCGATGCAGAACGCCGTAAACGGTTTTGACGCTGAAGCAAGATTAAACAGGGTCGAAGGCGTGTTTGGAACGTCGTAATCGAGATTGGCCATTCCGAAGCCGCGTTTGTAAACCAGCCGGCCGTCTTTAACCACACCGATCGCACATCCTGGCATATCGTTTTTATCCCATTGAGAAAAAAATGCCTCCACTTTCTTTGCCAATTCGTCATCAGAAGGTTGAGGTTTAGCAGTCATATTCTGCTGTCCCAAAATGTCGGTGGCGGTGAAACCGACCATAAACAAAATCACGACGATAATTTTTCGCATAAATAAATCCTGATATCCTTTACGCATATTTTTCTTTTCCTTACATAATCATCATTAGCTAGAAAGATGAGCTAAAAGTTAATGATCTATGACATTGAAAGGGCTGTGAACAGGTTTGCGACGAATGGGGGTAGAAAAGCGGCGGATTAACGGCAAAATGAGACAAATTGGATTTATACCTTATAAGCCACTGACCGGAATTTTTAGATTTGCAGTTTCAAACCATTTCGAGCAGTTTTCGGTGGCGTTGCACAGGTAATTTTGCGGCGCAAAAGAGCGTTTGGCCCCGGCGTGAGAGGGCACAGCGCGACGACGGCGATTTTCAGCGTCGTCAATGCGGTTTTGTTGATTCTCACTACCTTTACTGCGGCCTCCTAGGCTCCTGCAGCTTTTGCATGAGGTAGGTGGGATGGATTCTCAATACTTTCCTTTGCCCCGGGTGACAGCTAGGTTGGGTTTACCTTAACGGCTTGCATAGATTCATAATTCAGCCGCTCATTAAAGCGTTCTAATCATCTGCATAAGCGGTCAAGGCCTCTTCATCAGGGATCGTAATCGAGCGGCCGTCTACTTTGATGAGCCCGTTTTGTTGCAGGCGATTCAGGGCCCGCGAAATGACTTCGCGCACGGAACCGACTCGTGAAGCGATCTGTTGATGCGTGAGACGCAAGGTAAGTTCAAGTTGTTCGTTCCTGCGGGTGCCGCGACTTTTGGCTTCGCTCAATAACCAGCGTGCCAGTCGCTGGTCTACCTCTCTCAGCGACAGCGTTTCCACCAATTCCGCACATTTCCGCAATCGCCCCGCCATCAACTTTAACGCGGAAAGAGCAAGTTGCGGGTGCGCCAAACAGAGTTTGCGTACATCGCCTTTATCAATAAACAAGACCACAGTCGGTTCTTCTGCAATTACCGTGGAGGGGTAAGACTTGTCGTCAAAAACCGGAAGCTCAGCGATCGTCGCGCCGGCGCGTTCGACGTGAATGACTTGTTCGCGCCCATCAAGGCCATCGCGAATGGCGCGCAACGAGCCGGAGACGATAACAAAAAGCCCGCGCGCTTCTTCCCCCTCAATGAACAGAACTTCATCGCGTGCCAGATGTCTTGCAATGGCGCGTTCAGCCAGCGCGCGAAGACCTGGCTCTGTCAGTTCACCAAAAAGAGCCGTGCGGCCAAGTGCTGCAATTTTGTCAGCCATCATCAAGATATATGATTACGCTGACCTGGTCTTTCTTCAAGTGCGCTTAACGACCTGTTCACCCAGTAGAAAACAAACCCGGTTAAAAATATTTCGATTTTCAAAAGCGAAAACTTACCAATCTTGCCTGTGATTTAAGTCACTGCCCTGAGCCAGGAACTCCGATAAGCTTGACGGGTAAAGGAAATTTAATATTGGAGAGATTATGACTATTCATTCAACCGACACCATAGGCGATTTAGCGGTCGCCATACCGGGGGCAACAAGAGTATTTGAAAAACTTGGCATTGATTATTGTTGTGGTGGCAATCGCACACTCGATGAGGTGTGTCGTATTTCTAATCTTGAGATTGAGACCCTCGTGGGCTCGCTCACCCAGGCTGAACAATTTACTTCGGCTAACCCAGGGACCGAGGATTGGCAAAATGCTACGCTTGCATCCCTGATGACCTATATCGTAGATAAGCATCATGACTTTACCAGAAAGGAGTTGGAACGATTAACCGCGTTGGTAAAGAAAGTCCATTTCGTCCATGGGCAAAATCATCCGGAATTGCTTAAAGTACAGACCCTTTTTCAAACCCTGCTGGCAGACTTGAGCCCGCATATGCTCAAAGAAGAGCAGGTTCTTTTCCCTTACATCGAGCAACTTGAGAAGACGGTTTTGTATCAAGAGGCCTATCAGCGACCATTCTTTGGCACGGTGCAGAATCCGGTGCGGATGATGATGTTTGAGCATGATGCGGTTGGTGACGTGCTCCGCGAAATGCGTGAAGTAACTCAGAACTACATGGTGCCGCCCGAAGGGTGTATCAGTTACAAAACGCTCTATCAGGCATTGCAGGATTTTGAATATGACCTGCATCAACACATCCATTTAGAGAACAATCTGCTATTCCCGCGCGCCATTGAATTTGAGAACAAATTATAATAGCTTGCGGCTGCCGGTTTAACTCTCGGGCAAAGTAACTCCGAGCCTCGAGCCCGGCAAAACGCGGCGCGGCCGGCGGTTCGTTTACTTCGAGTTGACCTAGCGGTTTTAGCGAAACGCCTTGCCGCCTGGCAACGCGCACTTCAGGCGGCTTAGGGTGTTTTGTTAAGCGCCTTCCGCTTCGGTTGCCGGATGATAAGAAATAATGAGAGGTCTGCAAGTCTGAGTTGATGATCAATAGATTGCCAATCATCAATGTTATCGGGTACTCGAATAGCGGCAAGACCCGCTGCATCGTCGAGCTGGTTGCTATCTTAACGCGTCGCGGTTACAAGGTCGCCACCGCCAAGCATTGTCATGAAGGGTTCCAACTCGATCTTGAAGGGAAGGACTCCTGGAAACATAAACAGGCTGGCGCGGTCGCTACTTTTCTATCCGGCAACGGACAGATTGGCCTCATTCAAGATATGGGCGAATCCCTGCCGTTGCAATTTATCGCCGGGCGGTTTATCCGAAC
Source organism: Blastocatellia bacterium (assembly GCA_044868105.1). GTDB lineage: Bacteria > Acidobacteriota > Blastocatellia > UBA7656 > UBA7656 > JBFMDH01. The sequence continues at coordinate 27,980 of JBIOWC010000122.1, forward strand.
GGCGGATCTTTTACTGGCCGAAGGCTTCAGTTGGGAACCAACCCCTAAAATTCTTGTCGTTAAGGGAACGAAATTCGCGGCCGCAAAGCACGCTTCAAGCGACACCCTGTTTGCATTGGTTTGCGACGAACGACTGGATGCTTCGCTGCCACAGTTCAATTTTTCTCAGCTCGAACAACTGGCAACCCTGATCGAACAGCACTTTTTGACCGCTCTCCCATCTATCTCATCGCAAGAACCCATAAATGCCAATGAGGTGCTGCCGGCGTCTCCCTCAAGTTTTCTCTCTTTACTGGCAACGCACGCTCATCTGGACGCTCTGTTCCTGCATCATCAAGAAGCCCTCCTGGCCTTGGATGTGGCATCCGCCCTGCAAACGCTAACGGAATATCAGCAATCGCTTTATGCGCATATGCGATATGAGGAGGCATTGTTGCTGCCGGTCTATGAACGCGCCGGGCGCATTCAAGGCGGCGCAGTCGAATTTTTTACTGGCGAGCATAAGCGGATGCGCGAAATGCTTGAGCGCATCGAGGAAGCGCTTAACCATCTATGGAGAAGTCCTGCGGATTTGCGCCCTCACATCATCAAGCTGTTTGATAGGGAAGCCGTTTTCAAACAACTGGTAGAGCATCACGATCAGCGCGAGCGCAATATCTTCTATCCCACGCTCGACAAGGTTACAAGCGAAGCGGAGCGTCGAACCTTACTCGAACATCATCCGTAGCGCCCGGCCATCAGCAAGGGCAGAGGCGCTTTGTTGTGACTTTATGGGCTTGGTGAGATAGCTTCATTGATAAGGTGAGCGACTCGCTTATCGAAGACCGGTTCTCACCAGGGCACAAAGCACACACCATAAAACTAACCTGAGTTTGATCTAAAAAAGCCCCGAAGGGGCGCGGGTTCAATAGCCCTGTGCCACGCGCCGGGTAGGTTTGGAGCAGTTCCTTTGGAGCCCTGAAGGGGCGAAGGCCGATTTCTTTCGCCCCTTCAGGGCTCCGAGGACCGCTTACCGGTTACTCCAGGGCGTTGCCCTGGGCTGTTGAATGTCGCCCCTTTGGGGCTGATCTCCTCCTTCATTATCGTTAGGTCGAACTCACATTAAACCTTAAGCTTTAGGCCGCCGCCGCTTCATAGCGTTCGCCTTTGTGGCGCAGGAAGACGAAATAATTCATCGCTAAACACAGCAACGCGAAGCCTGAAAGAAAGACGAAGCCTAGGGCGTAAGAACCTGTCTGCCCGCGAATCAAGCCTAAAACCAGCGGCGGGAAAAAACCGCCGAGTCCGCCCGCCGCGCCCACCAACCCGGTGATTGTGCCGGTCTCTTTCGGGAAATATTCCGGCACCAATTTAAAGACCGCGCCGTTGCCCGCGCCTAACATTGCCGCGCATCCCAATGCCCCTGCGGTAAAGAGAATCATATTTGATGAAGTCAGTCCGAGCGCCAAAATCGCTATGCCTGCGAGAACAAAAAACAACACCTGCGCGCCGCCAAATTTATCTGCCAGTCCGCCGCCAAACGGTCGCATAGCGGTTGCGACAATCACAAAGCCCGCGACCCGCGCTCCCGCATCTGTCATCGTCAATCCGAAAATATCTTTGAGCAACGTCGGCAAATAGATGCTCAAAGCGACGAATCCGCCAAAGGTCAGGAAATAGAATAATGACAGGATCCAGGCAATCGGCTCGCGTTTTAGAATAGCGAAATATTCGCCGAGCTTTTTCGGCGGCGCTTTCACCGCAGCGTTGCGGGCAAAGATCAAAAACACCAGGCCGAATAAACCGGCCGCCGCGCCGAAAACCCAGAACGGCACTCGCCAGTTTCCGGTTGCCGCAACCAGAGCCGGCGCGCCGAACACCGCGATGGATTGCCCGATGTTACCCATGCCGTAAACCCCCAGCGCGATGCCTTGTTGATGTGCAGGAAACCATTTCGAGGTGAACGATACGCCTACCGAAAAGCTCATTCCGGCAAAGCCCAGCAAAAAACCCCAGCCTATCAACGCCGCGTAAGAGTTACTGAAACTGGCGCCGATTGCCGGAAGCAAACAAAAACATAAAAGCAAGCCGAACACTTTGCGCCCGCCATATTTGTCCGCCAGAATTCCCAAAGGCAAACGACCGAGCGAGCCTAAGAGCACGGGCACGGCGATCAGCATAGAAGTTTGCACTGGCGTGAGGTTGTACAGTTCACGAAAGCGCGGAGCCAGCGACCCCAGTAATCCCCACACCGCAAAGGTAACGGCGAAACCGAGGGTTGATAGCGCCAGCGCGCGATAGGCCTTCGCGTCCCAGGCAATATGGTCTTCGGGCGTTTCATAAGCCTGCAGCGCCAGGCTCTCCGACAAATAGGGGTCGTGTTTTGGCAACACCGCGGCTTTCTGCAAACCTTTAACAAACGCCCAGATAAAGAGCGCCGCAAAGCCTAGGCCTAGCGCGAGGTCAATGAAACCTGGCACCGCCGAAAGCCCCAGCGCCGGATAAATCATCACGTACAAATCCAGCCCATGACCGACCAGGACAATCGCGCAAGCCCACAGCAGCAAGGTCTCGCTGCGTTTGGCGCGGCGCGAAATCAACAAGGCAAAAGGAATCAGCCAGTTTAAAAACAGATTGAGCAGAAAGAAAAATTTCCAGCCGCCGGTTTGCGTGCGGCGGATGTAATAGACCGCCTCTTCGGGAATGTTGGCGTAATAAATCAACAGATATTGCGACAGCCAGATGTAGGCCCAGAAGGTCGAAAAACCAAAAACCAGTTTGCCAAGGTTGTGCAGATGGTCTTCGTTGAGTTGCGGCAACACGCCGCGCCGGCGCAACACGATAGCCAGCACGGCGATTGCCGCGATGCCGCTCAAAAACAATCCTGAAAAGCAATAAAAGGCATAAATCGTGCTGTAGAACTCGGCTTCCAAAGACATCAGCCAATCGAAACTTGCGAGTGAAAAAGTCACCGCGAAAACCGCCAGAAAAATCGCTGACAGTTTTTTGCTCCGCATCGTGCGCCGTGGCGAATCGTCTTCATCTTGCTTGTGCGATTCTCTGACCATCAGCCAGGCGAATAAAACCCACAACGCCAGGATGACAACCATGCGCCCAAAGAAAAACGGCGTATTCAAAAACGCCAGTTTCATCTTCATCCCGGCGCTGGCCTCCGCCAGCGAAAGATGCGTCCATTCGTAGAGCCGGTATCTGCCCAAGAAGATGGCCAGCATAGCGATGGCGCCAAACGGCAGATAATTCATCATCGCTTCCGGTATGCGGCGAATGACCGCGCTCCAGCCGGCGTTCGATACGTGATAGATGCTCAAAAAAACCATCGCGCCAAGCGCCAGCGTCAAAAAATAAAACCCGTTGAGCAACACCGCTGCCCACGCTCGCGTGCTTGCGAAGATGAATCCGACAAGCAAGCCAAGCGCGCCAACCATGAATGACGTCGTCAAAATTTTCTGCTCGCGTTCGGTGATCAATGCCTGGTTTGCCATAATCTGAGTGCTCCAAACTTTTATCTGCCTTGCAAATTGCGGATGTACAGAATCACTTTCCAACGGTCATTAACCGAAACCTGTGCAGCATGCGCCGGCATATCTTTGCGCCCCAGGGTGATGACATGAAACATACTGCCGTCCGGCAAATTTCTTGAGGTTTCGGTTTTGTACGAAGGCGGATTCGGATACTTGGGAATCATCGCGCCATCGCCGCCACCCGTTGCCCCGTGACACGCCGCGCAATAATTGGAAAAGATGTACTGCCCGCGCGCTAAATTTTCCGGCGTCGTGGCAAACGGATTTTTCAACTCGCGTCCGGCTCTCGCCGCTTCCTCTTCGCTCACGCCGTAATGGAAAGGCCGATGCCCTCTCGGGATGGTTCCTTCGACCGGCAGTTGTTCGGTCATCTGATTCGGCAACACCGGATTCGAGGTTTGCGAAAGGTAGGCCGGCGAGTATTGCATCTGCGTCGTCCACTCGCGATTTCGCACCGTCGCGTCCCAACCGAGCAGATAAACGCCGCCGCAAACCATCACCGGCAACAGGATGACTGATAACCATTCGAGCGTTTTTTTCATACGAATTGATCTCCTTCGATGACGCGAATCGCCCCGTGTTTATTGACTATTTTCAACGCCCGCCGGGCATCGAAAGCGGCATCAGCCTGTTTCAAAACCAGCACGAAGCGGTCATCGGTCACGCGGTCAAAGGTCAATTTTTTGCTGAACAACCACAAACGATTGCGGACCAGCAACACGCCGATGGCAATCAATCCTGAAAACAAGACCATCAATTCGAAGGTCACAGGGATAAACAGCGGAAACGAATTGAACGGTTTGCCGCCGACGTTCAAAGGCCAATCGTAAGCCGAAGTCCACACCTGCAAACCCAACCCAAACGTTAAGCCTACGGCTCCGGCGATGAAGGCAATCCAGGTCAGCTTCGAGCGTTTCAACCCGACGGCCTGATCCAGGCCATGAACCGGAAACGGGGTGAACGCATCGTGAATCTCAAATCCCGATTCGCGCGCCTCAATCGCCGCGGCTTTCAGATCATCTTCGCGTTTGAAATAGACAGCGACGTAGCGGACATTGGTTGAATCTTTAACGGCGAGCATAATGCACCACCCCCTTGATTTCGTTCATCGAGATAACCGGAAAGAGTCGCAAAAAGAGCAGGAAGAAAGTGAAGAACATGCCGAAACTTCCCAGCATAATCGTCACTTCGGTAATCGTCGGCGTATAACTCGCCCAGCTTGACGGCAGAAAATCGCGGTGCAACGAGGTGACGATAATCACGAAGCGCTCGAACCACATCCCTACGTTAATGAGAATCGAAAGCGTGAAAATTGCCGGTATGGTTGTGCGGATGCGTTTCGACCAGAAAAGTTGCGGCACGATGGCGTTGCAGGTCACCATCGTCCAATAGGCCCAGGCAAAGGGCCCCATCACCCGATTGATGATGACGAATGATTCATTGGGATTGCCGCTGTAAAAACCGATGAAGACTTCCGTGAGATAAGCGATAGACACAATCGAGCCGGTCAACAGCGTGACTTTGCACATATTCTCAAGGTGCTGCACGGTGATGTAATTTTCCAGATGAAGTAATTTTCTGACCGCAATCATTAAGGTCATCACCATGGCGAATCCCGAAAAGACCGCGCCCGCGACGAAGTATGGCGGAAAGATGGTCGAATGCCAGCCCGGTATCACAGAGGTTGCGAAATCGAAACTGACGATGCTGTGCACCGAAAGCACCAGCGGTGTTGCCAAGGCCGCCAGCACCAGATAAACCGTTTCGTAACGCGACCAGGTGCGGTTCGAGCCATTCCATCCGAGGCTCATCACTTGGTAAATGGCGCGTCGGAATTTCGACACCGTGCGGTCTCGCGCGGTCGCCAAATCGGGAATCAACCCCAGATACCAGAAGACCGCAGAGATGGTGAAATAAGTCGAAATCGCAAAGAAATCCCACACCAGAGGCGAACGAAAGTTGACCCACAAAGAGCCCCGTTGATTCGGATAGGGTAGGATCCAGTAAAACAGCCACGGACGCCCCATATGAATCACCGGAAAAATCCCCGCGCACATCACGGCAAACAAGGTCATCGCTTCTGCCGAACGATTCACAGAAGTGCGCCATTTCTGATTGAACAAAAAGAGAATCGCCGAAATGAACGTTCCGGCATGCCCGATGCCAATCCAAAACACAAAGTTGGTGATGTCGAAAGCCCAGCCGACGGTTTTGTTCAATCCCCAGGTGCCGATGCCGGTGTTTACGGTGTGCGCGGTGGCGATAATGCCGGCGCACATCACAACGAAAGCCGAGAGGAAAGCGATCCACCAGCCGACGCCGGGTTTTTTATCAAGCAGGCTACAGATGTCTTCGGTGACTTCGCCGTAACTTTTGTCGCCTTCGATTAAAGGCTTGCGTAGCGCCGAAACGACTTCGTGCGAAGCCTCGTGCGGGCGCTCTTCGTGAGTGATTTTTTCAAACGCAACAGCCATAGTTATGCCTTCTCCTCTTCGACATTTCGCACCTTTGCCAGATAACTGATTGCCGGTCGCAGGTTCAATTCTTCAAGCAAGATGAAATCGCGCCGGTCGTGTTTGAGCCGGTTCGCGCGGCTTTCCAGATTGACTAAATCGCCAAAGGTAATCGCCTGCGCGGGACAACTCTGCTGGCAAGCGGTTTGAATCTCGCCGTCTTTGATGTCGCGGGTTTCATTGCGCGCCTGAATTTTCGCTTCTTCGATGCGCTGAATACAGAAGGTGCATTTTTCCATCACCCCGCGAGTGCGAACCGTCACATCCGGATTGAGCGCGAGGTTGGCAATCGGGTCCGGATGTTGATACTCGAACCAGTTAAAGCGGCGCACCTTATAGGCACAGTTGTTGGCACAATAGCGCGTCCCGACGCAGCGATTGTAAACCTGCATGTTCAACCCTTCGCTGCTATGCACAGTCGCCAGCACCGGGCAGACGCTTTCGCACGAGGCGTTTTCACATTGCGAACACATCACCGGCTGATAAATCACCTGCTCCTGGTTTTCATCCGCTTCATAGTAACGATCAATTCTCAGCCAGTGCATTTCACGTTGCCGCCATACTTCGTCTTTGCCGACAACCGGAACATTGTTTTCCGCCTGACAACTCAACATACAAGCCGAACAACCGGTGCAGGCGTTAAGGTCAACCACCATGGCCCACTTGTGTTCAGGGTACGCATGGTCTTGCCAGATGCTCTTAGAAGGTGCGGTATCGCCTTCGGTTTCGCGGTGACCGCTGACGATTTCAGCGAGCGATAATTCTTTGATAAGCGGCCTGCCATCTAGCGTATCGTGGCGCTGGGTCAATGCCAGTTCAACTTTAGCGAGCGTCTTTTCAAGGGTGATGTCGGAGCTTTGATACTGAAAAGTGCCGTTGTCGAAAGCCACCAAAGGATAAGCGTTCACGCCGATATGATTGCCAACTTTACCGGCTCGGGTTCTGCCGTAACCGACGGCGATGGCGACACAGTCGTCGTGTTGTTGCGCTTGAATGTAAACCGGAAGCTCGATTGCCGTATCGCCTTTGCTGATGCGAACCACGCGACCATTTTCGAGTTGCAACTTCGCGGCGAGCGCCGCCGAGACGCAGGCGTAATTATCCCAGGTCACTTTGGTAATCGGGTCGGGCAACTCTTGCAGCCAGGGGTTGTTGGCCTGCGAGCCATCGCGCAACGCGAGCTTTTCGTAAAGCACAAGATGCAGTTTTCCCGCACCTTCATCGGCGCGCTGCGCCAAACGCTGGATAGCCGCGTGCAAATCATCTGTAACCAAAACGCCAGGTTCTGCCGGCGGTTTCGCTGTCGCTGCAGTCGTGATTTGCAACGAAGGTTTCGCTGCGGCAGCCGTTGCCGCCGACGTTGTTGAGGTTTTTGCCCTGGCGGTCATCGCGGCGGGTGTTATGGAAGGTTTCGCTTCAATAACGAACACCCCATCGTGCAGCGCCTTATCCCAAAACTCGTCGAAACTTGTGTATTGGCTCTGTTGCGAAAAAATTTTCTCTTGCCAGCGCGCTCTTAGCACATCGTAGAATTTGCGCTCATCATTGCTCCAACGCAGCAAACTCTCTTGCCAGGCCCGCGTTTGAAACAGCGGCGCAATCGTCGGCTGGCTCAAACTGAGCGTGCCCGTCGCCGGCTCCGCATCATCCCACGATTCAAGCTGATGATGGCGCGGGCAGACGTAATCAACCAGCGCAGAGGTTTCATCAAGGTAAGCGTTGAGCGAGACTTTCAAGCCGACTTTCGCCAGCCCGTTTCTGAATTCGCGGCTGTTGTAAAAATTATAAGCCGGATTCGCATCCACAATAATCAGAGCCGCGACTTCACCGGCGTTCATCTCGCGCACCAGTTCTTTTACATCGCTATCATTTTCAACGCGCTGGTCGGCGGCGCTCGGGACCTCAAGCGTCTTGCCATAATTGCCCAGCGTTTGATTGATGAAATTGATTAACTGCTGCGCATCCGTATCATTGGCTCCGCTGATGACCAGCGATTCGCCGCGATGCTGCCATAAGGCTTCAGCGCTTTGCTCTATGGCGCGTCGAACTTTCGGCGACAGGTGTTCGCCGTTGATCGAAGTGAAATCATTTTGCTTCGCGGCACTGGCTTTCGCGGCAATCAATTTTGCCAGCAGCAATAAAGCGAACATCTCTTCGGCCGGCGAAACCTTCACGCGCGTATCGGCGTTGCTGCCCGTGAGCGACAGGCGCGATTCAAACTGAAGGTGACGCGAAAACTCGGGCTTCTCGTTTTGCAGATTGCGTGCCTCCGCATAAGCGCGAGTGAATTGCATCGGCGACAGCCAGGTGCCTAAAAAATCGGCGCCGAAACTCACAATCATTTTTGCTTTATCAAAATGAAAAACCGGCCGCGCCGCAACCCGGTGAGTTTTCAAATGCGCCGCGCCAATCGCCGCATTCGACACGGCGTTATAGACGAGGTGTTTGCCATTGGCGAATTGGTTAAGGAACGTATCAATGGTGTCGCGTGAAGTCGGGCTTGCGGTCGGTGAACCGAGCACCCGAACTTTGCCGCCCGATTGTTTAATCGTGGTCAACTGCCATTTAATTTGCTGATCAACATCTTCCCAGCTTGCCGCTTGCGATTTGATCAAAGGCTGACGCAGGCGTTCGCCATCATAAAGCCCGAACACCAGACTGTGAGCCACCGCGCACAGCCCGCCTTTGCTTAAAGGATGTTCGGCGTTGCCTTCGAGTTTGATCGGGCGACCGTCGCGCACTTTGACGAGCGTACCGCAAGCCGCATTACAGCCCCCGCAGGTGGAGGCGTACCAGTTGGCAACTCCCGGCGTCAGTTCTACGGGTTGCTTCAGATAAGGAATGATTTTCTGTTCAGGAGCGCGGCAACCGCTCAAGGCCGCCGCGGCAATCGAAAAGCCGACCAATTCGATAAACGTGCGGCGCGGCATCACTGCCCGTGGTCCATCGGTTGCCGCACAGGATTCTTCATCTGCGTCTTGCCGTTTGATGATTTGCCAAAGTTTCTCTACGGTCATAAGACCCTCTTTCGAGTGATAAGTGATGAGTGATGCGTTTTCAGAAGTGATCTTGCGCATCCACTTGCTTCACGTTTCTTCCTACTCATCACTCATCACTTTTTCAATGATGACAAACCGAACAATCGGTTGAAGCCATCAATTTTTTCGTGGTCGCTTCTTTCGTGACCACCGGTCGGCCCGCATCGTCCAACGTCACTTCGCGGTGAGTGCGATGACAGGCGACGCAATTGCCCATCAACAGTGGGTCGGCTTGTGAAACCCGGTCCATGGTTTCTACTGCGCCGTGACATTGCTGGCATTGCAAACCTGCGACGACGTGACGGCTGTGATTGAATACTGCGTGGTCCGGTAAATCGTTGACCTTCACCCATTCGATGGGTTTGTTCTCTTCCAGGGCGTGGGCAATCTTTTGAATTTCGGGCGAGTCTTTTAAAATCCGCTTGTGACAATTCATACAGGTTGACGCGGCGGGAATGCCTGCAACCTTCGATTTATCGGCGCCCGTGTGACAGTACAAACAGGCGATCTGGTTATCGCCGGCGTGCAGCTTATGGGAAAAGTTTATTGGCTGCACCGGCTCATAGCCTTGCTGATTGCCGAGCGAACTGAAGGTCGAGCCTTGCCACAAAACGATGGCGCCGATGATCGTAACCAACAACGAGATTATTTTTGCGGTTCTCAAACTCATCTTCTCACCTCGTAATTGCCGGACGATTAGTCGCCGCAGGTTCAGCGCTCAATGGCGCAGCGACCTCCATTGGTCGCGGTTTCGGGCGCAACGCATATCCGCGAAGCTTTTGGCGATTCCAATTCCACATCACCAGTTGATACGGCCGCCACAAATAAGGAATCGGCACAACCAACATATGAACCAGACGCGAAAACGGAAAGACGGCAACTAACAACCAGGCGTTCAAGACGTGAAGTTTGATGGCCAAAGGCAACGGCGCGATCATTGCCAAATCAGGTTGCAGCGTAAACAACGAACGCAGATAAGGCGCTAAGGATGTCGCATACCACGAAGACCCCCAGCGATAGAAAATCGCAATAAAGATGCCGAGCCCGACCTGGGTCAGCAACAGCAACAACACAACGATGTCCATCTTGGAAGTGACGGCGCGAATGCGCGCCGAGGTATGGCGGCGGATGATTAAATTCACCAGCCCCGCAAGCGACATCAAACCGAACAAAAGCGCGGTGCTTTCGAGCAGGTACAAACGCGCCGGTACGCCGTTAAACCACAAGACCTGTCGCGGAAACAGTAGGCCAATTAAATGCCCCAAAAAGAGGGCGAGGATGCCGATGTGCCACGACACCGAGCCGTAAAAGAGTTCGCCGCTTTCCAAAAATTGCGAGGACAGGCTGGAATAGGTGAAAGGCTTTTTGAAATAGCGCTGCACCGTCACCACGGTTGCCAGAATGACTACCGCGTACGGAATGATAATGAAAAAAAGATTATCGTACATAAACCCGTCCTCTCATTGAGCAAATCAAAATGGATGCGCTTGCAAGACCGGCAAGGCGATAGCCCCACGCCCCGTCGTGGTTTCTACAGGTGCGCTCGCCGGCGGCGCTTCTTCTTTCAAGGTCGCGCCGATGGCGACCAGCAAACTGCCGTAAAGGTTCCCGGCTTTCTGCAAAGCCGCGGTCATTAAATCAAGCGCCGGAATCAGACATTCGGCGATTAAATCGCTGCGAAGTTCTGCATCTTCGAGTTTCACCAGCAGGCGCAACAGCACCGGCAAGTAATCGGGCAACTGGTGCGCTTGCCCTAAAGTAAACGGCGCTTCGGTTTCGCGCAGGTTCGCCAGAAAAACCCCGCGTTTATAATTTTCACCAAACAGGTGGTAGCCGATTTCCAGATTGCATACGGGGTTCAAATCAAAGGTCTGCGTGTAGCGTTCCTGCAAGGTCGCCAGCGGCAAGCCTTCAACAGCCTGTAAAAATTCCAGCAGCAGCCCGGCGCACGGCGTGGGCGAACTATTCATTGACCATTTGCAGTCAGCGACTCGCGCCTCCCAGTCAGCTGTTGGATAGTCGAGCAAATCGGCATAAATTTCATAAAGCTGATTCATCAAATCCTCCCCATTTTTTGCGGCTCTGCTTTAGGTGCCGCGCGCCGGCCGGTCGCGGAAGCCCATACCGGCTTCGCCTCTGTCCATCAGAAAATCGTCACTCAACATCTGCATCGCTTCTTCTCGATGCGAAGGCGGAATGACGAAGCGTTCGTCCATGGTCGGCAACGAGGTTAAACGATAAACGGCTTCGGCTTCGGCCTCCGTCATCCCTACTTCGTTGAGCGCGTGGTTGACCGTCGCCTTATCCATATCGCCGACGGTCTCCAGGCGTTTGAACAAACGCACGGCATATTGTTTCTTCAAGGCGTAGCGCACGTGATCGAGGTTGCCGCCGGAAAATAATTTTGCCAGGTACTGCATAGGCAAACGCGCTTTTTCGATGGGCGAGAACAACTCGTCATTAGCGGTGTCGTACGTTCCAGCATCGGTATTCGCCATCACCGGCAAGAGCGGCGGCACATAAAACAACATCGGCAAGGTGCGAAATTCGGGATGCAATGGCAAAGCGAGTTTCCATTCTTTAACGTATTTGTAGACCGGCGAGCGGCGCACCGCTTCAAGCGTCGCGTCGTCTATTCCGTTTCTGAGAGCTGCTTCGCGCACCTGCGGGTCGCAGGGGTCGAGGATCAAATCGCGTTGCGCTTCTACGAGTTGGTCGTCTGACACATTCATGGCGCCGAGTATTTTGTCTGCGTCATAAAGCAAGCCGCCGAGGTAGCGAATCCTGCCGACGCAGGAATGAAAACAGGCCGGCGCTTGCCCGGTTTCAAGGCGCGGGAAACAGAGGATGCACTTTTCGCTTTTGCCGGTTGACCAGTTGTAGAAAGTCTTTTTATAAGGGCAAGCCGTCACGCACATCCGCCAGCCGCGACAGACCTCTTGATTGATTAAAACAATGCCGTCTTCGCCGCGTTTATAAATGGCCCCCGACGGACAGGCCGCCACACAACCCGCATTCAAACAGTGATTGCAGATGCGCGGCAGATAGAAAAAGACCAGCCGTTCAATCTCGAACAATTCAGCTTTCTGCTCTTCGGTGAGCGAGGAAAAATTCGGGTCGTTAGCGGCGTAGATGGGCGAGCCGCTCAAATCATCATCCCAATTCGGCCCCGCTTCGATATTCATCGGCTGCCCGGTGACCATCGAAATCGGTCGGGCTGTCGGTTGGTCTGCGCCTTCGGGCGCATTGAAGAGGTCTTCGTATTTATAAGTCCAGGGCTCGTAGTAATCATCAAGCTTGGGCAGATATGGATTATGAAAAATGTTTAAGACGCGCAAGACGCGGCCGCCCATCTTCAATTCGGGTTGTCCGTTTTTGCGCTCCCAACCGCCTTTGTATTTATCCTGGTCTTCCCATTTCGTCGGATAGCCGGTGCCGGGTTTGGTCTCGACGTTGTTCCACCACATATACTCCGCGCCTTTGCGGTCCGTCCAAACATTTTTGCAAGCTATCGAACAGGTGTGACAGCCGATGCACTTGTCGAGATGAAAGACCATCGAAATTTGTAAGCGAACGTCCATGTTAGTCCTCCGTCCTTAGTCCTTGAGTTTGTCATTCTTCATTCTCTATTTCCTCCCCAGTCATTTGCCTCTCACCATCCCTGCCATCCTGAAACCGGCTCCTGTAGCCAATTTCAAGGAACTAAGGACTAGAGGCCAAGGACCAGGGACTTCATCACCAATTCACCTTCTCCAGCTTTCGCACGAGAACAAAGGTGTCGCGGTTGACGCCCGTCGGTCCCCAGTAATTGAAGTGATAGGTGAACTGCCCGTAGCCGCCGACCATAAACACCGGCTTCAAGCGAATGCGTGTCAGGCTGTTGTGACCACCGGCGCGACGATTGTTCCGCATCGGCGATTTCGGCACCGAGAGCGTGCGTTCGGGCGAGTGATATTGAATGCAAATGCCGCGTGGAATGCGCGCGCTCACCACGGCGCGTGTACAGACCACGCCGTTATCGTTATAGACTTCGACCCAGTCGTTATCGTTGAGGCCGAGCCCCACAGCATCTTCATCATTCACCCACAGCGGCTCGCACCCGCGTGACAGAGTCATCATTCGATGGTTGTCCGAATAGGTCGAGTGAATGTGCCACTTGCCATGCGGCGTCAGGTAATTCAAAGCCAGAGTCTTGCCTTCGGTCTGGCTGTATTTGAGGTCGCCGTACTGTGCAGGTTTCGGCACCGGTTTGTAGGTCGGCAGATTTTCGCCGAACGCAATGTAGCCTTCGTGGTCTAAATAAAATTGTTGACGACCGGTAAGCGTGCGCCAGGGAACGCGCCGATCATAGTTATAGGTGAAGGCTGAATAGGCGCGACCCTCGTTAATCAACCCGGACCACACGGGGCTGTTGTGCAAACGATGGGGTTGCGATTGCAAATCTTTGTAAGTGGCGCGCGCGTGACGGCTCTTTTCGGCAAGGTCGGCCAGCGGCAAGCCGACCTTCTTTTCGATGAATTGATAGGCGCGATAAGCCAGTTCGCCGTTGGTTTCGGGCGCCAATAACAAAATCATGTCCGCCGCTTCTTCGGCGCGTCGCAGCGAGGGATAACGTTGCCCGCCCCATTCGCTCAAGGCGTAGCTTTGCGAAGCCAGCACGTCATCGTAGAGGTCGGCAATCGGATACTTCACGCCATGCGCGCCCATGCCGTTTTTCTTGGCGAGCGGCCCAAGCGAGATGAATTGATTGTAGAGATTCGGATAATCACGCTCAACGACGGTCAGATGCCCCATGGTTTTGCCAGGAATGGGTTCGCATTCGCCTTTGCCCCAATCTTTGATCGAAGGTTGGGCGAGTTCGTCCGGCGTATCGTGCGCGAGCGGCGCGGCAACCAAATCCTTCACCGGCACCGGCAAATGTCTTTCGGCAAGTTCGGAAACCTTTTTTGCCAGCGCGCGGAAGATGTCCCAATCGCTGCGCGATTCCCAACATGGCGGCACCGCTTCCGATAGCGGATGAATGAACGAGTGCATATCTGTGGAATTCAAATCGGCTTTCTCGTACCAGGTCGCGGCCGGCAAGATGATGTCGGAATAGAGCGCCGAGGTATCCATGCGGAAATTCAAATCAACGACCAAATCCATTTTGCCTTGCGGCGCTTCGCCGTTCATCCGTACATCTTTGACAAAGCCTTCGGCGCACTCTTGGGCGATGTCGTTGTGATGCGTGCCAAGATAATGCTTGAGGAAAAATTCGTGACCTTTGGCGCTCGACATCAAGGCGTTGCCGCGCCAGATGAACCACACGCGCGGCCAGTTTTCCGGCGCGCTCGGATTGTCCATTGATGAATGAAGGTTCTTTTGTTGAAGTTGACGAACCGTGTAATCCACAATCTCTTTATCGCTCTGGGCGCCGGCGCGCACCGCGTCAGCGACGATTTCACGATTCGGTTTATCGAATTGCGGATAGAAAGGCAGCCAGCCGCAACGCACGGCTTTGGCTTGCAAATCAATGGCGTGACCGCTGGCGATGCTTGCCGCGCCACCGGCCTCCGCGTTTGGCGGCACGGTGTGATATTCGGTGAAGTTGCCTTCATAGCGCCACTGCTCGCTGTGCACGTAATGCCAGGACGGCGCGTTTTGCAGACGCACTGCCGGAACCCAGTCGCGGGCAAAAGCGATGGTTGACCAGGAGCCGACGAGCGCGAGTTTCTCCTGCCCGACGTAGTGATTCAAGCCGCCGCCGTTTTTGCCCACGCAACCGCACAACATCAAAGCGGTAATGGCGGCGCGATACATCAGGTTGTTGTGATACCAGTGATTGATGCCCGCGCCGATGATGACCGAGCATTTGCCTTCGGTGGCGGCGGCGGTTGAGGCCCACTCGCGCGCAAATTTGATGACCGTCTCGCGACTGACGCCGGTGAATTGCTCTTGCCAGGCCGGGGTGTAGGAGTAGCGCGCATCTTCATAATTTTCGGGATAATCGCCTGTCAGTCCCCGACTGACGCCGAATTGCGCCATCAATAAATCGTACGCCGTGGTGACGAGTTGCTCGCCGTCCGCGGTCTGTATGCGTTTGGCTGGAACTTGCCGACGGAAGACAAAGCCCGAAGCGAATTCGTGAAAGGCTACGGAAACGATTTCGTCGTAAGTTTCGAGGAAAGATAATTGCGGGTCGATCTCTGAACCATCGGCGGCGTCTTTGAATTCAAGGTTCCATTTGCCTTGCTGCTGTCCCCAGCGATGCCCCACTGAACCCCCGGGCATGCGCGCTTCATTTGAAAGCCCATCATAGACTAAATATTTCCACTCGCCGTTCTCTTCATCTTTGTAGCGGTCGAGTTTGTTGGCGCGCATTAAACGGTCCGGGGTATAGCTTTCGCCTTGCTTTTCGAGGTTCACCAAAAATGGCGAGTCGGTATAGCGTTTGACGTAGTTCAAAAAATAGGGCGTCGGTTTTTCAACATGAAATTCTTTGAGGATGAGGTGATTGACTGCCATCCAGAAGGGGCCGTCTTGGCCGGCGTGCAAAGGAATCCATTGGTCTGCGTACTTGGCGACTTGATTGAAATCCGGCGCGAGCACGACCATCTTGGTGCCGTTGTGCCGCGATTCGGCGGCAAAGTGACAGTCGGGCGTGCGTGTCATGTTGAGGTTTGAACCCATCACCGCCAGGAATTTCGAGTTATACCAATCGGCGCTTTCGGCGACGTCGGTTTGTTCGCCCCAGATTTCCGGAGAGGCGGGCGGCAGGTCGCAATACCAGTCATAAAAACTGAGGTTGACGCCGCCAAGCAGTTGCAGAAATCGCGCGCCTGCCGCATAGCTCAAGAAAGACATCGCCGGAATCGGCGAAAATCCCGTGATGCGATCCGAACCATGTTTTTTTATGGTGTAGATGACCGAGGCCGAAATCAACTCAAGCAGTTCGTCCCAATCGCCGCGTCGAAAACCGCCTTTGCCGCGTGCCCGTTGATAACGGGCGCGTGATTCTTCGTCGGTGACGATGGCTTCCCAGGCGGCGACCGGGTCATCAAAATCGCGCCGCGCATCGCGCCATAAATCGAGCAGCGCGCCGCGAATGTAAGGGTATTTGACGCGGATTGGCGAGTAGAGATACCACGAATAAGAGATGCCGCGTTGACAGCCGCGCGGTTCATAAGGCGGCAAGCCGTCTTCCAGCAAAGGGTAATCAAGCGCCTGCATCTCCCAGGTGACGATGCCTTGTTTGACATAGACATTCCAACTGCAACCGCCCGTGCAATTGACGCCGTGGGTGCTGCGAACCACTTTGTCGTGCTGCCAGCGATTGCGATAGAACTCTTCCCAGGAGCGGGTTTCGGGACTGATTAAATCTTTAATCCAATTCACTGTTTGTTCCTCCGCACCAGTTCTTCGCGCACCCCGCGAAGGCGGTTTTTCCAGATGCGATTGAGCGCCACAAAGGACAACACCAGCGCCAGAAAACCAACGGCCGGAAACCATAAATTGAGCGGCGCGGTTGCCGGTTGGGTTTGCGCCGCCGGATAGGCGAACTTGGCGTTTTGAAAATAAGCGAAGAGTTTGACAATCTCTTCATCGGTCAAAGGTTTGGTGCCGAAGACGCTTTTCATTGTCGGGAAATTCGGGTTCTGTAAAATCGAAATCAACTCCGGGTCTTTGTACTTGGTGTTGACGGCCGTCAAATTGGGACCCAGTGTGCCTCCGCCGAACCGGCCTATATCGTTGACGCTGTGACAGGCGATGCAGGAAGTGCCGCCGTTTTGGAGCCCGGTTTTGCCGGCGAAGGTTTCACGCCCCGCGTCAATATCACCGGCTTCGATGGGGCGGCTCAATTTCGCGCCGGCCGGGATAAAGGTTTCGCCTTTCTTGGTAAGCGATTCAATCAACGAAAGGACGCCGTCAATCTGTTCGGGCGTAAGCGGCTGGTCAGGCATCACTTCGGGAGCGAATTTCTTAAAGAGCGCGTTGGCATCCGGGTCGCCTTTGCGATTCATTGCGGCGGGCGATTGAATGAACTGGTGCAGCCATTCTTTCGAGCGTCGCTCCATCACGCCTTTCAAATCCGGTCCTTTTTTGTCGCCGCCGTTGATGTTGTGGCAACTGTAACAGCTCTTCTCGAAAGTCACGGCGCCGGCTGGCGTCGTTTGCGCCAATGTGGGTTCCGATACGGCAGCGAGCCATAGAAAAACGCCAATCAAGGCGGTCAATATTTTGCATTTGATTTTTCTGTCTAGCATAAACCGACTCCGAATTATTCTTCGTTGCGCTGTGCCAGCAAGCCGCGACCTGAGCGCTGACTTGCAGCGCTTTTCAGGGCGTTCAATTCGCTGCTTGAAGTTGCCAACTCGGCGATCGTCTTGTGTTGCAATAGCTCGACAAAAGCTTTGCGCCACTGCTGCCAGTCTTCGTGCAGTGCGCAAGAGTCTGGCGCGTGACACATTCCGCAACCGAGTATGCACTCGTCGAGATAGGGGTCTGGCTCAAGGACCTGGAAGACTTCCCACAAGGTGATGTTTTGCGGCAAACGCGCCAGTTCATAACCGCCATGTAATCCTTTGACCGAGCGTAGCAGGCGATGACGCCGCAGTTCGCCGAGCACTTTGCGCAAATAGACTGGAGGAATCCGTTCTTGTTCGGCGATCTCTTGCGAACCGCAAAGCCCTGAATCCGGCTGACTCGCCAGATAAGCAAGGGCGCGAATTCCATAAGCGGTAGTCTTGGATAAAATCATTGCGGATACCTTTACAAACGGACCTCTTTGTCCTCTATCATCACTTTTCGGCAGATACGGAACAATAATCACGGTTCATCATTTTCGTGATGAACCTGTTAAAGTCGGGCGACGGGCGAGAACCTATCTCAGCGAAATGAATGAGCTAGAGCGAATGGCTCATCGGATTGCTGAAAGGTGGAGGGGCAAGGCTCGTAGGGGAAAACCAGCAGGCTCAGGGTGTCCCAAAGACTGCGGCAACCGTCAGGGTCGTAGGAATACCATCAGGCTCACGCTCAGGGTTTAGCTTCCCCGCTGATCGGGCGGAGGCGGCCGGTGAACGCGGATTTTTAAGGCTCGGTTATCCACATAGATCGTAAGAGTCAAGCATTCGCGTTGATGGTGAGGGTCAAGCATCTGCGTTGATCGGCTCCTTCAGCATGATCAGCGGGGAAGCCCCAAGGTGAACATCCGACTCGTGGATTTTCCCTGAGCCCGCTCACCCATACGACCTCCTCTCGCTGATTTTCCCTGAGCCCGCTCATCCTTACTTCCGCCGCTCGCTGAGGTTGCCTGCGACCTCACGGCAGCTTCAAAAAGCACTTCGCCGAAGCGCACCACCAGGGTTCTTGCTGACCACAGTAAAGCCAATCGCCATTCGCCACAGGCGTTGCAGGCAGAAGACAAGCTGTAAAATTCAGTGGTAAGAAATTGGTAGGGAGGTTGAAGACGCGTCAATCTCTGCCGAAAGCCGCTGTGCACTCCTGACAGAGATTAATTCAAAACCACGGCGCTCTGCTTTTGAGGGTCGGTGTTGAGCAATGGGTTAAGCCAGAGTAGGGATTACCACTTGCGTTCTCCCGCAAACGGTATTCAGATCAAGCCAGCATGCTCGGCGCGACGGATAGCTTCCAGACGAGTGTGCGCGTTGAGCTTGCGTAGGATATGTTGAATGTGGTTATTGACGGTCGTTCGACTGATGAACAGTTGACTGGCAATGGTTGCTGTGGTCGAGCCTTTGGCGAGCAAACGCAACACTTCAATTTCACGTACGGAAAGCTCCGTATCGTGCGCCGGGGAGCGCGTCGAAGAGATGAGGGTGGTGACCTGTTCGGCCGGCAAGTGGGTTCCGGTCACGACGAAATCGCGCACCAGCAATTCAAGACGCTTGCGCATGTCAATCGGACGGATGATGTGGATCGCATAAGGCCAGGCAGAGGTCGCTTCACCGGCAATCAACACGGATATATTGCACCATTGCCGAGCTTCTCCAATCTTGACCTGCAAATCGAAATTGCCAACCGGATGATGCCGGCGAACCGATTGCTTAATCGTGCAGTCAGGCGAACATACGGGGCCGCATTCATCAATGCCTTGCAGGATCTGGCCGCAGGCCTTGCCTAGGGCTTCTTTAGCCGGCAATTTGAACAGCTCTTCGGCGGCCCGGTTCCAGGCAACAATCAAGCCTTCGCCATCCACCGCAAACGCAGAATCCGAGGTGCTTTCAACCAATTTTTTGATCTCTCGCAGTCGCATCTTTTCAATCGGATTATAAAATTGATGTGCCCGGATTATTGCTCCAATAGCCTCAAAAAGCAATCATAAAGCACCTTCGCCAACAGGATTTCTTCTCCAAGGCTGTGGATTAAGGAGGGCCTAATGAGCAACCATCGAGCCCAGTCAAGACCATCGTGCAGACGAGAAATATGGCATCATACGCTGGCCTGGATCGGGCTTTGTTTTGCGCTCACCATTCACCTGGTGGATGAAGTGGCGGGAATATTTTTGTCCGTTTATGACCCCGACACGCGGGTCTGGTGCGATCGCCTGCCGTTTCTACAACAGCCAAATTTTACTTTCGAGGTCTGGTTGACCGGAATTGTCATGATAATCATCATCCTGTTCAGTCTCACTTTCTTTGCCTTCCTCGGCCTGAGTTGGATGCGCGTGCTCTCTTTTCCAGTGGCGATTTTAATGGTCGTTAATGGCCTTGGCCATCTGGCTGGAACGCTCACCAGAGGTCAGGCGATACCGGGCATTTATTCCGTGCCCCTCCTGCTGGCCGCCGCTTTCTATCTGCTTTTGTGTACCCACAAGCTTGAACAGAAGTTCTGACCTTCAAGATAGGCAAGAGCCAACCTGGTTGTAAACCTCCCGAAATTAGTCCCCACTTTGAGTAGTGACTTTCGAGTGTTTGATTAACAGATATTCCCCAGGCGTCAGCTTCCCAATATCGCTTACGGGAAAGGCGTGAATTTTCTTGGTCTGCGATATTTGCTGTGAAAAAAATAGAGCTAAAACCGGCAGAGATTTTGAAAAATCAATTATCAAAGAACCCCGCCGATTACCGCTTTATTGTTGATCTGCAATGGATATCTCGCTTCTTTCTCCCAACCAAATTCGCCCAACTGGGTAAATAGAGGCAGTGGCCTGAGATTTCACCCAATTGCTTGAGGATCCTTACTCACCATTACCGAGACTTCACTCTTCCAATTGCAGAATTCAGGCGTTTGATTTCCGGCACGTCTATTGCCCTCGATTAGTGGGGCAAACTGGTCCGTTTGGAGGTAGCTATGAAAAATTTTAGACTTGGTACCAACTTTACCATCTTCCTACTCTTCTTTGGGGTTGCCACGCTTGAGGCCTTGCAAACCAGGAATTGGCTAAAAGCTCTCTTCTGGTTAGCCATTGGAATCGTCTTCCTGGCGGCAGATAATTTAAAGCGGCATGCCTGAGCTTTCAGAAAACCATAGTGGCTTTGGTCGCGGCTCTTGCTGTGAGATTCAGCGCCGCAAAACAGGTTGGGAAACTCGCCTCTTGTAGAGATCCGGATTTGGTTGTACCTCCTGCGATTTTCTCAAGGCACTCACCCGGCGCGCCGTTCCGCAAACCCCTGCCACACGCTAAAGACCTGCCATCCTGTGTCGAGCCCGGTTCGCCTAACGGCGCGACGCGCGGCCGGCATTTCGGGAGCCTCCTCTCAGCTTGTTAAAACAACAAGGCGTTTTATCATTCCTCCAATTTAATTAGACTCGATTGAGCGAAAGTTGATTTTTGTCTGGCAAATATTTTGGTCATCTCAACGATGATGATAGGCGCGAGGATCGAGCCAGCTGCAATTATCCAATCTGTCAATGTTAAATTTGTCGTATCAAGCACTCGCGCCAGTGGGGTGAAGAAAATCGCCAGCAGTTGCAAAGCCAGTACGGCGGCCGCAGCCAGCCAAACAAACGGGTTGCGAAACAGACCTTCAATTGCCGAGCGGGTGCGCGAGCGGCAGTTGAAGAAGTGCCCGAGTTGCGCGCCGATCAGGGTCATCAAGGCGATCGTGCGGGCGTGCGCCCCTTCTCCATACGACTGTAATGCCCACCAGTAAGCCGCCAGACTGATTGCCGCAAGCATCGCCCCTTGCCAGGCGATAAGCAGGAGAAAGCGACGTGACAGGAGCGCCGACTGCGGCGAGCGCGGCGGGTATTGCATGATCTCCGGCGTCGCCGGTTCGACGGCGAGCGCAAAGGCCGGAAAGACGTCCGTGACCAGATTCATCCAGAGGATCTGCAGGGGCAGCAGGGGCAACGGCCAGCCAATAGCCACGGCAATGAAGATCATGATGACTTCGCCGAGGTTATCGGAAAACATCATGTGAATGAACTTGATGAGGTTGGCATAAATCGTGCGCCCCCCTTCAATCGCCATAACGATGGTCGCAAAGTTGTCGTCCGTGAGCACAATGGCGGCGGCTTCTTTAGCGACTTCGGTGCCGCGCTCGCCCATTGCCACACCGATGTCGGCGCGTTTCAGGGCCGGCGCATCATTGACCCCGTCGCCGGTGACCGCAACAATCTCGCCGGCCTGCTTAAGAGCTTCGACAATACGTAGCTTATCTTCAGGAGAGATGCGTGCGAAGACGTTTGCCTCGCGCGCCAGTTCGGCGAGGCGTTTTGCGTCGGTGTCTTGAAGGTCGCGGGCGTGCAGGGCTTGTGGCTCAGCCCCGCCGCTCAATTTGAGTTCTCGGGCGATGGCGCGAGCCGTATTGAGTTGATCGCCGGTGAGCATGACGACACGGATACCGGCCTGTCGTGCTTGCTCCAACGCTTGCGGAACTTCCGCGCGGGGCGGGTCAATCATGCCGATAAAACCGAGGAAGGTATAGCCTTCAAAAACTTCTTGACCAGGCCGGGTAAGCAGTGACTGGCGGGCTTCCAGCGCTTCACCATTTGGTAAGCGCTTCTCAGCAAAAGCGAGTACGCGCAAGGCCTGGTCAGCCATTCGTTCGTTGGCAAAGGTGAACTCATCCCGAATTTCCGCACTGAGTAAGTGGGTGTCTGATGCGCTCTTCGCATACGCGGAACAGGCAGCCAAGACGACTGCGGGCGCCCCCTTGAGCCCTAAAAAGAAATTGCCCTCGTCGTCTTGATGAAGGGTAATCATTCTTTTTGTGAAGGCATCAAAGGGGATCTCGGCGATTTTCCGGTTCACAGTCCTGGCGGTCGGAACATCAATGCCTATTTGCTGCGCGGCGACCAGGAGAGCCGTTTCCGTAGGATCACCAACGGTATGCAACTCCCCGTCATCTTGCACAGCGGCGGCGGCCTCGTTACAGAGGACGGCGACCTGCAAGAGCTTCGAGCGGAGGTCTTCGTGCGCCGGTGGTAGTTGAAAATCGTCGGGGTTCACTACTGTTCCATCAGGCAAAAAGTATTGGCGCACGGTGAGGCGGTTCTCGGTTAGGGTTCCGGTTTTATCCGTGCATATGACCGTCGTGCCACCCAAGGTTTCTACAGCCGATAAACGTCGCCCGA
>JBIOWC010000123.1:0-14721 GCA_044868105.1 Blastocatellia bacterium
GCGCTTGCCGAAGAGATTGACAAGATTAAAAACGGGGAAACCTCCTTTTATCGAAACAATCCTCCGGCCCAAATAGGACAGTTCCCTGATGTGCAATTGATTCCCACCCCAGATGGAACCTGGAGCAATGCTTTTTATCAACGGGTTCGTGACCGCGCCAATAGCCTGGCAACGGTGACCGCGCGAAATCAAATATTTGATAATGCAAACGGTGGCAGTTTTCAAATCACCTTCAACCCGATGTCGGGTTCCGTGACCCTGCTTCCGGCAAGCGGCACGCAGGCCACCCAGGTTATCGTCCTGCGTTATTCGTTGCAAGTGAAAGGCAAAACCTCAAGTGGCGGAAGCACGGTGGTGAATGAAACGGGAAGAATTTCCACCAATATTACCTTGGCCAGCGCGCCCGTGACCGGCGCCAGAAGTTTTAAATTCTCCGGCTTTGGCGCCTTCTTTGACAATGGCGATACCCAGGCCAACGCGCCTTTAGCTTCCGGCATCTTTTCGGGTCCTGTGCACACCAACTCGCATTTCGCTTTTCTTTCAAATCGTAGCGTGACGTTCCGCAACGTGGTCTCACAGGTGGATAGCAAAATCCGCTATGACGATACCAGCACCACCACCCCCAACAAAGCGATACCGCCGCCTAATCTCACGGGCATTACGCTCAGTTCGGAAGGCTATAAAAAGATTGCTCCCGTGCCGCTTCCCGATAACAATTTCTCTCAGGAATATGCGGTCATCAATGCCACCGGGGTTACCGACCTCAAATCCGACGGCACGCCGGTTGACCCGCCCGGAGTCATCCCGACAAATGGTGGCGGACACCCGGTTCCGGTATTCGATGCCCAAGGTCGAGTCAATGCTGATGTGTTAGCGGCTAATCTGCGTAATGCGAATAACAATACGCCGAATGTGTCGGGCAATAATCTGGCCAACGGGGTTTATATCTCTTCATCGGATGGCAATAATATAACCGGCGCAGGCATCTATGTGCAGGGTAATGCCGATGATATAAAAATCTACGCCGATACCAATGGCGATCAGGTCTATGTCATCAAACAAGGGTCAACGACGACGACCATCACCAGCAAGTACGGTCAAAATCAAACAACCATTTCAAATGGCAGCAGCACCCGCACCTATTCAGGTTTATTCAAAGATAAAGCTGACCCAGCGGCTATCCGCAACGGAACCAGCCTGTTTGTCAATGGCAGCATCAACAGTTTACGCGGCGGTAAAGACAGTAGCACCAACCGCCCGGCCATCGCTTCGCAAACGGCGCTGACCGTCACGGCCCAAAGAAATATCACCGTCACCGGCGATATAAAATATAACGACCCGGTTGCCAATTCCGATGGCACGCCGGTGACGAACTTAAGTTCGATTACCAATGTGATGGGCATCTTTACCAATGACGGCAATGTCGAACTTGAACCGAATACCACTTACCTTACGGGTTCGGGGCGCAGTCTGGAGATCAACGCTGCTGTTGTTGCCTTTAACGAAAAGACCTCAAATGACAGCGGCAACATCGAAGGTTCGATTGTCTATACGGGTAGCAGCACTCCCGGCACGAACGACCGCTGGCGGCTGGTCGGCAGTCGCGTGCAGTCGAAGATTAATAGCATCGGTTATAACTATCGCGACATCTTTTTTGACGTGCGATTTTCCGGCGGAAAATTTGCGCCGCCATTCTTCCCGGGCACCTCTTATGCGCTCGGACCGCCACCCACAGCCGGGGTCGTGACCATCTCAGCCATTGACACTGCGGCGGCAACCGCAATGTCCTGGTTCCGCGATTTCAACTAATCTTCGGGTAAGCAAAGAAGCAATTTTGGGCTGAGAATTTCTCAGCCCTTTTTGTTTTTAGGGTTGCTGCAATCTTCTCTATAGGCCGGATTTTTAGCATTGCGTTGATTATTCAAAATCTCTATTCCCTGTTCAGGGAGCAGAAAATCGGTCGTTCTGCTTTTTATTGTTCTCAAGCTTTTGCTCGAATTCCATTGTTTTGATTGAACGCAAAAATCAATGTGCAAGCCTGGGATAAGGTGATTGGCGGGCGGGCGGCTCTGATTTACACAGGCGAGACGAGTGAGCCGTTTGAATTAATGAAAAATGATTGAATCGGCGCCGAAAAATCATCTGCGAAAGCATTTCTATCTCATCCGGCAGCCTCCATCCCCGGTCCTTTAAAAGACCAAGTCTTTTGGCATCGCTCTTGCTCTAATTCAGAAATTGACAAGGGTTTTATAAGACTTCCCCAAACGGGTATCTGAAAAGGAGTTTCGATGTTGAGACCAATGAGAAAACAAGA
This sequence comes from Blastocatellia bacterium, assembly GCA_044868105.1. Classification (GTDB taxonomy): domain Bacteria; phylum Acidobacteriota; class Blastocatellia; order UBA7656; family UBA7656; genus JBFMDH01. The sequence goes on from JBIOWC010000123.1 coordinate 2,315, forward strand.
ACTCGGATTTTCGCTGATTGAAGGCATCGTTGTTTTCGCAGTCATGGCTACGGTTCTGGGGATTGCAACCCCTAAAATCACGCGCGCCATGCGCCAGTACAGAATCAATGTGGCGATGCGACAGATGGCGGATTTGATTCAAAAAGCCAAAGTCGAAGCGGTCGCGGAAAACCGCAAAGCGTCATTGGTGGTTGATTCGGCAAACCGTAAATTCGGGCTGATGGTTTACGATGACAATTTGAATATCATTCGAACCGATTATCTTCCATTGCCCGATGGCGTCGTGTTCACCAGACCCGCAGGTCTAACCGCGCCGCTTTCAGGCGTGCCAACAACGAGCGATATCTCTTTCCCGTTGCAAAGCGGTTCGACAACGATATTTCAGCAGGACTTCACTTCCAGGGGTTTTCTAAAAGTCGCCAGCCCCGGCGATATGCACGTCGTTTATTTTGGCAACGGCGCAGATTATCGCGCCATCACGCTTAACAATATTGGTGGCATTCAAACCTGGAAATGGGACGCGGGCAGTTGGAAGAGCTTGAAAGGGTAAACAAAAACTCTAGGAAAACCGGGAGTTTTCCATTAAGTTGATGCGGAGTATCGCGTATGCAAACGCCCATCATAAAAAATCTGAACCCCGCGAATCCTGAACGCGGCTTCACCCTGTTAGAAGTGGCCGTCGCTTCGGTCATCACCATCAGCGGGTTAGTTTTTCTCGCCACGCTGTTTATCGTTGCGATTAATCAAAATCGTTCGACCAAACAATCTACGGCGACAACGGCTTTAGCTCAACAGAAGATGGAGGAGCTGAATGCCTTAGAAAAAAATGATTCGCGACTCGCGATAGGCGGAGGACTGACGGAGGCGACGAAAGAGGATTTTTATTGGGATGAAATTTATGTAGATAGTGTCGGTGGGGTAAGCACAACCATTCCCGCAGGCGCTTCCGCGCATTATAAACGCTATTGGAAAATTGAAAACGACTCAACCATGGAGCGGATGACGCTGATTAGTGTACGGGTTGTTGCGCTCCAAGCCGCCAAGGGAAAAACCCCTGAAGAGACTTCTCTAATGACCGTGCGTTCATGGTAAGCCATCAACAAGCGTAAGGAACGATGAACATGTATAAACCGAAATCTGCAAATCGGGAGACCGGATTTTCATTGGTTGAGGTGATGTTGGCCGCCTTTCTCACCATTGGACTGCTGGGGGTGGTCTTCGCGCTGACCAGCCGCAATCAAAAAATCTATTTCAGCGAATCGGGTGTTACCGAGATGAATCAGAACGTGCGTTCAGTGGTGGATTTGTTAAGCCGCGATATTCAATCGGCAGCCATGGGATTGCCGAGAGTCAACGGAAGCTTTGCAGCCATCTACTATCAAAACGGCGCGAGCGGCGCGCCTGACCAAATCTTAATTGTCAACGGCAATCCTTATTCGCCGTCGGCCGATGTTGAAAGCGGCTCCGTCAGTCCGCCGGAATTGATCTGCAAGAAACCGCCGGAAATTTCGGTGACGACCAGCGGGGCGGCGCAAACCATGACGTATAAAGACCTGATGAACACCGAGCAACCGATTTACAAACTATCAGACAATAAGAAATATCTGGTCTATGACGATACCTGTTTGCGCCTCTTTCAACTCTCTCAAGACGGAAAAATAACCGGCAGCGGCAGCACCGAAAGACTCTATTTGAAATTCGCGTCGGCCTCTTTGCAAAACCCTGCTGCGACCTTCGGTTCAGCGATTGACACCGATGAACCGGCTTACAGCAATGCCAAACTGGCGATGCTTGATAGTCTGGTAGCTTACAGAATTAACACCAGTACACATGAATTGGAACGCAGTCAGGATTTAACCAACTGGTACACGGTGGCGCGAGGCATCATCAATCTGCAAATCGAATACCGCACCATCGGCACGGACGCGAGCGGCGATTTAGTCGAAATCATCACGCCGACTCCGGCAACGCGAAGAAATATTCGCTCCTTGATCATTACCGTGCTTGCCGAAACCCCGGACCTCGAGGCCAACGACGAGAAATATCGTCAGGTTATTCATAAGTTCGAGACCACACCGCGCAATTTCAATCTACTCAACAACAGCAATTTGAGTTCAAACAGCGAAACGACCTGGCAATTTTAAGTAGGTGAATTATGAAATCGGAGAGCTCCAAAAGAGATCAAAATCAAAGAGGCATTGCGTTAATCACGGCCTTGTTAGCCATGACCTTACTGTTTATCATTGGCACGGCGATTGTTTTTTCTGCAACTACTGACTCGATTACCTCAAAAGTGCAGCGCGTCGGCGAACAATCTTTCTTTGCCGCGGATGCCGGTGTACGGATTGCCAGACGGGCGCTGGAACAGGCGCTCACCGAAGAGATCCTTGCCATACGCGATGGCGCGCAACCGTTTTATAAAAACAATCCTCCGGCATCGAGCGGACAATTCCCTGATGTGCAGGTCGTCCCCGACCCCGATGTTGAACCCAATCATCCGTTTTATCAGCGCGTCTATGCGCGCGCCGAGCAGATAATGCAGGAGACCTTGCGCAAACAAAAATTCACCGATACCAACGGCTCAAGTTTTACAGCGACCTTCAGACCTCTGACCGGCAGCGTCTCCCTGATTGAGCAAAACGCCACACAGGCTACTCAAGTTGTGGTGTTTCGGTATTCGATTCAAGTGAAAGGTAAAACAGATGCCGGCGGCAAAGCGCAAGTCAATGAAGTGGGCCGAGTCTCTTCTAACATTTTGCTCACCTATGGTCCGGCGCCAAACGGCAATCGCAATTTCAGTTTTTCAGGATTCGGAACTTTCTTTGATGAAGGCGATTATAATGGCGGCGATTGGTATTTAGCCTCGGGCACCTTTTCGGGAATTGTTCATACCAATACCAACCTGGCATTTTATTACGGTTGGGATTACAAATTCCGCAATGTGGTTTCTCAGGTGAATTCAAAGATTCGTTATACAACCAGTTCCAGCGGCAACAATAATTGGATTCCGATTCCAACCAGCAGCATGTCGAATATCACCTTGAGCCAGGAGGGTTATCATCAAGTCAATCCGATTCCGCTTCCGGCAAACACCTTTTCGCAAGAGTATGCGGTTATCAATGCGACGGGTATCACCGATATGAAATCAAACGGCACACCGGCCGACCCACCGGCGGTCGTGCCGACTGATGGTCAAGGTAATCCGCTGCCGGTTTTTGATGCCAATGGTCGCCCGAATCGTGAAGTGATGGCCGCCAATCTTCGCACCACAGCAAATTTAAAACCGACCCTGTCGGCGGGGGAATTGCCCACCGGTGTCTATATTGCTTCTGCCGATGGCGCGAATCTGACAGGGGGTGGGATTTATGTGCAAGGCGATGCGGATGATGTGCAACTGTATGCCGACACCAACGGCGACCAGGTTTATGTGATTAAGCAGGGCGCAACCCAAACGACGGTGCGGGTGAATTACAGCGCGAAAAAAACCAGCGTTTCATCAGGCAGCAATTCCTTCACCTATAATGGCGTGCCCATTGATCGGTCAGACCCGGCAAATCTCCAAAACGGCTGTTCCTTTTATGTCGCAGGCAGCATCAACAGTTTACGCGGCGGCATCAATGAAAATATCTCACAGGATAGACCCGCAATTGCCTCAAACACGCGCCTGACCATTACGGCCAAGCGCAACATTAAAATTACCGGCGACCTGAAATATGCGGATGGCGTCGTCAATTCCGATGGTACGCCGGTATCGAATATCGAATCGGTTAAAAATGTCTTTGGTCTGTTCACCAACGACGGCAACATCTATCTGGACGGCAAGCCGGAATACATTACCAATGGACTCAGTCTACAAATGGATGCGGCGATGTGCGCCTTCAATAACGATACGTCAAATGACGCGACAACCGAAGGCCGAATAACTTCTTACCTGGGCGGAGCCGGACACCTCACGCCGAGTGATACAGACCGGTTCAGAATCAGCGGCAGTCGGGTTCAAAAGGTCGTCGGACAGTTAGACTATAGGAGCCGCGATATATTTTTTGACGCGCGATTTTCCGGCGGTGGTTTCAGACCGCCATTTTTTCCGGGAACCAATTACCAGTTACCAGGCAGTACAGAGCCGAGCACCGTGGCGATTGCGACGATAGATACGCCGGCTTCAACTGCAATGTCATGGTTTGTGGATAACAACTAATCGCTTACCGGGAGCGCACAAACGAAGCCCTCCCGGTAAAGCGCCTGCACCAGTTTAGATTCTTTTATGCATTGACTCTTTTCCTCGAAGCCATCCTTCAATACAATTCTGCTTGCGAAATTTCGTATTCCTTGATGTGTGGTCAGTAGCTCAATAAACTGTCGTCAGGAGCGCTTATGGATAAACTCTGGTACATCTGGTTCATCCTAGCTGCAATATTCATTGTCGCAGAAATATTTACCAGCGGCTTTGTGTTGTTTTGGTTCGGCATCGGCGCGTTGATTGCCGGACTGCTGGCGCTTTCGGGGTTGGTTGGCTTGCCTTTACAGATAACCGTTTTTTTAATCACTTCGATTTTACTCACCATCGCTTCGCGCACCATCTTTGAACGATTTTTCTTAAAAGGCTCGCCGGGTCGAGAACTCAAGACCGGTGTTGAAGCCTTGACCGGTTCGGTTGGCATTGTCGTCGAAACCTCATCGGGTTCAAGGCAAGAAGGCGCCGTTCGCGTATCGGGTTCAACGTGGCGAGCTTTTCCGATTGATGATGAATCGTTGAATGCCGGTGACAAGGTCATTATCGAGCGCGTCGAAGGCGCCTCGGTTTACGTCAGGCGATACGAAGATGAGCCGTCCTGGCGCGTTCCAAAAAGTTTGAAAGGAGCCTGATTATGGAAGCAGGTTTGGTTGTTCTTGGCGCAATCGCCTTTGCAGTTTTTATCACCCTCTTGAAATCGTTTCGTGTGGTCGGACAAGCCTCGGTCATGATTATTGAGAGACTCGGACGATTTCATAAACTCGCCAGCAGCGGTCTGAACATTATCCTGCCCTTTATAGATAAACCGCGTTCGGTTTATTGGGCCGGAGTAAAACCTGGAATTTCGACCCTCGATTTGCGCGAACAATTGCTCGACTTTCCTCCGCAACCGGTCATCACGCGCGACAACGTCACGGTTGCCATTGATTCAGTGCTGTACTATCAAATCACTGACCCGATTAAAGCGGTCTATGAAGTTGCCGACCTGACGGGCGCCATCATGCAACTGACCATCACCACGATGCGCGGCATTATTGGTGAACTTGACCTTGACCACACCTTTACCTCGCGCGATTTGATTAATAGTAAACTTCGCGCCGTGCTTGATGAAGCGACAGACAAATGGGGCGTAAAAGTGACGCGCGTCGAAATTCGCAATATTCATCCGCCCGAAGATATCCGCGTCACTATGGAAAAACAGATGACCGCAGAGCGCACCCGGCGCGCGCTGATTTTGCAAGCCGATGGTGAAAAGCAGGCGGCGATTGCCCGCGCCGAAGGTGAACGGCAATCGGCGATTACGCGCGCCGAAGGCGAGAAAGCTTCGGCTATCCTTCGCGCCGAAGGCGCCGCACAAGCGCGCCTGCGCTCCGCCGAAGCCGAAGCCCAGGCGCTTCGCCAGATTTCCGAATCCATTAATGAAAATCAAGGTAACTCGGCTTACTATCTGCTGATGCAACGCTATATTGATTCGCTCACCCAGATGGCCTCGAGTCAAAATTCAAAGGTCGTTTTTATGCCGGTTGAAACCTCATCGGTGCTGTCATCGGTCGGCGCCTTCAAAGAGGTTTTCGGCGACTTAGGCGGCAACAAAGAGGCGCCGAAAGAGAAACCGAAAGGGGCGTTGCCCGCTTCGCCTTCATCCGTGCAGATGTTTCCTATGCCGTCTTCAGAAGAGCTAAACAAGCGCTGAGAAGCGTAAAGGCAACAACTTTCCGGAAAGTTGTTGCCTTTACGCTTTTGCTTGATTGCTGCCCCGGGGCTTGTATAAGCGCTTCGCTTAAGCCTTCGCCGTCAAGCGCGACCACAACAGCGCTTATATTTTCTGCCGCTGCCGCAAGGACAAGGCGCATTGCGGGTAATCACAATCTTGCTCTCTTCCACTTCTTCTCTAACTCGTTTTTTGAATAATCCCAGCATCACGAAGCTCAACCAAATCAAAACGGCGAACACCGGTTGCGCGAAGGAATAGCCATGAAAAGCGAGATTGAAAAAACCTGACCGTTTGCCGCCCGCCGCGAAATTCGCCTGCGTGATCATGTCTTCCAATTCGAGGCTGGTAATTTTCGCTGACATCATCACCACCGGAATGGTGAGCAACAGCATAATCAGAATGCCGAGCCCTAAGGCTCGAAGTCGGGCGCGAAACGACTCGGCGGCGGTCACCAGGATTAACGCCACCAGCATCGGTAAGCCATACGTCATGGTATCCATACGCAGTGCCGAATGATGCGCTTGGCCGCCGAAACCGCTGGCCGGGGTTGCCGTCACCGTAAACTTTATTTCTCGGCCTTCGGGACGAATGATCATCTGCGGGTCGAATAGACGATAAATGAAATTTGCCATCGTGCCGCTGATATTTGCCGTCGCACCTAAACTAAACCACCAGACCGGCAGCAAGAGCAGATACAAGCCTAAGGCTGCAAGCAGTCTCCACAACCAGTTACGCTGTCCGATAGCGAGTGGCAATGCGTTCGAGCCAGAGGATGAGAAGGGCTGTGGAGAGGATAATGACGACGGTTTGAGCGACATAAACGTGAATCTCTTCAACTACGGATGGGAAATAAACGCCTGCGTAATAGAGCGCCACGAGGCGCAAGATATTAATCAGTTGAATGGCGGGAATGCCGATTGCCAGTCCAATAAGTTTGGCGCGCCAGGAAGTCGGAAAGGCCAGGACACCGGCTAAAAACAGACAGGCCGCCTCAACGCCATCGCAACCCATGGCAATGTTGAGCGAGAAATTGCTGGCTTGAACAATGGTTCCTTCAGCCGTCGCGCCGGCGCCAAAAAGATTAACAATCCCGGCGACGGCTTTTGCCAAAATCCCTGTGTAAGGTTTAATCAGTCCGTTTCTAACCCCTTCGGCGATGCCAAAAATGAAATAGCAGACGCTAAAGATGAGCGCAAAAAGCGCCAAAAATCGCAGGGCTTTTTGATTGGCGGAAAAGAAATGCTTAACTTGTTCGGCTATAACCATAGACCTAACACTTGCCTGAAAGCGACTGTAGCGCAAGCCGTAAAGCCTGCGCTACACGCTTTTTTCAGTCGGTATTCAACTGCAAAGAATGAATGAGGAAGTTTATCGCTTCATCATTCAACTATTTTTTTCTGCCACTGGCAATCATGAGATAGACGATATAGGCAAGCGGCAGACCGGAGGCCAAGGCGCCAAATACATCAACCATACTGGCGCGCAAGGCGAGCAGCACAAGCGCAATCATCACTTCGATATTGAGCGCGACTTTAACCAACAGTCGCCAGTCAATGGCGCTTACGGGAAGCGAAATCATCGAAGCGTTATCTGCGGCGAAAACTGGTTTGCTGCGTCCGACCAGGAAGAAGGTGCAGGCGGCAATGAAGAGCAGCGTCATCAGGATGGCGCCCCATTGCGAAAGGGTCGGCGCGGTCACGCCGGCGGCAGCCGTGGCGCGAACCAGTTGACCACGAACGACGCCGCCCGGATTAAGGCTTGAATGGACATTGAAATAGAAACCAGCCGGGTTGGCCAGTAACCGATCTCGCACATCGGTCGCAACGGGTAGATTCGAGCGCGTGAAGGAAGCGCTGCCGTTGACCAAGGAGACCGGGTTTGCCGGTGATAGCCCCGAATCGACGCGGATGGGGCCATTGACCCCGGCTACTCCTTCGTGAATATGGGAAAGAATAAGCACAGGACTGGCGACCTGGTTGACACTGACGTCGAACCTCGCGGTATTTGCCGTGGTGTCAAGGGTGACCGTCACATTGCCGAAAGCGTTCGCGTCGGCATTGCTGACCGGCGGCACTTCGTTACTGGCGAGCAATTGCGCGGTGAAAACCACAATGTCGGCTCTGGCGGGTTGCGTCATAAACGCGACGACAGAGAAAACCGTCAATGCCATGAGCATGATGGGAGCGATAAACCTCTTCATTTTGCCTCCTAGATGGTTGAACATCGTCTTGGGCGACGATGGTTGTGAGTGAACGGAAAAACGCGCTGTTTATAATTTTGGTCTTGCGCTAATGAACGTGAGGATGCGCAATATATCATATCCCTTCAAACCCCTTCAACGGCGATTGGTTTTTCTCTTACTGGTTGAAAAAAGTAAATTTTACTCGCTACAATGCGACGGTTCATAAATAGAGAGGAATTTCATGCAATTATTCATCACCGGCGGCGCCGGGTTCATTGGTTCAAATTTCATTCGCCATATACTCAGCAAATACCCGGATTACCAAGTCATCAACTTTGACAAACTGACCTACGCGGGCAATCTCGAAAATTTACGCGAGGTTGCTGAGTATCCGAATTACAGCTTTGTGCGTGGCGATATTGGTGACCGCGCGGCTATTGATGCAGCGATGAGCGGCGCCGATGTGGTGGTCAATTTCGCGGCCGAATCGCACGTTGATCGTTCCATTGAAGGCGCGGCTGAATTTATCACCACCAATGTGATGGGCACACAAATTTTACTTGATGCGGCACGGGCTCACCAAATATCCCGCTTTGTGCAAATCAGCACCGATGAGGTTATGGGGTCTTGTGAGACAGATGACTACTTTATTGAATCATCGCCGCTTCGTCCGAACAGCCCTTATGCCGCATCGAAAGCTGCTGCCGAACATCTGGTTCGCGCTGCTGCCGTGACCTTTGGGTTGGACACCGTCATCACCAGAGCCTCGAACAACTACGGCCCCTTTCAATTTCCCGAAAAACTGATTCCCTTGATGATTGCCAATGCGCTGGAAGACCAACCCCTCCCGGTTTATGGCGATGGACTCAATGTGCGCGACTGGCTTTATGTCGAAGACCATTGTCGCGCCGTTGATCAGGTATTACACAAGGGGCGAAGCGGCGAAGTCTATAACATCGGCTCACGCGAAGAAAAAACCAACCTTGAAGTGGTGCGCGCCTTACTCGATCTGTTAGGTAAATCGCCTTCGCTCATCACCTTTGTCAAAGACCGACCGGGACACGACCGTCGTTACGCGACTGACCCGACGAAACTGGAAACCGAGTGTGATTGGCACGCCCAGGAATCGTTTGAAAGCGGGCTGGAAAAGACCGTCAGGTGGTATAGGGAAAATCAAGAATGGGTGCGTCGGGCGCGCTCCGGCGAATACGCCCAGTATTATGAACGCATGTACGGCGGCCGGTGAGAAGTAAAAAGTAAAAAGGCAAACGTCGAAAGGCGATAGGCGATTCGACTCCGAAATTATATGGGTGTTGATTTACCAGTTGAAAAGCTTGGCGAAAGCCAGACGCTATCGAGTCAAACGAAGACCGCGGTGATTACCGGTGCGGGCGGTTTGCTGGGGCGCGCGATGAGCGAACAATTGCGCCAATCGAATTGGCGCGTGGTTGCCCTCAATCACGCCCAACTTGACATCACCAATGAAGCAGACGTGCAACGCATCATCGCAGGGGAAACCCCACAAGCGGTGATTAATTGCGCTGCCACGACCAATGTTGACCGCTGCGAAACCGATAGGGAATGGGCTTTTGCGGTTAATGAAAAAGGCGCGCGACATCTGGCGCGCGCCAGTCGCGCGTGCCAGGCCGGGTTCGTTCACGTCAGCACCGATTATGTTTTTGATGGCGAAAAAGAGGGGTTTTACACGCAAGACGACGCGCCGAATCCACTGAGCGTTTATGGCAGATCGAAACTTGCAGGTGAGCGAGCCGTGCGTGAAGCGTTCGAGCAAGCCTGCATCATTCGCACCTCTTGGGTCTTCGGGGTGGGCGGAAAAAATTTCGGCAGCCGGATATTTGATTACGCCAAAGCCGGCGCGAAATTAAGAGGCGTGCAAGACCAGGTTTCGATTGCCACCTATGCTCCGGACCTCGCGGCGCGCATCGAAGAGATTATGGCGCTGGGCAAGTCAGGGCTTTATCAAATTACCAACACCGGGGCGATGACCTGGCTTGAATTTGCGCGCCTGGCGCTTGACCTTAATCAAATGCAGGATGTCGTGATTGAACCCTGCACGCGCGCAGATTTAAATCAACCCGCGTCGCGCCCCCGCAATTCAGCGATGCGATGTTTACTATCCGAAGCCTTGGGGTTGAAACCCTTGCGACCCTGGCAAGAGGCGCTTAAAGATTTCGTGAGCGAAATCAAGAAGGCTCAGAATAGCGAACCGCTGGTCTTGCCGCGATGACCCGCCCGCAACGTACCTCTCTTTAACTCAACCTCATCATCCGGGCGAGCGATTGCAAATCTTTTACTTCCAAATCGGCTTCACCGGGTGCCGGTTTGGTCGCGCCCGCGCCTGCTTTGCCATGTCTTCGATTCACCCAGACGGTTGCGAGGCCGAGTTGTTTTGCCGGAATGATGTCGTGAAAGATACTTTGCGCCACATGCAAAATTTTATCTTTTGATTTGCCAATGCGCTGAAACGCTTGTTGGAAATTATTGAACGACGGTTTATAAGAGCGCGCTTGTTCGGCAGTGATAACCCAATCGAATGGGACTCCGAGATGCGCCTTAGAAAAGGCAAACAGATCATCATCAATATTAGAAATGATGGCGAGTTGATATTTTTTCTTTAAAGCTTGCAAAGCGCTTACGGTATCGGCAAACGGCGGCCAATCTTTAACCGAAGTGGCGAAATTTTCCAGCTCTTGTTCCGATGGGTTGAAGTTCAACCGCGCGCCAATACCGCGCACTACGGTTTTTAAAATCGTTTGGTAATTCAGATAATCGCCGCTTTCTGCCTGGGCTTCGAGGGCTCCGTAAAGCTCCAGTAATTTTTCATCGTCCAGTTTTATGGCGCGCGCCGCCAGAAGGGGTTGCAGCGCCGCTAAAATTCCCGACTCCCAGTCAATCAAGGTGCCGTAGCAATCGAACGTCAACACTTCAAAGGCCTCGAAATTTAACATAAAAACTCCCAATCATTTTCCTCAAATGGCAATCTGAAATCTTGGTTAGCTTCGTACTTACTTGTCAAATCGTTTACAATCGCGCAAAGAAAGGAAAGCTTCACAATGTCAACAAACGATTATCAATTCATCACCCACTGGCGCGTGCCGGGCACCCTTAATGAAGTCGCAGACATTTTGCGCAAGGCCGAAGATTTGCCGCGTTGGTGGCCGGCCGTCTATCTGGATGTCAAGGTGCTTGAACCGGGGGATGCTGACGGAGTTGGCAAAGTCGTAGACCTCTACACCAAGGGCTGGCTGCCCCTACACCTTGCGCTGGCAATTTCGCGTCACCGAATCGAATTATCCATATGGCTTTTCGCTCGAAGCGTGGGGCGATTTTATCGGGCGAGGTAAGTGGACGCTGGCGCAAGATGGCGAGTTTGTGAATATCACATATGATTGGCGGATTCGCGCCGAAAAGCCTTTGCTGAGAAGTCTGTCGTTTTTGCTCAAGCCGTTTTTTTCGGCAAATCACCAATGGGCGATGGCACGCGGCGAAGAGAGTTTGAAACTCGAACTGGCGCGCCGCCATGCGCAAACCCCCGAAGAAGCGGCGCGCATCCCGGCGCCACCGCTGGCGACGTTTTCAACTACGCGTAAGAGCCCTTGAAACGCACTTTCAAAGCTGATGGAGTAGATAAAAAGCTTCTCCGAAAGGTTTAAGATTTTTTATCTCGAAACCTTTAAGTTCTAAAATTCGACGCAGCTTTAAATTTGGCTTGGCGCAATTTACTGCATGAACAAGCCACTCAATCTGAGTTAAGCCGCGTTTCTCCGCATATCTTTCAGCCAGTAGCCAAAGGGTTGGTAAAACACCTTCGCCCCCTCCATCAATATGTGCGAGTTCGACAATCAACTTATTGGTCTCCAGGCGAAATTCGCCAAGAATTTCTGCTGAACCGATTTTGAATGCCAGTGGTTCGCCGCAAAAGACGAAGCTCTCTATCCCTTCATCGGATAGGTTGAGAATTTCTTCGGGCGTGTAACCTTCTATTTTAATTTCCTTGCGGCTTATCATGCCTACCAAACTTCTATAAGGCGCGCCCGTAAATTTCAGTCATCTCCCTCAGCCGGCGGCTTACTTCTTTCGTGAGCATCGAAGCGCGGGCGCGCCAGTCCCAATTGCCTTTATCGGTGGCCGGCAAATTCATGCGCGCGCTGGAATCGAGCCCCACGACATCTTGCAATTGCAAGATAGCCAAATCAGCAACCGAAGCGAGCGCCGCGCGAACAAAATCCCAATGAATCTCTTCACCATCGGAGTGC
>JBIOWC010000124.1:0-1949 GCA_044868105.1 Blastocatellia bacterium
ACAAGCTGAACAACGGGCGCGTGATTATTGATTTAGTGCGACTCCTCGAAGTCGAAGACAGCCGCAATAGTTATCAAGGCATGTGCTGGTGAAACTTCTGTTCCCTAATTCTACAGGATGTTCTTGCCCAATATTTCCCTGACCAGAAAAGGAATTGTGTCATGTCGCTGAAACACAATCTTGTTGCCCGCTTGAGTCGCACCCCGCTGATTGACCAGCTGGTTTACACCACCAAATACGGTCCGGCGCGGGGGCTGAAACGACAAGGCGGGATGGGATGGTTGCCCACCTTCATTCCGCGCCCGCAAGAGTGGGAGGTGGAAGAACAGTTTCTCGCGGGTCTCGAATGGCAAGGGCTGACGATTTATGATGTGGGCGGCGATCAAGGACTCTTCACGCTTTTCTTTGCGCATCGCGCAGGCCAGCACGGGCAAGTGATTGCCTTTGAGCCGAACCCGCAAAGTTACCGGCGCATTCAACGCAATGTCGAACTTAATCACTTTAACAATGTCCGTATCCTGTCGGTCGGACTCGGCAATCAACAGGCGCAATTGACCTTCACTTATCCGGCGCTTGAACCGGCGCGGGGCACGGCAAGTCAAACGATAGCCAATCAGATTAAGCAGGAAGCCAGCGCCACGGTTTGCGTGATTGAGGTCAACGCGCTCGACGATGAAATGGAGCGCAGCAAACTGCCAGCGCCTCACTTTATCAAAATTGATGTTGAAGGCATGGAGTACGCCGCCTTGCTCGGCATGCAGGGGACTTTGAGAAAGTTTCGCCCGCGCTTATGCATCGAAATTCATGGCGCAGGGATGGAAGAAAAGACCGCTAACGCCGAACGCGTGGTTGGTCTCTTGGAAGACCTGGGCTATCAAATGCGCCACCTCGAATCGAATACCGCGATCAATTCGCGCAACGCAGCGTGTAGCCGCGAAGGCCACCTATATTGCGAGTCAGAGGTCAGGAGATAACCCTGCGAGAGGAGAAGTAGCCGTGCATTTTTGTAAAACCATAGTGGCAATTTATCTTTGTGTGACCGGGGTTTCGTGCGCCCCCAAATCCGGGCGCGTTGAAGAAGCGAATCTTTCATCTTCGAATGCGGTCGCGGTGGCGCTGGAACCGGCAAGCCAGCAAGCGAATGCCAAGGCCGATAATTCGCGCCCGGAGCCGGCAAAGCCTGCGACGCTCCTGGATACCACTTATACAGCACCAACGGGTCATAAGATTACCGTAGCCGGTGGTGAAGCGGGGGCGCGTAATTTTCAAGCGGCGCTTGAACGAGCGGCGCCGGGCGATGTCATCCTGCTTGAAGCGGGCGCGACTTTCGCCGGCAATTTCACCTTGCCGAAAAAAGCGGAAAGCAATAATTGGATTACCATTCGTTCTTCGGCCGTTGACGCGCAACTTCCGGCCGCCGGCACTCGCGCAACTCCAGATTACGCGGCGCGTATGCCCAGGCTGGTGACCCCGAATGCCGACCCGGTCTTGAAAACCGCACCCGGCGCTCATCACTATCGTTTGCTGGGCCTCGAACTGACCATCGCGCCGGGAGTCTCAACGACTTATGACTTAATTCAACTCGGTTCCACGGGTCAGACCTCGCTTGCCGAAGTGCCGCACGACTTGGTGATAGACCGTTGTTTCATCCATGGCAACGCGACGGTCAACCTGCGGCGCGGCGTGGCGCTCAACAGCGCTCGCACCAGTGTGATTGATTCTTACCTGTCGGATTGCCACGAACAGGGGGCCGATTCGCAAGCCATTTGCGGATGGAATGGGCCGGGTCCCTTCAAGATTGTGAATAACTATTTGGAAGGCGCCGGCGAAAATGTGATGTTCGGCGGCGCGGATCCAAAAATTGCCAACCTGGTTCCCGCTGATATCGAATTTCGCCGCAATCATTGTTTCAAACCGCTCGCCTGGAAAAAGAATGATGCAAGTTTTGC
>JBIOWC010000125.1:0-6060 GCA_044868105.1 Blastocatellia bacterium
GCTTCGACAAGGCGTTTTGAAAGCCGACGATACACGGGGCTGTTATAACAATAATGCCGGCGCGACTGGTCGTTTGCCGGTTGACGATTGATAAAGACATGCAGCGTTTCCGGGTATTTTTGTGTCAGCCATTTAGGAGGCGTTGCCGTGGGCGTTCCGAAAATGACTTTAATGCCGTATTTCGCCAGCCCAGCAATGGCGCGATCAAAGAGCGTGAAATCAAACACCCCTTCACGGGGTTCCATCAGCGCCCAGGCGAACTCACCTATGCGCGCCGTGTTGACGCCGCATTCCTGCATCCGTTTGGCGTCCTCTTCCCAAAGGGATTGCGACCACTGTTCAGGGTAATAATCAACGCCGAAGAGAAACGCGCCATAACGATTTGGTGAAACCGTCTGCGCTTGACCGTGACCGTTGATCAACATGGCGAGAATGAGTAAGCCAATGCATGGTTTTTTAATGAATAAGTGAGCCATTCGTCAAAACCAACAACCTTAAAGTGAAGCCAATTCTATTGCATGAACCCTATAAGAAAAAGCTTTTTGCGACACCTTGCGTCTTTGGCGAGAGATACGCGCGCAGTTTTTCTTGGCGAGAAACTGCGTGACCTGGGATTGGCCGCAACGCCATTCAGCCGGCGATTATCAACTCCCCTCGTTTACACAAAAACTCTGAGCCAGTAGTATTCTTTCGCTGTCAATCATCTCAACCGCATCGGAGAATCTGCATGAAAAGCTTATTACTCATTTTCACTTTAAGCCTTGCTCTACTTCTACAATCCTCAACCCCGGTGAGCTTTGCAACTTCGTTCGCCAATCAACCGGCTGGGTCTCGACAAGCAATCGCCAAGACCGATTATTCGGCGGTCAAGCGAAGGCTCTCCGAATTTATTAATGAGCAACTGGCGGAGAAAGATTTGCCGGGCGTCGCGATTGCGCTTGTCGATAATCAGGAGATGGTCTGGCAACAAGGATTCGGTTACGCCGACCCGAAAGCGAAAACGCCGCCGACGGAAAAGACTATCTATCGCGTCGGGTCGGTATCGAAACTCTTCACCGATATTGCCGTCATGCAACTCGTCGAACAAGGCAAGCTCGATTTGGACGCGCCGGTGACGCGCTACATTCCTGAATTTCGCCCGCGTAATCCCTTCGGGCGCGCCATCACGCTTCGTCAACTCATGTCCCATCGTTCGGGGCTGGTGCGCGAAACGCCTGTCGGGAGTTATTTCGACCCCGCACCGCCAACCCTTGCGCGAACGATTGCCAGCTTGAATAAAACGACCCTGGTTTATGCGCCGGAAACGCGAACCAAATATTCCAACGCGGCTATCGCGACGGTCGGGTATGTTTTGGAGCGCACGCAAAAAACGCCTTTCGCAAAATATTTAAAGCAGCAGGTGCTTGAGACGCTAGGCATGAGGGACAGCAATTTTGAGCCGACGGCTGAGCTGAACAAAAATCTCGCAAAAGCTCAGATGTGGACGATAGATGGACGCGTCTTTGATGCGCCGACCTTTGAACTGGGGATTGCGCCGGCCGGATGCATGTATACGACGCTTGCAGATTTGTCGCACTTTATGAGCGCCTTGTTCGCAGGGGGTGAAGGCAAAAACGGGCGCTTGCTCAAACGCGAAACGCTTGAGCAGATGTGGATGCCGCAAACCGATGCGCAGGGAAATAAAACGGCTTATGGCATTGGTTTCGGACTGGGCACGCTCGACGGGCATCGGCGCGTCGGACATGGCGGCGCGATTTACGGATTCGCCACGACGCTGGCCGCGCTGCCTGACGACCGGCTCGGCGTTGTCGTTGTGGCGACCAAAGATTCGGTCAATGCGGTGACCAATCGCATTGCAAACCTGGCGCTCAAAGCTATGCTGGCGGCGCGTGAAGGAAAGCTCATTCCCCAACCGGAAAAGACCTTACCGCTCAGTTCTGAAGTTGCCAAAGAACTGGCCGGACAATATGCAAATGGCAATCATCATATTGAATTGATTGAGAGCGCGGGCAAACTCTCCATGTTGAGCAACCAGGGGGGTGAGCCTTCGCAACTGAGAGTCGCCGGCCTCAGTCTTAAAGGCCAGGAGACCGCGCCATCGAAAGTTGTCGGTAGCGAACTTATCATTGATGACCGCCTGGGGTTCGGCCAGCGAATCAATCTTCACAATAACCAGCTCATCATCAATAACGAAACCTACCGTCGCGTCACCGCTGAAAAACCGGTTCCTGCGCCTGAACGCTTCAAAGGGTTGATTGGCGAATATGGTTGGGATCACGACATCCTTTATATCTTTGAGCGCGACGGCAAGCTCTGGTGTTTAATTGAGTGGTACGAGTTCGACCCCCTGGATGAAGTTTCAGCGACGGTCTTTAAATTTCCGACGCGCGGTTTGTATGCTGGCGAGCAGTTAATCTTTAAACGCGACGCCCGTGGGCGCGCCACGCAAGTCGAAGCTGCCGGCATTACGTTCAAACGCCGCAACATCGAACCCGAAGCCGGCGCCTCGCAACTGAAAATCAAACCTGTCCGTCCGGTCGCCGAGTTATTGCAAGAAGCGCTCAAGGCCGAGCCGCCGCAAGAGACCGGCAATTTTCGCGAGCAGGAGCTAGTCGAACTCACGAAGCTCGACCCGACCATCAAACTCGAAGTCCGTTATGCGACGACCAATAATTTTTTGAGTTCGGTCTTCTACAGCGAAGAACGCGCTTTTTTGCAACGCCCGGCGGCTCAGGCACTGGTGCGCGCCCAGCAAAAGTTAAAGGCCAAAGGTTATGGGCTGCTCATTCATGATGGCTATCGCCCGTGGTATGTAACGAAGGTTTTCTGGGACGCAACTCCCGAAGCTCAGCATATCTTTGTCGCCAATCCGGCTACGGGGTCGCGCCATAATCGCGGCTGCGCGGTTGACCTGACGCTCTATGATTTGCAGACCGGCAAACCTGTCGAAATGGTCAGCACCTATGATGAGACCACCGACCGCGCTTACCCGGATTATCCCGGCGGCACCAGTCTGCAACGCTGGCATCGTCGTCTGCTTCGTGAGGCTATGGAAGCCGAAGGCTTTACGGTATACGAAGCCGAATGGTGGCATTTCGATTACCAGGACTGGCGGCTTTATCGAATCGGCAATGTGCCGTTTGCCAAAATCAACTGAGCAGGGTCACGGACGAAGGTTGCGGCCGTCTCTTATTACAGGCTATCCGGCTACCGCACCAACCCGTCAAAATTTTTTCTTAATTCCACGCTTTGGGCCAGGCGACGACAGGCGAGCGTGTAGAATTCCCACATTTGTCGTGCTATAATCCCGGCGCCTAACAATAGCGTCTCAAATAAATCTAAATTTTGATTGTCGAACAAGGGGGTAGGGTTATGAATTTTCTATCCTCACAGGAAAATGGGCAGGTGAAATCTCGGCTCTAATCAATGCTGGTTCTTTCTACAAAAATCTTTGATGTCAACTCGCTGTAGTTGAGCAGGGCGGCTTCACATTCCGTTCAGTCGCTCTATCCGTTATCCGTTTACTTAATCTCAGGGAGGAGGATTAATTAAGCATGCATCAACCAACATTACCTTGCACCTCGTCAATTGAAAGGCGCACACCCCTTTCAATCAATCGTTTGTTGAGCCGTTCACGCTGGCAACGATTGACGGCGTTTTTAACCTTAATGATGTGCTTATGCACTTCAATAACCGTCTTCGCACAATCCGACAATGCGCAGATTTCTGGCTTTGTCAAAGATACCGCCGGAGCGGCCATCGCCGGCGCCAAGGTTATCGTAAAAAGCGAAACCAAAAGTGTTGAACGAACGGCGGTAACCAATGACCAGGGCTACTATGTGATTTCCAACGTACCGCCCGATGTCTATTCCATCATCGTCGAACAAACCGGCTTCAAACGTTCGACGCTCTCAAGTAAAAAGATCGATCCGAATATTGCCACGAGCGTTGACATTACGCTGGAAGTCGGTCAGGTGACCGAGATGGTTACCGTGGTCGCCGGTTCAGCCGAAGTACAAAAAGAGACCGCCACCGTCGGCCAATTGGTGCAGGGCGCGCAGATTCAATATCTGCAGCTCAATGGACGCAACCCCTTATTTCTGGCTCTGCTTAAACCAGGCGTCAGCAGTGGCAGCGCGCTCGGCGGGTTCAGTTTCGGACTCACTTCCGGCGGCTTGAATATCAACGGCTCGCGCACCCAGGATAGTTTGGTCACTTTCGATGGCGCGGTAGCCATTCGCACCCGCTCAAACGGCACCAGCATCGGGGTTGCCGACGTGGATGCCACGCAAGAGGTGCAAATCCTGACCGCCAATTACGGCGCTGAATACGGACGTTCAAGCGGTGGACAGGTCCGCATCGTAACCAAGAGCGGGGGTCGCGACCTGCACGGCACTTTTTATGAGTTCATGCGCAATTCAGCCTTCGACGCCAATAGCTGGGCCCGCAACCGTTCGGGTAGCACCGTGACCCGACCTTGCGAACAGTTCCCCGCCGACGCCCATTGCCGACCTGAACCATTCCGGTTCAATCAGTTTGGCTACAGCCTCAGCGGTCCGGTCGTGTTACCCGGTATCGAATTCAACAAAGGGCGCGACAAACTTTTCTGGTTATGGGGACAGGAATGGGTACGGCGGCGTCGCGGCGTAACCGCCTCACGCACAGTGCCAACTTTGAAGATGCGTAATGGGGATTTCAGCGAACTGCTCACCCCCAGCAAATTTTTCCCGACTGCGGTTATTATTAAAGACCCGCTCACGGGGCAACCATTTCCGGGCAATATCATTCCTCAAAATCGCTTGAGTCCGAGTGGCATTGGGCTGCTAAAAGCTTTCCCCGAACCGAACTTTGACGGTCCCGGCACCACCAACTGGTTCGCCGAACGCGCCGAGACTCAAGACCAGCGCAAGGATACTATCTCGATTGATTTATACCCGAACGAAAATCACTCCATCCGCTGGCGAGCCCAGCTCTATCACTTCCTTGAGCTGGCGCCCTTCCCCTTCGACAATGACCCGGGGGTGGCGCCGCGAATTTTTGATCGCCCGAATCAGACCACCTCATTCAACTGGGTGTGGACCATCTCGCCAACCTGGATTAATGAAGCGCTGGTAGCGGGAAGCCGCGATCAGGTATTCATCTCCATTGCGCAAACCGATCTCTACAAGCGCAGTCAGTATGGAATTAATTACCCATACATCTTCCCCGATCGCAAAGAGATTCCTGATAAAGTGCCGACCGTTGACGGGCTCAGCCCCTTCAGCCGCATTGATGGCGGCCCGTATCCGTCTCAATCAACCGGGCCGATTTATCAGGTGTCGGACAATATGACGAATATTCGCGGCAATCACACGCTCAAATTTGGGGCCTACTTTGAAAGAGCGGGGCAGAATGACTTTGACCAGATTAATGTCGCCGGCACGCCGGGCGGCACCAACAACCAGAACGGTCGTTTCGTCTTTGTTAATACAACCGAAAGCGGGGTTCTCCAACGGCCGGCGATTGTCAATGCGGCGCTGGGCTTGTTCGACACTTACGCCGAACTCGGAGCCCGCTCATTCACCCCATATCGCGGTCATATGTTTGAATGGTTCTTCCAGGATGCCTGGAAGGTGACGCCGAAATTGCGCCTTGAGTTGGGCTTGCGGCACAGCGTTATTCAACCCTACTACAGCCTGTGGCGGAATATGGTGGTTTTCGATGAGCGGTTTTATGACCCTTCAATTGCCGTGTCGTTGAATCCGGCGAACGGGTTCATTACCTCAGGCAATTTACAATCCCGCTTTAATGGTCTGGTGATTCCGGGAAGCGGTTTCCCGGATGCCGCCAGCGGTCGGGTGCCGATTGCCGATACCGGAGAATTCGACTTCTTGTTCCGTGGCGTTCCCAAGCAGTATTCCAAGATTCACAAGGGGAATATCCAACCGCGTCTGGGTGTCGCTTATGCGTTTAACGATCGGACAGTCATTCGCGCCGGCGCCGGTCGTTTCTTCACGCGTTTAGGGGTTAGCGACTCGGTCTTCTTAGGCGGCAATCCCCCCTTGCAGCCGAGCGCCTCGA
>JBIOWC010000126.1:0-3847 GCA_044868105.1 Blastocatellia bacterium
GTTGCGCTTTTTATAGGTGGTAATGAATCCATGTTCGCGCAAAAAGTCCATCATCATCTGCCAGTTGGTTTTGCCTTCCTGGTACCAGATGTTGAGAACTTCGGTGAGCGCCGGGTCACCGGCAGCCGACTTATCTAGCTCTATCGTACAGCCGTACTCACCAGCTTTTTTCTTCAGCATGGCAAGCCCGGACATGGGACCAAACGTATCAACCCGCTCGTGCTTGCTTAACTTTCCAGCCTCGTGCAGTGCAACAAACTTGGTGTAGCTTGGGATTTCTTCGTCGAAACATTTGGCAACTAAATAACCGGCAAACAGCGGATAAAGTTGTTCCCCCTCCCATCCGCCAACCGCTTCAACAACAATGTTGCTGACTTTGCGCGGATTGGGATGGCGGTTGAATTCGGGATAAGGTGGACTGCCACCGTTCAAACAATCGAATACGGAAAGCGTCAGCCGCGTTGCTTCATTATCCCGGTGCTCAATTTCGAGCATGGCCGGATGCTCTTCTGTATCAAACTGCATCCCATTTTCATAGGCCACACCATTTATGGTTACCCGGTACCAGCCTACAAGTCGGTCACCCATGGTTAATCAAAAGTCGGAAGTGGAGTTGGCGGGATGCGAATGATGGTGCCGGCAACTCCGCCTTCTTCAACCGGAACATCTAAAAGAAACGGATTGTCAATCTCGTTATACAGTAGCATCTCTCGCCACCGGTCAGGGTCGTACTCTTCGAGACGATATTCGGCATTGGCAATGCCAATTGCGTGCTCGCCTTCAATCACCAGGTGTTGCGCTTCAAACTCTTCCGGCGGCGGAATGGTCGCTTTGGTGAAGCGTTCATACAGGCTTTTGGGTCGCGGCATCTCACCTCGGAATTTGTTTCAAAACGATGGTTGCTTCGTATGCTTGAAGTGGCCCACCAGATAGTGAAAAGATTTCTATCGGCGCTTGTATATCTTCGAGGATACAGCGAAAAAGCATCTTGCCGTGAACATACATGCACTTGTGTGCGCGTTTAAGTCCTGGCACGCGATTTTTCAACTCAAAGAGGTTTTGCAAATCGGCTTCAAAGTCATTGGCTACGCCACCCGGATGATTATAAGCATCCATCAGAAAACTGATTGTCCAGACATCCGGATTGGTCTGTTGATACTCAAGCCGTTGCGGGCTCGCCTGCGCAATGCCAGCTTCGTTCCACCTTGCTCCACCTTGGCGTTGAACCTTATGCGGAACCGCAAAATAGTTTACCGATGAGAACATCACCGTCAGCCCGGTATCGAGTGAAAGTAGGCGCGCCGTGACGTTGATGCGCGCCTTCGTTTCGCTGGGAAACACTGGCTTATAGCCTGGCTTCGGAACGATTAGTCCCGGTGGTTTGATGTAAGGTGGAACGATTTCTGCCATGGCTAATCAAAAGAGGAAAAGAAATGGATTAAATTTGTACCCGACTTAGGCCGCGCCTCTCATAGCCAAAGGTTTGACTGTGATTTTCGTTGTGGCTAAACCATGATTGTTTGTGTCGCCTTCCGGTGAAGAGATGCTTTGAATTACCGCCTGTATCGCAGAGGTGCGGTCCACGATGCTCTGCGACCCGTCCTGATATGAATAAAGGTTTATCGGCTGGGCCGTCGTCGGGTCTAAAAGTTGTTGATCGAACATGGTGTGTGCCTGTGCCAGAAAAACATTATTCGCATCCCGATTAAACTCCAGGGTGATCTCCTCAACGATTTCCACCGGGTCATGAATATCCTGCACTTTATTTCTGCCATCACCAGGCACGTTTTGAATCGGCGCGTTTCGACGTTTACGATTTAAGGCCGAGTGTTTTTCAATCGTCGCTGTCAATCCGAGCAATTCCGCCATAACGAGGGTTGTAGTCTGTCCCATTTGAAAATCTCCTATGCAATTCTTTTGATTCTAAAAGTGAATAAGTTTAATGCCCATTGATTAGGCAGCGGTGATATCGCTGGCGAAGACGGCATTCTTTTTGAAGTCGACGCTCAGTGACGTCCGATAGAAGGTCACGAGGATACGCTCGGCAGGCGGCGTCGGCTTAACATAAACGTCTATTGAAAGAATGCCCTGCTCTTCCTGTACCGGATCATTCAAAACGACGATCTTATAGGCATCAGCCGCATTCTTTCCGAAGAGCACGCCTTCACGCCACAAACGCATCAGGAATTGGTCAATCGATTTTTCAACCTGGTATTTTAGGCGGTCACTGATTAGCTCAAAAACATAATCAATTAAGTTCTTCTCAATACTGTCGGCCAGCACATCGAAGATGACTCGCACGCTGTTAAAGCGATAGCGAATGTCGCCGGAGACCGTTCGCGCTGAAAAGGAGATGATTCCGCGATTGGCTTTTGAGAAATTCCGGGCAATATCCACCCCGTTGCGGTTCAGTTCGTCATGGTCCAGGTCGTTGAAGTCATATTCGAGCTTCGTTACATTCGGCAGGACGAATTTCGTTCCGGCGCCGACATTAGCAATAGAACCGGGGAAATTGTGGGATGCGGCGATCTGCGCGGCGCGTATCGGCGAACGGGGGACGAACTTCTGCGCCTTGATGTCCGGGTCGAGTTGCTTCACCCACTGAGCGACGTAGATGGCGCGACCAAACTGCGAGGCGTACTGTTGCTTCTCGGTAATCAGGGAACTTACGCTGCTGCCAATGCCAAAGGTTGAGTCAATGAGTGCGAGCTTCCGATTGCGGCTTGCAACATCAAGCAAGGCCAGACCGACCGTCTCATCCGTATAGCCAGGAGCCATCAGGAAACCGGGCGCGAATGACTTATCAAGAAATGCATAAATGCCGGTGCCATCTTCTTCATCGCCGACGATGTCCGCGTTGACGATGGCGCTGCCGTCGGTCCCGCCGGTCAATCCTTGATTGGTCGAATAATCCAGCGGGTCTTCATCCGGTTCGACCCACTCAACATCTATCAAATTGGAAGTGGCGTTTATCTCCTCAACTTTCTCCTGATAGTTCTCTTTGGTGACATCGTAGAAAACCTCAATTGCTTCGATTGAACCGGTGGAATAATCGAAAACCCGAAACGTGCCATTAATCCAGGTGACCGCAACGCCGACCTTTGGCGGACCGGCGCTGTAGTTATAGTCGCTGCCTACGCCTTTGGCAGTGATTTCCAACACATCAACATCGGCGACGCCAGCCGTGGTGTTTGCCGAGGTTGGAGCCGCCGTGATGCCGGTTGCCGTACCCGTGGCGATTGCGATATTCATCGTCCCGTCATTTGCCGTATGCGCTTTCGCCGTCAACACGACGTTTGCTCCGGAGCCGCTCACCTCGAAGAAAGCGCTCACGTCCACATCCGCTTCCAGTGCTGCGCGTATTTTGCCGCCGACCACGGACGCTGTATCACCATTTACAACCGGAACGCTGACCGCTTTGGGAGAGTTGGTCATGCCGACAGCCGTGACGGTTACGGTCGCATTGCCTGAGCCTGAAACTGTGCCGGCAGCTGTGGCAGTCTCAACTTGCGAGGTGCCGCCGCCTTTCAGCGTTTTAGTCGCTTTCACCGCGTCATCAGCCACCACTCGATTAACCCACACCTTGGTACTCACCACCGCATAAATATTGCGAATCGCATCGTGGAGGAAGGAGGTAGAAATTCGGCGGCCGTATCTAAGCAACACATCGCGTGGCGAGGTGACCGGGTCGGGGTCAACGCCGGCTATGCCGCGTCGGGCAGTGACCGTCAGATACATATTTTGAAAAGCTGACTGTTCAATGGAAAGCGGACCAAAGGTGCTTTCAAAGGTATGAACACCCGGGTTTTGTCTGGTAAGTAACGTCATGGAAAAACCTCCTTATGCG
>JBIOWC010000127.1:0-8631 GCA_044868105.1 Blastocatellia bacterium
GATCCGCGACGGCCGAATAAGGGGATTTATTCCTTAGGCCAATCCGCCATTCCATCGGCGAGGCGTCAGAGTTGAAAGACACTTCGCAATCACACCACCAATCTTGCAGGAAAAACCACTCGATAGAGACTTCGGTAATGGGTCAGATTGAAATTAGAGGTATGAAAATATTTATCGTTAAAAGAACGGCGGTCTGTTGTCAGTGACAAGGTCATCTTCTGATAGGGCGGAAAAGACGGATGGCGCTTTATCCGCCCCAGCCGATGGCGCTTTATCCGCTTTTTCCGCCTAATCTGGAGATAAATTTTTACTTGTCCAGAGATCACTGTTTACTGGTCGTTAGGCGGGACTTTATTTGTTTAGCGCCAACCGCTGGCCAACCTCTTTCATCCTGACCCACTACTGAGACTTCAACATCAATCTCTGAATATTGTACAAGCAAGTGACGGGTCAAAGAAAATTGCATGGAATGGGAGCCATCCCAATCAAGCCTGTCAACCGCAAGGCGGGTGTTGATTCCTGATGATCCCGCCAGAGAGTCAATAAAGTTATCCCCTAACGGATGTTCAGGGGTCATCAGAGGGTTCATACGCAATCTCTCAAATCTATTCCAAGTTGTGACAGCTTTCGCTCGAAGCCCTCTTGCGTATTCAGAGTATGTAGATAGCGGCCATCGGTTCGCTTGTAGGAGATTAACCCTCCCTCATCTAAGCGCGCAATCACCACGAGGTCTCTAGCTGAAGCCACGCGATACTCAACGGTTTTCACCGCTGACCGCAATACCTCTGACGGTGTCAAATCACCAGACTCCGCAGGCAGAATATAGCGACCCGGACAATTACGAATCGGTCGCCAATCCCAGGTTGTAAACACCTCGTTGAATATCATTGCCAGTACCTGATTTCTCGACACCCATTGTAAATCTATATAGCGAACCCTGCAGGGCTTCCGCTTCAGGGTTATGTCGGGCGAGGGCGCGATAGGTTGCTTAAGAAGGAAAGGCCAGCCACGATCAACCATAAAGGCAACGGATAAGCCGCCAGTCGCTCCATTGAACCGATACCCATTCCCAGATAGTGATTAGTGATAAATAGCGCTGTCGCAAGCAGTCCCACCACGCCCGATACAATGGAAAAGACCGCTAAGGTTGGTCGGCGACCTTGTACCAAGGCAATCCCTAACGCCACCATTGCGAGGTTGCCAAGGACGAAATGCGCAGCGGCGCCTAGCCTGTGATACGCAATGTTCACATCTTCCGGGAATAGACCAACCGCCATAATACCAACTCCGGCCAGCGCCAGGAGCACAAGTCCTACAATGCGGATTCGTCCGCGCGGGAACACCTTACTGACAAGCGCCCCGCCAACCAGAATGATTAGTCCAAGCAGGATGAAGGATGCATTCATCCAGAAATGCCAGGGCGAGCAGACGTACATTTCTGAATCCGGAGGGTAAGGGGCGCAGGTCGTGTTCCCGAGGTCACTGATGAAGTTCTGCGTTAGACTGAAAGGTGTCGTCCATGCCGATTGAACCACGATTTGGGCAATGAAGAATTGGACGGCGAGCACCCAGACGATGGCTCCGAGCCCAACGGCCCGCTCACGACCAAACCCCGAAGCTATGGAAGAGAAATCAGCGTTAAGCATTTTCATGATAAGGAACGGTAAGCCACCTATCTTTCGACTACCAAGGAAGGGTTATCCCGAATATCGTCAGCTCGTCCTGCCATCATCCTGAAAATATAAAGGTCGTGATTTTCTGCCAGGTCAGCAAGTCTTTAATCACTGCTTCCCATCGGGATTGATATTCAGGGTGTTGTTGGAGCAGCGCCATCACCTTCTTCAAGATGTCTGGTGAGTGGCTTGCAAATCCGCATAGGCAATGGCGCCTGAAACCAGGTGAGTGGCGCGATTCGCCAGCGCGGGTGATGACAACAAAAGAAAATTTAAAATACCTATGAAGCGCTATTTCATTTGTTGGCTGCCTTAATTTTATCGTGAAGAATCTTATAATAACTCGGACTGACTTTTTCTAGGCTGTTGGCTATTTTAATCGCTTCCTCCTTTTTGCCCAGCTTCAGATAGCTGCCGACAATCCAGGTATAGAAGCTGTAAAAATCCGGCTGTAATCGTAGGGCTTCTTGAAACGTGTTAATGCAATCCTGGTATCTCCCGAGGTGTGAATACGTGGCTCCGAGGTGGTGCCGAGCTCGGGAACTCCTAGGTTTTAACTCTACTAAGAGTTGGGCCTCATTTAATGCCTTGTCATAGTCTTTTAAAAAGTCCTCATAATAGAACCATAATCCTTCATGAGCCCGGAAATTTTTTGCATCTTGTCGTAGCGCATACTCATACTCTTGCACCGCTTCGGCGTATTTTTTCAGGGCTCTTAAACTGTCGCCAAGCCCTGCATGTCCCTCGATATTGTTAAAGTCCAGGCGAACCGCCCGCGCATAGGCAGTATGGGCTTCGTCAAACCGCTGGAGATATAGCAAGGTCTCTCCGAGAGCCCGAAAATATTCTCCATTGTTGGGGTCGAGGTTGGTGGCCTGTGCATGAGCTTCAAAAGCATCGCCGAATTTTCTCTCCTTAAAAAGGTCATTGCCTTTTTTATAGAAGTCAGCGGCTTCTTTCTTCGCGCTCTCTCTCGCCGGGGTAATCGCTAAAAATTTTGTATCGGCAGGCTCACTGCTTTTTTCCTTAGGGTTACTGAAGTAAAAATTGCCAACCAGTGAAGACGATTCCCAAGGTACCTGTTTACCTGAGGTTTTGGTTTGTACGGAGGCTCGCACCTGCTTGAATACCTCTTCCAAACTTAATCCGCTTATCCGCATACTCGACAATAGCTCTTGGGTGTAAATTCCGTTCTTTCCCGCCCCATCACTGGCTATGGAACCGGGTGCAGTTGAGTAGGCGATCAGCGTTCCGCTAGGCGCATTCACAAATGCCAGTCCCTGGTTGGTTGACCTGAAACTGCGGGCAAACGGGTTATTGCGGCAGGCGTCTAAAATAACGATATTCATGCGGTTTCGGGCGCTCTCCATTTGCGCCAGCACAAACCCCAGGTCAAGCGACTCATACTCAATTTCTTCTTCCTTTTCAATAACCGCTCCAATCGGGATTAAATAATTTCGCCCATTGACTTGAACGCCGTGACCGGCGAAGTAAAAAATGCCAACCCCGCCATTCTTTATTCGGTCACCAAAGGCGCGAATCTCCCGCTTCATATCAATAAGGTTTTGGTTTTCCTTGACGGTCACTTGAAACCCAAATGAGATTAAAGATTGTGCTATATCTCGGGCATCATTTACAGGATTTTTCAGCGGCGAGATGTTGTAAGCGCCGTTGCCAAACACCAAGGCGATTCGCTGTTCCGAAGCTTGGTCGGGTACGGTAATTTTGCGCTCTTGCGCGCTTGTCGCTGAATTATTCATCAACAGCAAAAAGAGGTAGAGAAATTGTAGAAGGAATATTTTTTTCATCATTTCTAATATCGCCCTTTCCCCTGGTGGTTAGTGGTTATGCAATTGCTTTAAGGTTTCTTGGGTTTCGGCGGCTTGCAAACGCTACACGTCCCGCCGCCTGTTTGATAGAGCTTACAGTAGTCGAATTTTTACAGGCCTTACGCGGGGTTCGCCCGTAACCTTTAGCAAGTTCTGGTGTATGCGGATTATGGGGGTTGAGATTGTGTGGAAAAGAAGATGAAGCAATAACCGCAAGCCGCAAAAACGCAAAATTTCTTTGCATAGATTTTCTCCCACTCAAAAATGTAGAGATAAGCACTCAATTCAATTGAGGGAAGCCGTATCTCAATAGCGAATCATAACGATTGATAATTCGTGCGATAGGTGGCGCTACTATACACGCACTAATTAAAACCGGCAAATCAAATGCCGGGCAGTCGAAAAGATCAACCAAAGTAATCGGATTTTGAATTGTAGATATAATTTCAAGGCTTCAGAATTTTAATTCTGAGGTAGATGAAGATGGTTTTCTCGTTAAGCTAATCTATTTTGACCTTCTTTATTTCTCACCTTTGTATGCTAAGTTTGCTTAAGCCACAAAATCTGGTGACCTTCATTTCTAAAATCGATGCAAAATGAAAATAAACAAAGACTCAGAATCTAACATTAGAGAATTAATTATAAAGCTACACTCGCCTAATAATTCGGAAAGAGAAACCGCCAACAAACAACTCATAGAAGCGGGTGCCGATGCAATAGTTGAATAAAACAGGTCACTTATTATAAATAGGGCTAAAGGCTTTCCTGATTTTTACTAAGCATCTACGAGGCCGGAAATCGTCAAGCCTCTTCATTTTCATCACTCAAGTCTCCTTACCCACATTATGCCCGCGTCAAGCGACGGTCGTATTGGATGGACCTGAGCTAAAAACGGGGAAGGGGTTGCGGTTGACGGCTATGTCAGGTTCGATAAAATGTTTGTGGCGGTTTATATAATCGGTCGGGCTTAATTGGTCAATATGCAGTTTGAACGCACTGCTGGAGTCTGAAATACTCAGTTTGGACTTAATACCAGAGTCTGCAATCTGAACTCCCTAATCTGAACTCCTTACTTCATCAGCGATCCCCGGAACCGTAGAAGTAGAACCCGTTTACCTGGCGAAGCTTTTCAGCCGCAAGTGTGGGCGTAAGCGACAGCCGCGAATTGGTTTCGCCGGCGCCAGCATCGCCACGACGGATACGTCTCTGACAAGTACTTCAGGGTTCCAATGGTTGGCGACCGAACGACAAGGAGCGACAATGCAACACGACGGAACAAGAACGCGAAATTATCTCATCTGGTTATGCGTTTCCTTTCTCATCATCGATAACGTTCTTGCCTTGGCCTCAGCAAAACCCGATATGGGCGCGCGGCTAAATTCACGCCCATTGGTTCAGGGCCTGAAGGCCCAATCTCACCCTGAAGGGGCTCGAGCTGAAGTTTCGACTGAGTTGGCTTCCGAGTTTATCAAAAAAAATTCAGTCGTTAGTCCAACCTCTTCCGGGGCTGGTGCGACCGTTTCCCCAAAAGAGGTGCGAGTCGTTTATCTCGTTCCTTCCGACCGGACGATTCGGCAGGATTATATATCAGCCATTCGATCGGCGATTCTCCACCTTCAGGCCTTCTACCAGGGTCAGCTGGGTAGCGGATTCGCGTTCTCATTGCACTCTCCCATTGTTGAAGTTTTCCAAACAAGTCATGCAGCGTCGTTCTATTCCACGGGCGGTAATGCCACGCAGATCGGTTTCTGGAACAGTGTTTTGGGTGATGGATTTGCCCTGAGCGGCGGAGGATTTAACGACCCGAATAATCGCTGGATTTATTATGTTGATGCCGATCCGGCCTGCGGTCAGGTTACCGGGGGGACCAGCGGGGTCGCATTGCTTCCGGCCAATGATCTGCGCGGTTTGACCGGAGAGCCTAATATACCTCCGTGCGCTGGCCAGCCGCCGGACCTCAACGGTCCTTGCCGCTGGGTTGGCGGATTGGGGCATGAATTGGGTCACGCGTTTGGCTTGCCTCACCCGCCTGGCTGCGACCAGGGTACCTGTTCGGAATTTGCCCGTCACTCGTTGATGTACCTGGGTTACATCGAATATCCGAACACCTACTTTCTGGATGATGACAAATCTGCACTGTTGGCGACGGGGTTTTTCTCCGTTCTTAGTCCGCTGGAGCTCCCTCCTAACTGCACGGTAACTTCCTCTTCAGGAGGAAACGATAGCATAGGGGTTTACTTCCCGACCGATCGAACCTTCTATCTTAGAAACACGAACAATGTAGGTAACGCAGACCTACAAATACCATACGGCCCAGCGGGAGCCATACCAATCGCGGGCGACTGGAACGGCGACGGCACAACTACCATAGGCGTTTATGAAATTAGCACACGGACATTTTATCTGCGGAACAGCAACACGGTCGGGCCAGCAGACCTACAAATACCATACGGCCCAGCGGGAGCCATACCAATCGCGGGCGACTGGAACGGCGACGGCACGGATACCATCGGCGTGTATGACCCTGCGACTCAGACGTTTTATCTGCGCAATAGCAATACGCCCGGCAACGCAGACCTGCAAATACAGTACGGGCCGCCGGGATCATTGCCAACGGTCGGAGACTTCGACGGCAACGGCACGGATACCATCGGCGTATACGAGACCAGCACGCGGACATTCTATCTGCGAAACAGTAACACGATAGGGAACGCCGATATACAGATACAGTACGGGCCATCAAACTCGGTGCCAGCGGTGGGAGACTTTGACGGCAACGGCACGACGACGATAGGAGTCTATGAGACGAGCACGCGAACATTTTATCTGCGAAACAGCAACACCGTCGGGACGGCAGACATCACGGTAGCGTTTGGGCCGGATGGGTCTAAGTCGCTAATTGGGGATTGGGACGGGTTATGATCCCCTGAGGACTGGTCTGCGTAAGCTCACGTAAATGCATTGAGTTTGATTTTACTAATCCGCTTAGAATGCCAGGCGGATTTCGGTGGAGCGGAGGCGCTACCGGATCAAGCAGCTTCTTTAGGTGCTGGCATCATAGGCCCTCACTTATTGAATACCAAGCGAGTTTAACTTGAACGGCCAACTATAAACCTTCATGAATCTTTTGGTGGGGTTGTTGTCAAGCTGCGACAGCTTGTTATTTATACTTGCACATCAACATCAAACATAGTGAGAGACTCTTTTACTTGCTCTTCTTCACCCTGGACGATAATTGAAGGCTGATGGGCTTTACCTGACAATCAATGAGGTTCTCTTTCACTAGGCCTTTTCAAACTTGCCGTTTTTCCATGCCAGCTCATACACTCTGTTGCCTTTTGCGGTGGTTACTTTGATAGTCGTGCCGATTTGCGGAAGGTCATAGTGGTATCGTACATTGACCGGTACAGGCAGAAGTTCAGTTGTTACGTCCACCCATTGCCCCCCTTCATATTTGAGCAAATAGAGTTTTGTTGGAACATTGACTTGAGGATCACCATCTTCATTGTAAGCAAGGATAAATCCGCTATCCGGGCTTTTGAAAAGCGCCACCTGACATCGTTCGCCCAGCTTGCCTATTTGGGAACCAATATATCCATTTTTAACGTCTACAAAGGTTTCTGTTGATTCAAGGATTTCTTCGCGCTCTGTCCTTGTCGAACGGTCATACTTTTCGGGCATCAGTAAATAATAGTCTTTTATATTTAGGGGATTGTCAGATTGAGCTTCATCAACTCGATTGACGGGATGACTCACATGCAGAGTTATTTCAAGCGTGTAAACCGCTGTGCCTCTGGTCGCGGTCACAGCGATACTGTAGAGTCCGTGGCTTTCCGATTCCGGCAAACTTCCCGACCATTCGGTTTTTTCTTCTTCAAATGGTTGACGATCAACGCGGTATTGCTCATTGATGCTAAAGACAGCATTATGATTTACCGAGGTCAGATGCACATCTAAACGCTGCTTCGCCGTCGCCTCAAATGTATATAGCTGCTCACGGTAATTGCCCGCGCGCACTTGTCCCTGCAAAACCACCTTCTTTCCCGGTAACAGCGTGACGTTGTGAGTTTGTCCAAAAGAGACCAGGCAGTTAAATAGCAAAACCATAATCACCCTTGGGATTGTCGCCATAAATTTTCCGGTCATCGGTTTCCCCTCCCAATAAAAATCTTAGTGACATAAGAGTTCTAATTTGTAAGATGTGTCTGAAGCTTTGCATTCGGATGACCTGCCGGAAACTTGTAGGCGGTAATCGCCGGTGATCGGCAGCTTTCCAGAACCTGGTCGTGATAGTCGGTCGTTAGCCAAAATTCTACCTTCGTCCGCTCTTAATCCTTTTATCTCATAAACCACGAGATATGGCAGAGGGTCTGCGGTTGAGAGTATTATGCTCAAAGTTTTAAGAGTTAAATTAAATCTCATTCGGAAAATCAACATGCAAATTTTCTGCGAAAGGCGGCTGAAATATACGCCCTCACCTATCGAATGACAAGCGGGTTGATATAACCTGACCGGCAAACCATAAAGCTTCAGGAATCTTTGAGTGGGGTTGTCATTGCAGGTCGCACCACGACCTTTAATTAGCGGTTTGATTGATTGAGTGAAGCTTTTCTCAAATGGCAAAATGAACCGGCAAGAATGCTAAGCGATTCTTTTTGCACTACCGCCAATCATCTATTAAATAGACCCCAGGCCGATTGTAGCCAGGGTCGTTGTGCCGCTGCATCGCCACCCCTTGCAGATCTGTACGGAAGCCTCGCTTGAGCATTTGACGATAAGCCTCTTGACGAGCCGTGTTGACGCCTGCGACCAGGCGTGACAGCCCTTTTTCAGTAGCCAGCTCTTCACAAGCATCGAGTAAGTGGTCGAAATCTTGTTCCGCTGCCGGGCCTGGTTGCACCGCCCCGAATTTGACATAGCACACTCCGCTTCCCGCTTCGGTGCCCGGTCCGCAGTGACACACGGCCAGCCCTGAAAGTTTCCCTTCATTCCAGAGGAGAATGGTCTCACCCAGATTCTGATGAGCAACGGCGCGCACCTCTAGCTTCACATCCAACCCTACATAGTTAGCGTCTGTTACCTGGCGGCAGGCGAGGAGCAGTGCCTCCCGCTCATCCTCAGGCACTTCA
>JBIOWC010000128.1:0-26471 GCA_044868105.1 Blastocatellia bacterium
AACAACATGGTTGGTTTTATCACTGGCTCGATTTACAAACCGGCGAGCGGCGCTGGCAAAGCGAAATTTCGACGATTGATACGGCGCTGCTCTTGGGCGGCATTTTAACGGCGCGACAAAAATTTAAAGATGACGCGGAAATCACCCGGCTGGCAACCTTGATTTACGAGCGCCTGGATTTTCCCTATATGCAAAACGGGCGCTTGACGCTGACGATGGGGTCAAGACCGGAAAGCGGATTTTTGCCAAACCGCTGGGACCAATTCAGCGAGCATCTGATGCTGGATTTGTTGGCCATCGGTTCGCCGACGCATCCGTCTGACCCGCGCATGTGGTATGCCTGGCGACGCGATTGGATAACCTTTGCCGGTTATACCTACCTCACCGGCGCGCCGCTTTTCGTACAACAATATTCGCACGCCTGGGTTGATTTTCGCGACCGTCGCGAAAGCGCGCCGCCCCAGGTTGATTATTTCGCGAATTCCATTGCCGCGACTCGCGCCCACAGAGAATTTTGTATCAGCCTGCGCAAATTGGGGTTCACCAGTTATTCGGAAAATTTATGGGGCATTACGGCGTCCGATAGCGCCAAAGGCTATATTGCCTGGGGCGGTCCGCCGTTCGACCCGGCAACCGATGGCACGATTGTGCCGTGCGCCGCCGGGGGTTCATTGATGTTTGCGCCCGACATCTGCCTGGCGGCGCTTAAAGAGATGAAAGCGAGATTTGGCGATAAGATTTATGGGCGTTATGGATTCGTTGATGCCTTCAATCCGCAGACCGGTTGGGTGAACCCGGACGTCATTGGCATTGATGTAGGGATTACTTTACTGAGCGCCGAAAATTTGCGAAGCGGAAAGGTGTGGCGCTGGTTTATGCAAAATAAAGAGATTCATCAAGCGATGGGCAAAGTCGGGTTGGAAAAATATCATCGGTAAACCGGGGCGCTTGAGCTTTTGCTCAAGAAAATAGTCTGCCCCGCGATCAAATAATCTGACCTCTACTCAAATAGTCTGACCGGCAATCAATAAGTCTGACCTACAATCAAATAGTCTATGGGCAAAATGACAAAGTTAACTTCGGATGTGACGGAAAAAACCGCTTGGACGGATAAGGCTAATCGGAAGCCTCCGCTCTTTCTGTCCAATCCGAAGTCAATTTATTATGTTTCCTGAGAAGCTCGCTTGATTGATCGGGGCACTATGGAAGGTTAATGCGAAAGGCCATCTGCTCTTAAAACCCGCTGTCTATTTCTTCACAAAGAAGGTTCCAGGCAGGGCGCGGTCGGCTTTCAAGCTCGAATGATTAATAAACATGCTTTCGCCTTTTATGACCGTCAGAACTCCCCCGCTTTTTAGCACTTTGGCGATCCCGTCAACCGTTTGCTTTACGGCTATCGGATGAAAGTGCATCAGCAAATGATTGCAGAGAATCAAATCAAACTGTTGATGCAGACTCCTCCAGAAGTGCTGGTCATAGACATTGGCGCGGCGAAAAGTAATTAAATTTTTTATCTCCCTTACGACATCATAAAAGCGGTCGTGACCGTTTGTATGCCCATTCCCTTGACTGACCGCTTCCGCAAAAAATTTATTACGGAATTGTGGCTCAATTAATACCAGCGACGTAGCGGAGTATTGTCCTTTTGAAGCTTTGAGAATAGATTGCCCGCTCAAATCCGTAGCCAGAATATTAATTTTCCATTTCTCGCCTTCCGGGAGGGCTGCGCAAACCAGCATCGCAATGGTGTAGGCCTCTTCGCCGGTTGAACAGGCGGCGCTCCAGATATTCAACGTTTTCTCGCCGCGGCGCGCGGCAACCAGTTGCGGGATAACTATGGCGCGAAGCGCGTCAATCTGTTCGCGTTCTCTAAAAAACCGCGTCTCGCCATTGGTGAGCAAGTCAGCAAGGATTTGCAATTCGGCTGGTGAGTTTGCTGCTTTGACGCAATATTCCGCTTCATCGAAGTTGAGTTTGGTGGCTTTGCGAGTGATCTCTTCAACCAATTTGTCGCGCCATTCATCGGTAATTTTCCACCCGAAATGCGAAGCAATCGCTTGTTCTACTTCATGGATGTGATGTTGATTTTTGCGCCCCACAATCATTCTCTCTTGTAATCTCCCGAAGTACCGCCGGTTTTTGATTCCAGGCGAATGTCGGATATCACCATGCCTTTATCAATCGCTTTGCACATATCGTAAAGCGTAAGCGCCGCGACCGCGACGGCGGTCAAGGCCTCCATTTCAACGCCGGTTTTACTATCAATTCTCGCCGTCGCGGTTATCGTCACGCCATCGGCTGCCAGTTCCATTTGCACGTCTGCGTAACTTATCGGCAAGGGATGGCAAAGCGGAATGAGTTCGGCGGTTCGCTTGGCGGCCATCACCCCCGCGAGGCGCGCCACTTCAAGGGCGTTTCCCTTAGGCGTTTGCTGTGTACGAATCGCTTCAACGGTGGCCGGCGACATCCGCACAAAACCGCTGGCCATGGCGGTGCGCGTCGTCACAGGCTTATCGCTCACATCAACCATGGTTGCGCGACCTTCTTCGTCAAGGTGAGTTAAGGGCATAAATGAATCTCAAATCTCAAATTGAATTGAGGGTTAAAACTTCGACCAAACTTCCGGCTGCGAGTTCGTGACTATCTTCAGGAACAACTATCAAGGCATTGGCCTTCATAAAAGCGACCAGGTCGGAAGAACCGACCCACTTCAATGACTCAACCATCGCCCGCCCGTCTTTAATAAATAGACGCGCCGGCAGAAAACTGCGACGACTTGAGGTATCTTTTATCGCGCCGACAAGTTCGGCTTGAACCGTCGCAAGTTTCGGTTCACTATCGCCTTGCAGCTTTCTCAGCGCAGTTCGCGCAAAGACATTGAAGGTCACGGAAGTCGAAACCGGATTGCCGGGCAAACCGAAAAACCAGGTATTGCCGCGTCGCGCAAAGACAGTCGGTTTTCCGGGGCGAATGCTTACTTTGTCAAAATAGATTTCCGCAGCCAGTTCTTTTAATGTCGCTTTGACCAGATCGTAATCGCCCATCGAAACGCCGCCTGATGTGATAACCACATCGCGGTCAGCAAAGGCTTGAAGCAAGGCTTCGCGGGTGGCTTCCGGCGTGTCAATGACGGTTCCCAAATTATCGACGCGGGCGCCGGCGCGCGCTGCATAAGAAGCGATACTGTAACTGTTCGAGTTGCGGATTTGCGCGGCCGAAGGTTTAAGGGAAACCTCAACGAGTTCGCTGCCGGTTGAGAGCACGGCAACGCGTGGGCGACGAAAAACTTTAACTTGCGCATAACCGAACGAAGCCAGCACGGCCATTTCGGCAGCGGCAATTGGTCGTCCGGCGCGCGTCACCACTTCGCCGGCAGAAATTTCGCTGGCCTGAGGCGTGATAAATTGTCCGGGAGTGACCGCCTCTTTGATGATTACCCGATGGCCGTCGCTTTCGGTGACCTCGACTTTCTGCACCGCATCCGCGCCTCGAGGAACCGGCGCGCCGGTGAAAATTTTTATCGCCTCGCCGGCTCGCACTTCGCCATCGAAAGCGGCGCCCGCGGCAATTTCGCCGATGACCTTCAAGGTCGCAGGCGCAAGGCCTGCGTCGGCCGCGCGCAACGCATAACCATCCATACGCGCTCTCGCAAAAGGCGGCAAATCCATATCCGCAATGATCGGTTCAGCAACCACCCGCCCGTTGGCGTCTTCGAGAGCAATGGTTTCAACACCGAGCGGTTCAACCCGGCTTAAAACCTCTTCGAGCGCTTGATCAACGGTAATCATTTTGTTGTGAAGAGTGAGTATAGAAATCGCTTCTCTAAAATGAAAGTTCAAAACCGATTATCTTTCAAAGAAATTTGGGTAGGGTCCTAAAGTGGAAGTGTTCTTATGGAACCCGCGGTGCGGGTGAGAGCCTAAAGCCACGGGTATCAGCCCGTGGACTAGCGCCCTAGAGGTGGCCGAGCCCTCAAAGCGGGCGATAGATTAGGCGCTATCGCCCGCTCCGCGGGCTCGCAACTTAACGGTTTTCACCCCATACACCCTGGGCTTTAGGCTATCGCCCTCTCAGAGGGCTACTTTAGAACACTACTGAAATTTACGATTCCCGCAAAGCGCAACGAAAATTGAATTTTAAGCTGAGTAACCCCGAAATTATTTGGGCGACGCTATTTTGTGATTGCTTTTCCAAACGCGCCTAGGCATTATCCTAAACGAAGGAGGTGATATTTATGAGTAATACATCCAAAGACGGGGGAGATAAATAATCTCCGCGTCTTAAAAATTGAATATTAAAAGGGTGTACAGCAATGTACGCCCTTTTCATTTTCATCTATACAAACGACAAACGAATTATGGAAACCGATAAGGAAAAAGATAAGGCTTATATCACCCCGGAGATCGACGAACTGGTTAAAGAAGTCATCGAAACCGATGATGAAGAAGAGGCTGATCTCATCGCAGAAATTCTAAAAGAAGAGCCTCAGGATAAATCCGCATAAACCGCCTGGACTCGCCTTGGATTCAAAAGAGACCCTCGCAACATCTGGCTTTTGAAATTTCCTCGATAGTAGAGATATAGTATGTGCCTTGCATTGCTGTTCTTTTCGGAAGTAACCCAACTGAGGTCTTATGCCAGAGTCAATCATGAGCGTTATCAGGTCGGGCATTATGATTCGTTCTCTCCTCAAGCGCGGACTCATCCTCAATTTAACCCTCTTCATCTTGATATCCCCAAGCCAAACGGCGACCCGCTGTGGTCAGAACTTTTCAAATTTACGCTTGTCGCCCGATTCGCTTGAGGCGAATGGCAGGCCACAACAAAATGCGGTTGACGTAACGGCCCTTGAAATGGGTAAACCCATCGAACGCGGGCTCGCCGGAGGCGAAACCCATCTTTATCAACTTACGCTGACCGCCGGTCAATACGCGGTGGTGTTCGTTGACCAGCGACGCATCAATATTTCGCTGTCGGCATTTGACCCGGAAGGCAAAAAGCTTGTTGAATCTGACGGTTTTGGTATCGGCGAAGTGGAATTGATTTCCCTCATAGCAGAGACTTCGGCGACTTACCGGTTAGAGGTGCGCTCACCTGATAAGACCGCGCCCAAAGGGAGTTATGAGATAAAGATTAAAGAGCTCAGAGCGAGCACGGAACGGGATAAAAATCTGCTTATCGCTGAACGGTTGATTGCTGAAGGCATTATGCTGGTCAGACAACCGGGCATGGAGGTGTGGCAGAAATCCATCGAGAAATATCAGCAGTCAATCCGCTACTGCCAGTTAGCCAATGAACCCGCCTGGGAAGCCACGGCGCTTTATCTGCTCAGCAATGCCTATACAGTTTTGGGAGATAAGCAGAAGGCCCTTGACTTCGCCAACCGGGCGTTGCCACTGGCGCAAGCCGCGGCTCAACAACCGGACAAAGAGCAGCGGCAACTCGGTCTTAAGGTCGAAGCGAATACCCGCGACATGCTGGGCAATGTTTACCTGGAATTCGGGGATAAGAAAAAAGCCCTTGAACTGTTCAATCAGGCGCTACCGCTCAGACAAGCGTGCGGTGACCGCGTCGGCGAGGTGGGGACGCTCAATAATATTGGCATGGCTTACGGTTATATCGGTGACTGGGCGAGCGCCATCAAGTTCTTTAACCAGGCGCGCCTTACGGTCAGCGAATTGGGCGATCAGCGCAAAGAAGCTTCCCTGCTTAATAACCTTTGTGCGATGCATAACGATCTGGGCGAATATCCTAAAGCGCTTGAGATGTGTCAGCAAGCGCTCGGCATTAGACGAGAACTGGGTGATCGGGCAAGCGTCGCCTTCGTGCTCAACAATATGGGCAATTCCTATTCGAGTCTGGGGGAATATCAGAAAGCGATTGATTTGTACACCCAGGCGCTCGCCATTCACAAAGCTTTAAGTCCCCCCTCAAATCAGGCCATCCTGCTCCATAACATTGGCTTCGTCTATGCCACGTTGGGTGAATATGCGAAAGCCATTGACCTTTACAATGAAGCCTTAAAAATCTTCCGCGACCTCGGCGATCAATATCGCGAGGGAAACACCCTCAGCAATATTGCGGTCAATTACGCCGATATGAAAAATTTTTCCAAGGCGCTGGAAATCAATGAGGAAGTGCTTCGTCTGCGGCGCGCCGTCGGTAATCAAGAGGGCGAGGCGATTACCCTAAATAATATTGCTTCTTGTCACATGAATTTGGGCGACAAACAGCAAGCCCTCGCTTATTTCAATCAGTCAATTGCCCTGCACCGCACCGTCAAAAATCCGCGCCAACTGGCAACCGCGCTCAGAAACATCGGCACGCTTTATCGCGACCTGGGCGACCAGCAAAAGGCGCTCGATTATTTGAACGAAGGGCTTGAGATGGCTCATTCCATCGGCGACCGCAACAATGAAGCGGGAATACTGGCGCATATCGCGCGCCTTGAACGTGACCGAGGCAATCTCGGCGAGGCTAAAAAAAGAATCGAACAAGCGCTCGCCAATGTCGAATCCCTGCGCATTGATGTCAAGAGCCAGCAGCTACGGGCTTCATTCTTAGCCTCTGTGCGAACCTATTATGAACTCGATATTGACATCTTGATGCGACTGCACAAAGAACACCCTTTGGAGGGCTATGCGGCGGCGGCCTTGGAAGCCAGTGAAAGGGGACGCGCGCGCTCCCTGCTCGAACTGCTCAGTGAAGCGCGAGCCGAAATTCGTCAAGGCGTAGACCCTGAGCTCATCGAGCGCGAGCGCGCCTTGCGGCAAACCATCTCGGCCAAAGCGGAACGCCAGATACGCCTGTTGAGCGGCAAGCATACCGATGAGCAAGCAAGGCTGGCGGCTAAAGAGCTTGAGGCGTTGACCACGGATTACGAACAGATTCAAGCGCAGATTCGGCAAAAAAGCCCGCGTTATGCGGCGCTCGTTCAGCCGGCGCCGCTTGGCCTCAAAGAGATTCAAACGCGGGTTCTCGACCCGGAAACCTTGCTGTTGGAGTATGCGTTGGGCGGGGAGAAGAGCTTTCTTTGGGCCGTGACCCCGACCTCCATCAAGTGCTTTGAACTACCGAAACGCGCAGAGATTGAACAACAATCGAGCCGCCTTTATGAACTCCTAACGGCGCGCAATACCAGCCCGCCGAAGGAAACGCTTGAACAAAGGCGGCGGCGACTGGCGCGCGCCGATGCGGAGTATGGAAAAGCCTCGTTGACGCTTGCCGAGATGTTGTTGGGCCCGGTGGCTACGGAACTCAAGAACAAGCGACTGCTTGTCGTGGGCGAGGGCATCCTTCAATATGTGCCATTTGAGGCCTTGCCCAATCCGCTCGCGGCGGGTTCGCCGCCGCTGGTTGTGAGTAACGAGATTGTGACGCTGCCGTCGGCTTCGGTGGTTGCGGTGCTCAGACAGGAAGGCCTCAATCGCCGGTTGCCGGATAAGCTGCTGGCGGTGCTCGCCGATCCAGTCTTCTCCCTTGAAGACCCGCGCGTCGCCAGCTTGAGCAAGCGTCAGGTGGGCGCGGGTGAAGCCGCTTCCGCTCAGGCAGAGGCCCGAAGATCGGCTACCGAGTCAGGACTAGCTGACCTTGTGAGGTTGCGCTTCAGCCGACAAGAGGCTGATGAAATCGTGCGCTTTGCAGGTGACAAGTTGAAGTTGGAAGCCGTTGATTTCGCCGCCAATCTGGGGCTGGCAACCAGCGCAGAGCTCAGCCAATACCGCATTATTCATTTCGCCGCGCACGGGTTAATTAATAATACACATCCGGAACTTTCCGGCGTGGTTTTATCTCTGGTTGATCAACAGGGACAACTACAAAATGGCTTCCTGCGGCTTTATGATATTTACAATTTGAAGCTCGAAGCCGACCTGGTGGTGCTCTCAGCCTGTCAGACGGCGCTCGGCAAGGAGGTGCGGGGCGAGGGTATGGTCGGGCTAACGCGCGGGTTTATGTACGCCGGCGCGCGGCGCGTCGTGGCGAGTATCTGGCAGGTTGATGATCGGGCAACGGCTGAGTTGATGCGGCGATTCTATCAGGCGATGTTAGGTGAAGGGTTACCGGCGGCGGCGGCGCTCCGCGCGGCACAAACCAGCATGGGGCGGGAAAAACGCTGGCAAGCGCCCTATTATTGGGCGGCCTTCAGGATTCAGGGTGAATGGAAATAATTGAAAGCAGAGGCAAATTCATGCACAGGCTGGGCGAATCTATCGCGCAAAATGAATCCGAGGACCTGTCGGCCACGGCTGCGCCGCGTCGCAAATGGACGCTCACTCAGGAAGCCTTCGATCAATTGCTTGCCGCGCTTGGCGACAATCGTGAGCGCGCCGGTGAAACCTATCTGCAAATCCGCAATAATCTGGTGCGGTTCTTTGAATGGCGCGGCTGCCCGAGGCCCGAAGATCACGCCGATGAAACTTTTAACCGGGTCGCCAAACGAATCGGCGAAGGCGAACCGATTCTCAATCCTCAAGGGTACTGT
Source organism: Blastocatellia bacterium (assembly GCA_044868105.1). Classification (GTDB taxonomy): domain Bacteria; phylum Acidobacteriota; class Blastocatellia; order UBA7656; family UBA7656; genus JBFMDH01. The sequence continues at coordinate 8,483 of JBIOWC010000128.1, forward strand.
CTTGGGGTTGCGCGCCTGCTCGTACTTGAAATCAACAAAGAGCGTGTGAAAGAACAGCAGGCGTTAGCCGAAATCGCCAGCGCGCCGCAGATGACCGCTTCCGAGCCCCCAGAAGCCGATGGACGCATTGACTGCTTACGGGATTGTCTTGAAACTTTATCCACCCATAACCGCGAATTAATCACCCAGTATTATCAGGGAGAGAAAGGGACAAAAATAGAGAATCGCAAACGTCTGGTTGAACGCTTCGGGGTTCCGGTTAATACCTTGAGGATGCGAGCGCTTCGCCTGAGAGAGCGGCTGCAAAGCTGTGTCGAGGATTGTTTGAAAAATTGAATCGCAGGAGGTGATGAATAGCGCATCTCCGCCACATCTATTTGAGGGGGGTACTCAACATGAAAAACAATCCTTTTAAGGATGACTTGATAGTCGCCTATCTACTCGGCGATTTACCCGAAGAAAAACAATGCGAAATCGAAGATCGCGCCTTTCAAGACCGGCACTATCATCAGGAAATACTTGCCGTCGAAAGCGACCTGATTGACGAATACGTGCGTGGTGAACTCTCGGATTCCTGGCGTCGCCAATTCGAGGAACGTTTTCTCGCGTCAACTGAGCGGCGTAATAAAGTGGCGTTCGCGAGAGCTTTGGCTACGGTGCTTCCTGAAACCGCGGTCATTGAAAAAAAACCGTTACTGGTTGCGCGCACCCCGGTCAGTTTATGGGATGCTTTGAAGGCTTTTCTGCGAGGGCTCAGTCCCGCCGTCGGTTTCTCACTCGCCGCCGCCCTCTTGGTTATCATCGCTGGCAGTTTGTGGCTGTTAAGCGAAACCCTGAGACTGCGCACCCAGGTTGCTGAGTTGCAAGCCGCACAGCAATCCGAGCAGCGTAACCGGCAAGCCTTGGAAGGGCAACTGGCTGACGAACGCACACGCGGCGAAGACCTCTCTTCGCGCCTCCAGGACGAGCAACAGCAGCGCGAAGAATTAATCCGCGAACTTGAACGCCAAAGAGAAGAAATGACGAGCAAACCCGCGCTACCCGGCATTCTTTCATTGGCGCTCCTGCCCGGCACAGCGCGTGGCGCGAACACCCGCGCGAAATTAATTCTGCCGCCCTCGGCGCGGGTCGTGCGGCTGCAACTCAGTCTCGAACCCGGCGACGAATATAAACATTTTCGCGTCGAGCTTCACGCGCGCGCCGCGCCAGCCCTCTGGAGTCAGAACAATTTATCGGCACGGACGACCCGCGCCGGACAAATTATCACTTTGAATCTGCCGGCAAAGCTACTCGACAATGGGCCGTATGAAGTGGCGCTTAAAGGAATCACCAATGAAGGCAAAATTGAAGATGTTGCCTACTATAACTTCGATGTGCTGAAGGCGAAGCCATAACCCGGGGCGCCCCCCGGGCTATAGCTTCGCGCCCTTTCAGGACCTGTCAAATACTTTTCTAATTCCCTCTCTGCGAACGCCCCCGCGCTTTATCTGATACCCCGCAAACCCTTCTAAGTCGAAGCCGGCACCGGCGCTCCGCTACCCGATTAAGTGATGAAGAGGCCCGGCAAAAAATAGCCAAATAATTTCTGCAAATTGTGGTGTGATGTTTTTCAATTATTCACCACTCTAAAACGACAACCGATAGAGCCGTCATTAAGGCTCTGCGCCGGGCTGGACCGATGGCCTATGACTTCGGGCGCCACTCGGAATTGAATAGAAGGTTAGCGAAAAGGAGAACACACATGAAACGCTTTTACAACATACGCCTGAGGAACCCGCGCCCCCCTTCAAAGGACTAACGCCGGCCAATCGGAAGGGTTAAAGGGTGGTTTGCAAGCCAGGGATTGGGCGCTGACGCCAGGTTAGAGAGCCACAGGCACAACGACAAGATAAGGCTCATCTGGCTCAGTCCGGCCCTCTTCCGCGCTCCTGGTTGCGGGCCTCTCATTGCTAACCCTTCAACCGCCCTGAACCTCATCAACTAACCGCACGATTTTGCGAAATCCCGTTTAATTTCGAAGTGATGTTTTAACGGGTTTCACCACAATCAAGCGAAGCGAATAAATGGAGATAAAACCACGATGAAAGCTGGATTGCCAATGACCTTTAGGCCGCAAAACGCCTGGCGACGCGCGCAGCAGTCGCCTTTATCGCGCCGCTTGTTGAATGCCGTCACGGGCCATCTCTGGACCGTTGTTCCGGCGCTCTTCTCCTTCCTTCAGCCGCCGGTAACGGCTCGCGAGCAGGTGTTTCAAACGGTGGTAATAGACCCGACTCTGGGTTCAGTTCGCTTGACGGGGCTCTTATCAGAGGTCGAAGGCGCTGATACCCTGGTCTTAATCGTCCATGGCTTATCGGGAAACGCCTGGAGCCCTTATTGCGCGAGCGCGGCTCAGGCCGCCGCAACTGCCGGGTTCTCTTCTTTGCGCCTGTCGCTTCGCGGAGCCGATCACTCCGGCGAAGATATTCTTCATGGAGGAATTACTGAGGATGTGTGGGCAGCGCTCGCCGCTCCTGAACTGGCCCGCTATAAACACATTCTGCTACTTGGTTATTCGGTCGGCGGTCATATTGCCCTGCGCGCCGCCATCGAACAAAGGGACTTGCGGGTGCGCGCGGTTGCCGCAATCTGCCCGCCGCTTGACTTAAATCAAGCAACCATCGCCTTTGACCATCCGCTGCGAAAACCTTATCGGCTGCATATCTTCCGCGACTTGAATAAAGCCTATGCCGTGACCGCCAAACGCGGTCGGGTTTCTGTCCCCCCGGAGGTTGTGGCGCGCGCGCTTTATAGTCGGGAGCGCGATACGCTGACCGTAGTTCCCCGCTTTGGTTTTCGCAGCGTCGAAGATTATTATGAGCGCGAAAGCGTCGCGCCAAAACTACCTCAGCTTCGCGTTCCCTCGCTGGTGGTGATGAGTCGGCATGATCCGCTGGTCCCGGCCGAAACCGTCATGCCTGCGCTCGTTGCGGCCTCGCGGGCGCTTTCGATTATTTGGGTAGAACCCGGCGGCCATGTCTATTTCCCTAAAAATCTCCATCTCGGTCAACCCGGCGCGCCGGGGCTTGAACCTCAAGTCCTGCGCTGGCTCAAGGCACAGCTTTAGAAAACCAAACCGGTGACCGGGCGCAAAAAGATAGGGTTACGCAAAGCCCTGTCATCAATATGACAACCTCATCCTGCTTCCTGTTGAAGCAGACCGAAGACATTAATCTATAACGACATTAATCTGTGAGGAGGTAATTGACGTGCAAAATTATAAGCTAATGGAAACCACCGGCTATGAAACCTTTGAATCACACCCCGGATTGAACCGCATCAGCGAATCTCTGGAATCAAGTCTCGCGCCGGACACGGCTTTTGAATTTGAGGTGAATGGGGTGCCCCGTCGTATCGGCAAAGGCGCGGTCAAATTCCGCGTCGTCATTCACAACCCGCGTGGGATGGCGGCGCTTGGCTCTATGGATGAGAAACAGATCGGTGAGGCTTACCTGGATGGCAACCTCAGCATCGAAGGCGATTTGCTGGCGGCGCTTGACCTTCGCACACAACTCAGCGACCGCCACCCGCTCCTCTATCTCTGGTCTACTTACGGACAGCGATTATTCTTTGGTCAGGTCGAGAGGGACAAACAATGGATACATGAGCATTATGATAGCGACGCGGATTTCTACCTGCTCTTTCTTGATCGGCAACACCGTTGTTATTCGCACGGATATTTTGAAGATGACGCGGAACCGCTCGACCGCGCGATTGAGCGCAAGCTCGATACGGCCATTGCCGCCTGTGGTATTCAAGCGGGCTGGCGCGTGCTGGATATTGGCGCCGGGTGGGGGGCGTTTTCAGAGTATGCCGGAAAGCGCGGCGTTCGCGTGACCTCGCTAACCATCTCGGTTGAGTCAGAGCGTTATGTAAGAGATTTGATTGCCCGCGAAAACTTGCCCTGCGAAGTGGTTCGCGAACACTTTCTCGAATATGCATCAGCCGAGCCGTTTGACGCGATTGTCAACCTGGGGGTTACCGAACACCTGCCGGATTATGCTGCGACTTTGGCGCAATATGAAAGACTCCTGAAACCGGGCGGGCGGGTCTTTCTCGATGCCTGCGCCTCGCGTAGCAAATACCCTTTCTCATCCTTCGTGCTTTCGCATATCTGGCCCGGCAATACGACGCCGCTGCAACTGCCGGATTACCTGGATGCGGTTGCCCGAACTCCTTTCGAACTGATTCAGGCGCATAATGACCGCCGCAATTATTGGCTCACCACCAAACACTGGGCTGAGAATCTGGAGCGCCATCGTGACGAAATCGTCGCCCGTTGGGGCGAGCGCTTATATCGCCGTTTTCGCCTCTATCTTTGGGGATGTGTCCATTCGTTTTCTACAGATGATGTGACGGCTTACCGTCTGCTGCTCGAATTGCCCGCTGACCTTCAGGCGCGCAACCGGTTTGCCAGCGGGCGCTTTGCCCGGTCTCAAAGCCCGCTGCGTCGTCGGTTTCTGCAGACGATTGGCGACTTGTGCAAGTTACTTCGCGCCTGATGAGAGGCACGAATCGGCTCAATCCTTGAAAAAATATGCGCCAGGAACAGGCTCGGTTTAATGGCCTGCAGCAAAAATTTATAGCTGAGGCAAAAAATAAAGGGGTGAAATATATGACACGGACATTTCAAAAACAAAGCTTTCTTGTGCTACTGGCAATCGGTCTAGCGAGCAATTTGACGCACGCGCAGTCGTGTAACCCGGCTGTGGTCAGTTATGTGGTTCGCGATGAAAGAGGAAAACGGCTCGATGAAGCAACCACTAAGGCGGTCTACGAACGCTTGCCCAAGGCTGTCGGCGATGCCAAAACCTGGCTTGGTGAAATATCTTTCGCAGCCGATGCGAAGACCTATTACTGGCATGAATCCGTTGATTGGTCGAAGGGTAAAAAAGTTCCCGCTCTGGAGTTCATCAATAACGAAACCTGTACGCTGCGTCTCCCTGAGGCGACCTTGGTTTACCGCAACAAAACCATGCGGCTCATCTTTAATCTTGAGATTAACCATACGCAACATGACCGTCGTCTGGTTATTGATTCCCAGCCCTTTCAAGAAGGCACCTTTGCGTTGGATATGAGGGGCTGGATATCGCACCCCAACAAGATGATTCCCGCTCATAGATGGAAGCGAGTGAAAGACCAACGAAGCAGATGAGAGCGGTTAGCGCATCAGAGTGAATCCGTAGACGGCCGCTGCTTAATCCAACCCTACTCGGATGACAGAACCTGAGAGTGATGACCAGGCGATATCAAACCAGTCCGCGAAGAAGCCAATGGCAAGATTGACGATTGATGATTAAAATCCGGATATGGAACTTGTAACCTATCCGAATCCCATCCTTTTTAAAAAATCTGAACCGGTTGAACTCACCAAAGAGATTAAAGATTTTGCCGATGAAATGTTGCGCTTCATGAAGACCGAATTAACCTGGGGAAATCCGGTGGGGCTGGCCGCGCCACAAGTAGGCCGGAACATTCGCCTCTTTATTGCTCTCGATCAAATCTATTTCAACCCCGAACTCATACCTCTTGAAGAAGCGGGAACGACCGTGCACGAAGAAGGTTGTTATAGCCTCGAAAAAGACCGTTTTGATTACCCGGTTGAACGCTATAACGAAATTCACCTCCGCTGGCAGAACAAGAAGGGGAAATGGCGACAGGAACGCATTAAGGGATTTCGCGCGCAAGTCATTCAACACGAATACGACCATTTGGAAGGCCGGCTCTGTTCCGGTCAGCTCAATAAACCATAACCACCGTCAAGCACCAGCCCGCTTGGCCAATCGTCAGGCGAACAGCGAAGCAAGAGGTTGGATTTTGAAGGCTTGTTCAGTAGTATCTGACCGATGAAAACCTTTATCGAAATCGCCTTTATTGTGGTTCTGGGGGTCTTGAGTTTTCCGGTCGTTGTTCAATCGTTTATTGAGGCCTTGAGCAAAAATAGGCCGGGGAATAAGCATCGTCTTAGATAACGCATTAAGTTTGTGACGCGATGAGCTGTTCTTTTCTAGCCTTTGACCATTTTTTGACCTCTAGCTCTCGGCGCATGGCATCGCCTACGGTTGCATAGCGCTCTGAGTAAACTATCTCGCCACCGCCACGACTTCTGACATAGGCCGACCCTTTACCCGTCTTATGCAATTTCAGGCGATTTTCCAGATTGTTGGTAATTCCGCAATAGAGTGTACCGTCCTGACAACGGAGGATGTAGAAATAGACCACGGCACTTAGAGTAATAGAGACGGCATTAGAAGGGCAACAAACATTGGGGCTCTGGCCTTAGGGCTCAGACTTTATCCGGGAAAATTGCCAGCTTACTCTAATCAACTCAAGAGGACAGGGCGCGAAAGGTCTAAACACTTTTCACCAAATAGAAAAAGGTCACTCCGAAAAGTGACCCATATCTATTGCCATTATAAATTTTAATGGCGGAGCCGACGGGACTCGAACCTGCGACCTCCGACGTGACAGCTTTGAGGCCTTGCCAGGTTCCATCAACATTTACATTTATTTTTAACAGTTTAGTGCGACAAATAATGACATCAAATGACTCGAAAATTCTCTTAACACTACCTTAAAGTATCATTAATCGTATCACAGGGTTTTGAGCCGATTTCTTAATCGTGCAATATAATTTTCTGTCGAGCGACAAGCCGTATGAATTGATGGAGAATCCAAGTAAAACGTATCATCGAACGATTTCCTGATGATTTTATTTTTCAACTGACTTCCAGTGAGTCTCGAAACTTGCAATCACAAACGGTGATTCTAAGTTGGGGAGGGGCGCGAAGGGCGATACCCCAGGCCTTTACCCAAGAAGGCGTGGCTGTGCTTTCCATTCACCCATTGACACGTCCTGCTAAGCCCCCACTAGGCTCACTAATCAAAAAAATCACGCAAAACTGCAAAAAAGCGCCAAGCCCGCCAAGGCTTACGATCCACTTTTCTTGCCGAACGCAAGCGGACATCGTTTGACGATGGCTGTAGCGACGCGTCATTATCGCGAGCGCAACTTTGCCTTAACGACGAGCGGGTGCGGCAGGCCGCTGGTAGAGTTCAATGGTATAGCCGTCCGGGTCTTTCACGAAGTTGGTGCCGTCAACGATGCGCGCCGGGGGATAGCCCGCAGCGGCCACGCGCTCGGCCATCTTGCGCCCGTCCGGAACGACAATCGTAATGTTGCCGAACTCGGTGGCCCCGGGTTTGACTTCACCTTTACGAATGACAATCAGTGTATCGGCGCGGATATCGCCGGTCAGCCCAAGCAGATACTCAACCGGATCACCCTGGGCCGGCACCTTGGCGCATACTTTCATACCCAGCACCTCCGTGTAAAACTTCCTGGAGCGTTCCAGATTGCTGACCCGAATTCCCAGACCGGCGACACGAATGGGTTTGATGTCAACCGGCATCGGCGAATTGTCCTGGGTTGCGGTTTGCGCCAGCCCGGTGGCAACGAAAAGGCCGGCGAGCAGACCAGCCGTTAAGAAGAGACGCGCGCGATGGTTCAAGGTTATTCTCCTGGCTACGTGTGTTTTTATGGACGTTTGTCGGGTGAACTATCGGAGGGCGGAAGAATCACGGCTTTCGGCCCCGCCTGATACTTGCCTGTGGGATCGGGGACAATGCCATCGACGACCCTGAGTGACCCGAGCGGCCTGGCGGCGGGTTCCTTGGGCGCGATGGCCTTATAGGACTCCACCGAGGCGACCTCCTTGCTGGCATCCGGCGTCATGACGAACGCGGGCAAGGCATCAATGCGCAGCGCGAAAGAGATATGGGTTTTCTCGCCCTCGGGCCCGCTCGGACTGAAGTCGGCATTGCGACGCAAAGCGTAATAGACCGCCGGCAACTGTACCCAGGTAAGCACCTCGATGACCGGGCCGCGAGCATTGACCCAGCCCTTGTAAACTGCTTCCCACGGACGATAACCCCCGACATAACCGGTGAGCGTGCCATCCGGTTTCATTTCCAGATTCACCTGGGCGCGCAACAACTCCAAGTCTATGGTATAGCTGGGGTCACGCAACATGATGTCAGATGGACGGGTCGAAATGATTCTGCCGTTAACCGTGCGGGCCGGTAAGAGGCCTTCATATTTCGCGTGCGGTGCAATGCGAAAGGTATAGTCCTGAGCGATATTGCCATTGCCATCCTTCACCATCTTGTCTTTGCTCATATAAAAGCCGACCGTCACCTGGTCATCGTTCATGGGGTCGGCGCCTTCGCCCGCGACGACGACGACTGTAGTCCATGCGCCATTGCGCATCGCATCATTGAACTGCAAGGCCCCGCTTGAAAGCCTGCGTTGACCGCGATAGGTCTTCCAGCATCCGAGCGTTTTATAGAAATTGTTGTCGATGCCTTTTTCGCCTGTCGGGCTGGTGAAGCCGGTCTTCTCGTCGCCGTCCAGGTTGAGGCCTTCGCCAATCGTGCCCGTGACGCTCTGCAAACCGGGATCGGGCGTCGAGGTCGGATTGACATAGACATTCGCTCGTTCCTTGCCTCGAAACGCCATCTGATTTTGGCCGTGAACCGGGCTGCGTGTCGGGTTGGCAGGATTACGCAGCCATTTGGCCTCTTCCTGCGTATATCCGGCGTCCACCAGTACCTTTATCCAGTCAATTTCCGGATTCGTTCCATTGGGACAGTCGGTTCCTGGATCGATGACCCCGGTCTTGGCGCCGTAATACATCGCCGGCTCGTTCCATTCGATGACGTAGGTCTTTGTCCACCTAGCCGGCCGGGACGGCTGCTGCGCGCTGGCAAAACCTGCAAACGCGATGGTCATCACGATCACGACGGGTGCAAGCAAATGTCGCTTCATTCGAGCCTCCTCTGCTTATGCCATAACTTCAGAAATCGGTCGCGCGGTCTTCATCGAGCCGGTGCCAAATTCGCCGACCGGCGCGCCCACCAGTTGTTGCGCGGTTAACGAAACGCGCGTGACCGGATCACCCGTCGTGTGGATGTGCTGACCGGCTTTATGCCGGCCGCCGGCCCGGCCCGCCAGAAACATCGGGATATTTTCGATGGAGTGGATTTTGGCGTAGCCGGTATCGCTGAAGGCGAAAATCAGGCTGTTATCAAGAACGGTGCCTGCACCTTCCTTGACCGAGTCCAGTTCGATAAGGAAATCGCCGAGCGCCTGCATGACCAGTTCAGCGAGCTTGCTGGTCTCGGGTTGATAGCCGAGTTTGGCATCCGTCGGCTCGTCGTGGGTAATCTGGTGATAGATTTTGCTCTGCCCGGCGATGTAGGTTTCTGAAGTGCCGGCCGTGTGGACGAAGTTAAACACCTTCGTTTGATTGCAGGCCAGTCCCATCGCCAGCAGTTTGGCCATCGCCCTGGTGTTGGCACGGACGGCATCGACCGAAGCCGCGCGCGCCAGCTCTTTTGGCGCCGCCGGCACGACACAGGAGGCGCATTTATCCGGCTTCTGAAGCTGGATCGCCAGTTGGTTCTCCAGGTCGCGGACCGAGGTGAAATACTGGTCAAGCTTAATCTGGTCGGCTTTACCAACACCCGCCATCAGCGCCTTCCGCTGTTCGGTAACCGCAGAGAGTACGCTTTGGCGGAGCATAATCGAGGGGTCGGGTTTCCAATCGTCGCTGTTGGGGTCCTGGAAACCTGGGCCAAACAACCGTGTATAGAGGCCCAAGGGCGTGGTCTCAGGCGTCGCGAAGGTGGCTCCTGTGCGGGTCGAATAACTGACAGGCAGGCGCGATATCGAGGCATCGATGTCAATCATTTTGAAGCGCGTCGAGGTGCCGATGGCGTCGGCAATCCGGGTGTCGAATGATGCCCCGTCGAACCTGCCGGCCAGGGCTGGCGCAATGCCTGAGAGAATCGAGGCATGTCCGCTCCAGTGAACCAGATTCGGCCGGCCGTCGCCAATGGCGCGGAAGCCGGAGAAGACCGAAACTTTGTCCTTGACGGGTGCGAGCGCTTCCAACTCCGGCATGATTTCATAGCCGGGGCCGGTCTTGCCCGGCACCCAGCGCGTGCCACCCGTTGGCGTGTCCGTGAGGCCCAGTCCCCAGAAATAGGTGCCGAACCGCACCGGCAATTTTGACCCGTCGGCAAAGGCTGAGCCCTTGCCGTTGAGAAACCGCTCAAGAACCGGAAGCCCGACACTAACCGCCGCGCCACTTAGCAGGCCGCGCAAAAATGAGCGGCGTGTGAAAGGAAAGCTCATTGAAAACCTCCTCGTGATTTTTGGGCCGGCGCCTTTTTAGCTGCCGGGGTTGCTGGCCTACGTTGAAGGCTGCCGGGAATCACGACCTTAAAGAATGCGGGACTGGTCGCCATCTGAACCATCCAACCCGGTAAACGATAACCGCCATCGGCGAAAACTTTGGCCTGGCCGGAAAGATAGCCCTCGTCCTGTTCTTCGAGCTTGCGTCCGACCGCGTAGGCATAGACCTTGCGCACCAGACAATCGGAAACTTCGGGGGCGTCGTGCAGCAGCTTGCCAAGCCCCTGAGCGCCTTCGAACTTCGCGCCGTTGAGATCGCCGGTCACCTCGATACGCGAACCGTTCTCCTGTGTGCGCAACTGTCCCAGCCCGTCAAAGTGCTCAAGCGCCAGGCCCGGTGGGTCCGTACGCCGATGGCATCCGGCGCAGCCTACATTCTGCATGTGATCGAGCAAGCGGCCGCGCACAGTGCCTTTGGTGCTGTCTTGAACCCGCGAGAAATCGACATTCGCCGGCGGGTCAGGGGTCGCTTCGCACATGAAAATTTCGAGCAACTTGATGCCGCGCTTGGTGGGGGAAGAGGTTCCCGGGTGGGCAAAAAGCGAGAGAAAACTGATTTGTGAAAAGATGCCCGACCGTCCAGACGAAGGCGGGAAGGTGTAGCGAGCCCAGTCGCCATTGGCAGCGAAGGGAACGCGATAGACCGCCGCCAACGGCCGGTTGATAAAGGTATCGTTTGACGTGAAGAGGTCACGATAATCGCGGTTTTGGCGAACCAGCAACTCGACGACCGTCTTCAAGGTCTGTTCTTTGGCGCTATCGGAGACCGCCTGGTTGAATTTGGGATAGATCGCCGGATCCTTGACCAGATTCTCAACGCCGTCAAGTTGCAGCAGGTCTGCGAAGAAGGCCCGAACGCCGTCCTCAAAGCGCGGGGAGTTGACCAATCGATTAACCTGTTGCTTGAGTCCGGCTTCAGTATGGATGGCGCCGTTGCTTGCGGCATCGAGGAGTTCCTGGTCCGGCGTTGAATCCCAGAGCAGAAACGACAACCGCGCGGCTTTGGTGTAGCCATCAAGTCGGTATTGCAGCCGGTTGGCGGGGTCGGGTTCTGCCGTCTCCACCCTGAAGAGGAATTCCGGAGCCACCAACAGACTGGTCAGCGCCAGTTTCAACCCGGCATAAAAATCCCCCGACTGCCTGGCGCCCATGGCTGCCACCTTGAGGCGCGCCGAGGTTTCGGGTTCGGTCAGCGGGCGGCGGAAGAGACGTTCGCCGTAGCGTTCAATGAACTGACGGGCACAGGCGTCATCGGCCTGAGCGGGATCGCCGGGCTTACACAAAACGGTTCGTTGTTTATCGCCCAGCACCTGCTCGGCAATGGAGTTTGCGAGGGCGAAATACTGTTCAAAACCGGCGGAGGTCAATGAGAGTTGAGCGCTGCCGATGGCGAGCAGGCCATCCTCTCTCTTTTCCGGCTCGAAACGCGCGTTGATTTTAATCTGCGGACCAAAGACCTCGGCAATCGTGTGCCGGTATTGAGTCTCGGTGATTCTCCGAACCGCCACCTTGACCGGCCCGGCTTTGCCCGTTGTCAACTCTGAGGGTTGGGCGGGAAGCGAGACGGCGAGTAGCCCTACAAAAGCAAAACAGACCCAGCGTGATGTCTTAACAAGCAATTCAGTTCCTCCGTAATCTTAAAACGCCGAACCGGCGCTCCTTTAATGACCGGATGGTTGTCAAATTATTCGGACGTTTAGGGTCGGCAGCTTACAAGCTCAACTCGTCTCTCAAGGCAACCTGGACTATCACGAATAAGCGGCTGTTGAGCATAGTTGATTGGAGCATAATCAATCGTCGAAAATAAGGTGTTAATACCGTGAATTCACGGTAAAAAGCCGTGTGTTTAGGAGAAAAAAGTATGGATTGACAGGTGGTTTTGCTGTGCAGCGCGTCGCTTAAGGTTGGAGACTTCGGTAGGCTACGACTTCTGGTTCCTGGGCGATGCCGGCGAGGGTGATGGTACGGATCAGGACTTCGAAATAAGGCAGGCGCTCGTCGCCTTGTCGAATTTTATTACTCAAAGCATTGAAAAGGTTCTCATTGGTGACGAATTCGGCGGCAACCTCTTGCGCCCCGCTTGAGGTTCCGGCAATCAGTAAGGCGTTGCCGCTATTGTTTAAATTTGGCAGAAAGGCAATTGTCGCATAGACGGTCCTTTTCGCGCCTTCGTCAATCGGCAAGTATTCAATCTGCTCGCCCGGTTGCGGTGAGCGATTCTGACAGATAACAACGCCGCGTTGTAGATCCGAATAGAATCGAAAATTCAGTTTATTCTCGAACATCTCGGTCCACAGGTTGCTCAGCGGTCTCCCGATAATCACCGCATGACCCGGTGAGAGTTCACGTAAGGTCATGTCGCGCGCATAGCGGACAACGAGTTTGCCCTGGAATTGCCCAGCAAGTGCCGCAATCCGTACCGCGGTGCTCACCGAATCGAAGGTGGTGTAGCGGCGTATAGAGAAGGCGCGCAAATACTTCTCCAACTGCTGCACGTTCTCGTCCTCAAGTTTGGTAGACCGTCGCAAATAAGTGGATAAATCGACATGCTGTTTGGAGACTTCCTGCACCATCGCGAAAGTATGGTCCGGCACGATGACCGTTGTCGCCAGATTTTCGCTGAACAGTTGTGACCACAAAGCGCCCACGGCCGAAGACGGCGGCGGCGATTCTGGCCGCAAGGCGGGTTTTTCGGAGCGGGCTAGCGACCAGGCCAGGATGATGACGGCAACGGTGAGGGCGAAGATGACGGCTAATAAACCGCGAACCAGGGGTAAGTGCCATGCCGGCCGAACCGGCGCTCTTGATTTGCCAGTTTCCGCCGGCAGTTGAGCCGACCGCTCGACAAATTCCGGAGCGTAACCCCCCTTCGGTATTTTCAGGATGATCGGCTCTTGCTCGCCCTCTGACAAGAAATAAGCATCCAGTTTCTGGCGCAACAAGCGGGCCTGCGAGCGGACGATGTTATCTTCATTCGGGTTGTAATCGGTTGGTCTATGAAATACTCGCTCGCCGATTTTTTGCTCGCTAATCTCATCCTGGCGATTTTCCAAGGCACAGCGACAGACATAAACTAGGAAGTCTTGAAGGCGTGATGATTTGACGAACCGTTGACTGCTGATGATTCGCTGCACCAACTCCCACCTTGAATCGGTTTCCAGACCGGAAGCAGCGATGTCTAACGAGTTTTTTGACCTTGGATTCACAGTGTTAACGCTTGTTGTGTCGAATGACCTGTTGTTGTCTTTGCCGCAGCAGTTTATCAGGAATGTTATGTCGAAACAAACCTTGATAGAGAGACCGAAATCACTCTAGCCTGTTCAACGATTCGCCTCCAAGAGGTGGACAATTAGAAGCGCTTGCACTCGGCACTGGGCGATGTCCCGCCAGCAGAGTTCGAGCAATCACTTTTTCAAAGAACCTATTCTTAACTTTCTATATCACTTTCGGGATTCACTACAATCTAGGTTTAAACCTGAGGGAATATCTCACTCTTCACTGTTTCACTTACACTTCAACCGCCATACCCCGTCACAATCCGACACCAGGCGACAATGGACGTCGGTTGAAAAGTCCGGGGTCAAACCCGCTGAAGTCTATAACCCATGTCTCTCAGGAATTTGCAGGGTTTGAGTATCATAATGCGTATCACCTTGGCAGGTAGAAAAAGAAAAAGCCAGCTTTCAAATGCGGCGAGTGTGACGACTCAGGAAATATAACAATATCTGTGCTGGAACTACTCACCAAAGTGCCAAATACTTTAGTTTGCTAGTTCAAATTTAAAGAGCGACCCCTTTAGGCCGCTCTTTTTCTATGGATGACTATCAAAATCGGAATTTTAAACCGATTCCAAGCCGAAGATTATGGATAGTATCTCCGTTCAAGCGGGCGGGATTGTAATCAATCTGAAAAGCACGAATATCTACTTTCTTTATTACCCGCACATCCAAACCTCCTCCGAGTCCAAATGCAACCCCCGTATCATTCCTCACGCTCACCAATCTACCTTGGGAATCATCCCGAAGAACACGGGGGAAGTTGGTCGCGTGAGCAATGCCAACTAAGGCTTGCGCGAAAGGTTTAAATCGCGTGGCATTCGAGTTATCCTGAACCTTTATCCCTCCCATGATTTGGGAAAGACGCGAAGTTAAATCGGCACTTCCTACACCCGTGTTGAAGCTTCTTCTAAAAAAAGAAAAATCACCTTGTAAGCCAAAAAACCGGTTCAGATTATGTGCACCTTGAAGATTCAATCCATAGAGCGCGTCGCGGCTCTTATCGTTATTAAATGCGCCTCGCGTATCGATTCCAGAAATTGAGACAGTGGCAGATACTTCATGTTTGGCAATCTCGCTCTGTCCATAGACAAACGGCACACCACAAGCAAAGAAAAGAACCATCATTGCTACTTTTCGCATAGGCTATTCCTTTTGAATCTCTTGCACTCTTGGGGAAGAGAGAAGTGATGGGATTTGCTGACCTCAATAGAAGTGCAGCGTATAAGATGTGGAGAAAAATCAATGGTGTTGATTTCTCCAGAGCAATACCATTCATTCTATTGTTTTTATTCCAACATTTTATGGAACGAATCAGCAGAGGTCGGCTTGCAGGAATTGAGATAGTATATTTAGTGTACTTTGGTTCTAAAGACTTGGGGAAACTTGCAGGGTTTGAGCATCACAACGCGTATCACCTTGGTAGGTAGAAAAAGAAAAAGCCAGCTTTCACTGGCTCTAACTTGTAGGTTATATTGGCGGAGCCGACGGGACTCGAACCCGCGACCTCCGACGTGACAGGCCGGCGTTCTAACCAGCTGAACTACGACTCCGCAAAATCAAAAATCTTTCACTACCACTCGATGGTGGGCGATACTGGACTCGAACCAGTGACCCCCGGTTTGTAAGACCGATGCTCTACCAACTGAGCTAACCGCCCGCGGCGAAAGATGTACTATACGGATTGCAGCTCTTGGCGTCAAGACGAGCATCACTTTCAATTATTCCCCCAGGCCACCTAACGGAACCTGCGAGGTTCAATCCGGCGAAAGCGTCTGGCAGCGAATGACAAGGTCAACTTCGGCGGCAACGCAGTTCTACGAATCCGCCCGGTTCGCCCACAAAGATGACCTACAGCTTTTGCCGGCTCGATTATTGAGTAGCCGAACAGGCCTTAATCTTTCCTTGAAACAGCCCGAAAAATCCCAACCCCTAATTTTCCCTAGCAGAATCCTTGCGGCGTTCAAGATTAAAAATCTCGCGGCCTGCAAAAAACGTCATCACCACTTTCGCCCGATGAATTTCCGCTTTGGGAATGGCGAATATATTTTTATCGAGCACAATCAAATCCGCCAGCTTGCCAACTTCGATTGAGCCGCTCTGCTGCTCTTCAAAATTCACATACGCGCCACTCATCGTGTAACCGGCAATAGCGGTTTGCAAATCAATCAACTCTTCGGCGTGCCAGGCCGTGCCTTCACCCTCTTCAAGCCCGCGCCTGGTAACAGCCACCTGCATGCCTTCGAGCGGATTCATGGAACTGACCGACCAATCGCTACCCATCGCGACCACGGCACCCGTGCGCGCCACGCTGCCAATCGGATAGAGCCAGCGCGATCGCTCGGCGCCTAAAAACGGCTCGGTGAGTTTGGTAATGTAAGGGTCTGCATAGGCCCACAGCGGTTGGAAATTGGCAATCACCTGAAGCTCACGAAACCGCGGAATGTCTTGCGGGTGAATGAGCTCCAGATGCGCAATGTGATGGCGCGAATCGCGCGCCCCGTTGATCTTTCGCGCCTGTTCAAAGGCATCCAGCGCCAGGCGCACGGCGCGGTCGCCAATCGCGTGGACGTGAATTTGAAACCCTTCGCGGTCAAGCGCAACAACCATCTTATTCAAGGTATCCGTATCCCAATTCGGTTTGCCGCGCTCGCCATTCAACCCCACATAAGGTTCAAGGAGCGCCGCCGTGTGCGGCTCGATTACCCCGTCGGCAAAAATCTTTACCGAGTTGAGACGCAGATTTTTGCTTTGATATTTGCGGCGCAGCGCTTTGAACTCAGCAATCTGCTTCAACCCTTCGTCAGGGTCGGCATAGAACGCTGCAACGACTCGCGCTGTGAGTTCGCCGCGCCGGTCAAACGCTGCGTAAGTTTCCAACTCGTCTTCGTCAACGCTGGCATCCTGCAGTGAGGTGATGCCAAAACGATTCGCCATCTGCAAAGCCCGACGCAAGCCTTCAAGGCGGTCTGGTTTGGAATATTTCGGCAAAAATTTGCCCACCAGTCCCGCCGCATCTTCGCGCAACGTACCGGTCGGTTCGCCGGTCCTGGCATCGCGTTCAATACGCCCATTGGTCGGGTTCGGAGTGTCTTTCGTCAGGCCTGCGATCTGCAGAGCGCGCGAGTTCACCCAGGCTGAATGCCCGTCGGCGGCGGTTAAATAGATGGGTTTATCGGTAGAGATTTTATCAAGCAGCGATTTATGTGGATTGGCATTTTCAAAAATGAAGAGTTGCCAGCCGCCGCCGCGAATCCATTTTGCTTGCGGGTGTGCAGCAACAAATCGTCGAATGATTTCCAGGACCTGCGCTTCTGTCGTCGCTTCGTTGAGGTTGCATTCACCCAGTTCGATGCCGCCGCTGACCGGATGCACATGCGAATCATGAAAGGCGGGCAACACCATCTTGCCTTGCAGATTGACCACGCGCGTCTGCTTGCCGATGAATCTTTTGGCGCCGCCGGTTGCGCCGACAAAAACGATGCGGCCATTTTTGACGGCAATGGCTTCGGCCCAACTGCGCGCCGCATCAACGGTGTAAATTACGCCGCCAAGTAAAACCAAATCGGCGTTCGCCGGCGGCGCAAGTTGCGCGACCGCCGCTTGCTGAACTGCACAGGTGAGTAGAATAAAGAATAAAATTCCATGGCGAACCAGTTTGGACATGAAGAATCCTCAAGACATTCGATATAAATTTTCCTGCAAAAAAAGGCGCATCATTGATGTGAGATAGTGGTCTCCGGTTTGACTTCGGTCTTGGTTAAGATAATGAAATATTGGTAAGCGGCGCGGATAGCTTTGCGCCTCTGGTCAAAATATATAAGCCAGCCGCCGAAAATAAACCCGCCGATTAAGATAACGATACCGAGCGTCGGGGTGACCGAATCATAATGTTGTCTGGATTTATAGAGCACGATTGGCAGGATGAAAACCAGAACGACCATGAGGCTACGAAAAAATTTCGAGTTGGCTTCGTGGCGATGAATCTCCACGGCGGCCCCCGGCGCTTTCAATTCGACATAAGCCTTTGACCATTGAAACGCATTAATAAAATGGATGGCGGTTTCCTTAAGCAAAATATCCTCAGGTTTATCCTCTGTTGACGCTTCCTCATCGGAAGCGACGGGGGGTGAATAGTGCTTCAGGTCTGGCAAATAATTTTGTTGATGCCAAGTGGCTTCATCCAACAGTTGCTGGGTCTTTTCGTTAATGGGCGTCACCGACTTTAACTGCTTAATTACCTGCTCCAAAAACCGATTTTTTTTCTGAGGGTCATCATCTTGAAGCGGTTCAAGCAAGGCGACGGCCTCTTCTTCGTCAGTTAAAGTTCTTCGAAACAATCGCGTTTTTATCGCCTGCTTAAATTTTTGCCAACTGGTCGGTTGCCGCTCTTTATTCTTGGAATGCAGTTTTTTCC
>JBIOWC010000129.1:0-6580 GCA_044868105.1 Blastocatellia bacterium
CCTGTCTATATCGCTTTTCGCCAGCCGGCGTCTCGTCAATGTCAACGGTCTCCAGCACCTCGCCGGCAAGGACTCTCGCATCTTCAGACTCATGTTTTTGGGCCAGTATCGCGGGAAAGATGTCTTCTTCAGTTCTCCCGATGATGTCATCCAGCGACCTCCCGATGGCGTCGCAAAACGCCGCGTTCCCAAAACTCAACCGCCCATCCCGATCTTTGCAGTAGATATTCTGCGGCAAACTATTGAAGAGCGAATTGAACAAGGCTTCGGACTCTTTAATTGCCCCTTCAGCCCGTTTGCGTTCGGTAATTTCACGGTTGACGCCCAATATACCCACTACCTTACCCGTGCGATCCGTCCACGGCACTCGCGCATTCAAAAACCAACTTTCGTTCCCGTTTTTATCCCGCTCATAGACTACAAGATCGCTGACCCCCTTACCGCTAGACATAATCTCTTCTTCCGTAGCCCGGTATTCGGATGCCAGTTCATAAGGGTAGTAATCAAAATCCGATTTGCCGATCAGGTCCTGCGAACTCTTTTCTCCTTTCGATGCCGCGACTGCCATATTGCCGAAGACAAACCGGCTCTCGCGGTCTTTGGCATAAATGAACACCGGCAATTGATCCATCAAGGATTGCAGGAGCTGGCGTTCCTGATCCCAGGTCTCTGCGGCGCTGTGCCAGTTGCTGACATCGAACGTCGTAACCAGCGTCGTCGGCTGGCCGCTTACCGGCAACTCTTGAAAGCTGACCTCGACGTCGAGCGTGGTCCCGTCCTGCTTGCGGTGTTTTGCCGGTCTGCGGGTTGCGTTAACGGCAATGCCCTTGCCGCTCTCCTCTTCCAACTGAATGTCGCCGAGCCTCAAGGTGAGGAATTGTTCGCGGGTGTATCCATATAAGCGGAGGGCGGCGTCGTTGACGGCGGTGCAGGTCAAGCTCTTTGAATCGTAAACGGCCATCGGCAGCGGGCTGTTTTCAAAAAACGACCGGTGGCTGTCTGCGAGCGCTTGCAAGCGTTCTTCAAGCCTTCGGCACGCTTCGCTCAGCTGTTCGACGGTTTGCGTTTTTTGAGAGTGGTTTTCCGTGAGCGCTTGAAATTGCGCTTCAAGCAATCGGTGTTTTTCGTTCAAGCGGTCGATTTCCGCAGCCTGTTCGTTTAGCAAAAGCTCCTGCTGGTTCTTTGCCGGTTGCGCAGCGCGTTTGGGGCGCAAGCTAAACAGGGTGGCAAAGAGCAGCAGGAAAGCGAGGCCGCCGATGTTAAAGAGGGTTGGCAAACTTGCCAGACCCGGTGAACGACCATCCGCGGCTTGCGTTTCACCTGCACAGATGAGGATTCCGGCAAACAACACGCCGAGCGCCTCTATTCGACGACGTCGCAACGCCGCGAAAGTGAACGCCAGCCAATTCCACCGACACCATAATTTCATTATTTGTTTAATCATCGCTTTGTCATCGTTTTCTAGACGATGGGTTGTTTATTGATGTGGAGGCGCCACCTGCCAAGTCATGGGGAAAGACAATAGAAGACATAATCATTGTATGGGAATTCCTTTTCAAAGGAAGACTAAATTGAGTAGTGGGTCAGGAAGAAATAGGTTGGCAGGCGGTTGGCGCTAAAAAAAGTAAAGTCCCGCCCAACAACAACTAAACAGTTATCTTCGGATTAGACGGAAAAAGCGGATAAATCGCCATCGGCTGGGGCGGATAAAATGCAATCCGTCTTTTCTGCCCCATCAGAAGATGACCTTGTCGCTGACAACAGACCACCGTTCTTTTACCGATAAATAATTTCATACCCCTTAACGATAAATAATTTCATTCCCCTATTTTCAATCTGACCCATTACCCTAAATTGATGGTCGTGGCCTAATCTTATGGTGCGCTTTGATAGCCCGCCAAGCGGGCGCCAGCATAAAGTGTCAGCCCGTGGATAGAAGCTGATGCCCTGGGCTTTAGGCTGCCACCTGCGAAGCAGGTTCTCACTGAGCACCACAACTTTAGGACAAGACTAAATTGCTTCGCCAAATGTGCGAAGCGGAATTTAATGATGGGTGTCAAACCGTTGCGGACATCTTTATCGAGGAGGGGTTAAGTATCACGACGGAGGTTTAACTTCCGCCATCACTCTGACTAAATCGCGCCAGCGGCTATCCTTCATCCCGGGTTACTTGAAATTCGCCGCGATAGGCTATAACTTTTCGCCATGAAAAGCCCAATCTATTTCGCTACGAAAACTACAACAGCCGTTTTATTTCTACTCTCTTGGCTGTGCGTTCCAACATTTTCTCAACAAAAATCTGTTGGATTGTTTGAAGGTCAAACCGATGTCGGCAAGGTGAGCAAAGCGGGCGCGGCGACTTATGATGCCGCGCAGCAGAGCTATACCCTCGCAGGCGCCGGTTCAAATATGTGGGCGAACACAGACGAATTTCATTTCGTGTGGAAACGCCTGAAAGGAAATTTCATCCTCCAGACCCGCGCGCAATTCATCGGCAAAGGCGTAGAAGCGCACCGGAAAATCGGCTGGATTGCGCGTTCAAGCCTTGAACCAACCTCTGCGCATGTCAATGCCACCGTACATGGTGACGGGCTGACCTCGTTGCAATTTCGCAGAATGACTGGCGGCACAACCGAGGAAGTCAAATCATCCATCAAAGGCGCTGAGGTGATTCAGCTCGAACGACGGGGCAACACCTATATTTTATCGGTGGCGCATTTTGGCGAGCCGTTTGTCCGCGAACAAGTTTCCGACATTGCCTTAGGCGATGAAGTCTATGTCGGATTGTACGTCTGTTCGCACAATAAAGATGTCGTCGAGAAAGCGGTTTTTCGCGATACGCAAATCATCATCCCGGCGGCTGAAAATTTTGTTCCCTACAGAGATTACATCGGCAGCAATATAGAAATTCTCGATGTGGCAAGCGGCAATCGAAAAATCATCTTCACCGCGCCCGATTCTCTGCAAGCCCCCAATTGGACGCCCGATGGCAAAACCCTGATTTATAACAGCAAAGGCAAATTGTATCGTTTCGATTTAGCCACCAGGACGCCGCAGGTCATAGACACCGATTTTGCAACAAACAATAACAATGACCATGTGCTGTCTTTTGATGGCAAGATGCTCGGCATCAGCAATCACATCCGGGAAGAGAGCAACAAATCAATTGTGTTTACGGTACCGGTTCGCGGCGGCAAACCAAAACGCATCACCGCCCAGGGGCACTCTTATCTGCACGGGTGGTCGCCGGATGGGAAATTTTTAATCTACACCGCAGAACGAAACGGCGAATTTGATATTTACAAAATACCGGCGGCGGGTGGCGAAGAGAAGCGGCTTACTGACTTTAAAGGGTTGGATGATGGTTCGGAATTTTCGCCCGATGGCAAGTACATCTACTTCAACTCGGTGCGCAGCGGCAACATGCAGTTATGGCGAATGAAGGCGGACGGCAGCAACCCCGAACAACTCACCAATGACGAATATAACAACTGGTTCCCGCACCTTTCGCCCAACGGTAAATGGATTGTGTTTTTATCTTTTGCCAAAGAGGTGTCGCCCAACGACCATCCGTTTTATAAACAGGTCTATTTGCGACTGCTGCCCATTCAAGGCGGCACGCCCAAAGTCATCGCTTATGTCTATGGCGGACAAGGAACGATCAACGTGCCGTCGTGGTCGCCGGATAGCAAACGGGTCGCCTTTGTCAGCAATACGCAGATGAAATGATAAAGACTTTCTTGTCGGGCAAGGTAGCGCCGAGTGGTGTTAACAGAGAGGACCCAACTTCATGCCAAAATATATTGCCTTTTTAAGAGCCATCAACGTTGGCGGTCATACGGTAAAAATGGCTTATCTTCGCACGCTGTTTGAAGACCTCGGGTTTGCGAATGTCGAAACCTTTATCGCCAGTGGCAATGTTATTTTTAATGCGTCAACCAAAAACCCAAAAACGCTTGAACAGAAAATAGAAAAATATTTGCAAGAAAAACTCGGCTACGCCGTGGCGACTCTCATCCGGTCGGCTTCGGAAGTAGCCACGGTTGCCGCTTACAAACCGTTCAGCGAGGCGGAACTTAGCCGCGAAGGTAACAGACTCTATATCGCCTTTTTGCGAGAAACGCCCGGTGATGAAGCGCAACAGAAAATGCTCTCGATGAAGACCGCGGTAGATGAATTTCATTTCAACGGGCGGGAAATGTATTGGCTATGCCGGACAACCTTCAGCGACAGTCTATTTAAGGGAAATCTGGAAAAGATTCTCGGCATGCCAGCGACCGTACGCAACTCAACGAGCGTGAAAAAGATTGCCGAAAAATACGCCTGAACTGAGCGCGCGGCTGTTCAGATAAACCTCAATCCAAATCTCTGGGAATGACGACGTGGCGCATGAGGCGCGCCAGCAACGCTTTTCTGCGGTTTACGCGACCGGGATTTTTTTGCGGATTGTAGGCGTTCAAGGGCCCTGGAATCATTGCCGATAAATAGGCCGCCTGGTCGGCGCTTAAAGCCGCCGCCGAGGTATTGAAATAATGTCTGGCGGCGGCTTCGGCTCCGTAAATGCCGTCGCCCCACTCAATCACGTTCAGGTAGATTTCCAGAATTCGCCGCTTCGATAAAAGCTGTTCCATTTCGGCGGTAATTAACGCTTCGTGTAATTTCCGCAAAGGATTTTTAGAAGTCGAGAGGAATAAATTTTTTGACAGTTGTTGGCTGATGGTTGAACCGCCGCGATTGAATTTTTTCTCTTCCCAATCCTTTTCGACAGCCTTTTGTAACTCTTCCCAATCAAAGCCATCGTGGTCGAAAAATTTCTGGTCTTCACCGGCTAACACCGCGCGCACCAGATGCGATGAGATTTTTTCATACGGCACCCAGGTCTGTTCGCGCTTGGGTTCTCGGCCCTCTGATTGCGCCTCGGAAGCCCGTTGCTGCATCATCGCCGTGACTTGCGGATTGGCCGATTTATAACGAAAGACCAGAACGAGAATGTAGCCGTGATAAAGGACACTGGCGATGAGCAGCGCCAGAATAATGCGCACCGTCCAGACGCGCCAGCGCGGCTTCGACGTTTTCTTTATCACTTTTGGTTTTTCAACGACGTCAACCATAGGCGGCATTATACATTGAAAATGCGCTGAACACGCAATTAAAAGGCCGGGGAAATCAGGGCAGTCGCCAGGCCGGTTTTAACAAAAAGGCAACCCTGCTACGAACCGGAAAACCCCATTGTCCGGGAACCCGTTGTTCCGGTTGAAGGGGACGTTGACCTGGCAACAGCCCGGCGTTTACCCGTGGGGGCGGCGTTGAAAACCTGTCGAGCGGTGAATGATGGTCGAGAATCTGCAAGTAACTAAATCTTTTCGCCCTCGATGACACTTACCAATAAATCTGTTGATACAACGCCAGTCAATTTGAATCCGGCTTTTTCAAAGAGTTTGGCGTATTCGCTTGCGGTGCGTTCACGTCCGCCGGTCATAATCATCATGTGCAGGTCACAGAGTTTGGCGAATGGTTGCCCGCTGTCTTCGGAAATAACCGTTTCAATCAATAACAGCTTGCCATCATCTTTCATGGCGCGATGCACATTTTTGAGAATCTTGATGGCGCGTTCTTCATCCCAATCGTGAATAATGGTCTTCAAAATATAGGCATCGCCAGCGGCCGGGACGGATTCAAAAAAATCGCCGCCAACCGCCTGGCAACGCGCCGATAAATTTTCCTGGGCGATACGCTCGCTGGCTTTTTCGGCGGTCGCGGGAAGGTCGAAAACTACCCCCTGGGCTTGCGGGGTTTCTTTGAGGATAGAGGTGAGCAGACTGCCATGCCCGCCGCCGACATCGACGATTTTTTGAAACGGTGAAAAATTGTAAACCTGTCTGACAACCTGACTGACGACTTCCGAATAGTTGGTCATGGCTTGATTGAACGGTTCGGCCGATTCCGGATGCTCGGCGTAATAAGGGAAGACTTCCGAACCGTTGACCTGTGGAAATGCCGTTTCACCGGTTTGGACGCTGTGAAGCAAGGCGCCCCAGGCGCGCCACGACGGTTGTTCGCCAAAGTGAATCGCCATGGCGCGTTGGGTGTGGTTGCCGGTTTGTAAAAAGCTGGCAAGCGGAGTCAGTTGAAAGTGACGGTTAGCGGTTTCAGCGAACACCCCGACGCCGGCGAGCGCCCGCAACAGCCGATAGAGATTTTCCGCATGTGTGTTTGTGGCTTTTGCCAGGTCTTCAACTGAACGCGAGTCAGTTGCCAGTAAATCGGCAAGGCCGAGACGCGCCGCAACGTAAAGCGATTGCGATACCCAGTAACCGCTCATCATCTGTAAAAACTGAACTTCGAGTGGCGGTTCTTGAATCGTCTGTGAAGGTGCTTGTTTAGACATAAAACCTCGGTTTATTAAATTTTTAGAGTTCAATTATTCTCCATCTCTTAACGCGGGTTTCTGCAAAAAAATAAATCACGCGAATTAAAAAATTTTCGCTGAGGTTCGACCCGGTAAAAAGAAAAAACCGCTGGAACCTGCGTTCCAGCGGTTTTGGGTTTAAGCAATTAATAAAACCTATTTCTCTTTTTT
>JBIOWC010000130.1:0-18471 GCA_044868105.1 Blastocatellia bacterium
GGGATAATATAACTCCAGAGATAATACTCGGAGGGCTAACCCTATGATCAGGTGCAACAACTGCGGAACTCATAATATTGACGGCAGCGAGTATTGCGACGAGTGCGGGATGAAACTCGACGCAGGCTATGAGCCGAAATTTTTAAAACCAGAACACCCGGCGCCACCGGCGTATCAACCGCCGAGCGCTTTGCAACAACAGAATGCGCTGCCCCCGGCAGCGCCCGGACGCTTCGATAGCATTCCCCCCGATGCGCGAATGCCAGCCGCGATTCAAGAACCGACGACGCAAGAATCTTCGATTCCCGCGCCGCCGTCATTTACGACGTCAACCAGTTTTCCTAAACCGGCAATGCCGGTGCGCCCGTCTCACGTGGATAAAACGCCGAGCGGCAGCGTTGAGGCGTCGCCTAACAATAACGACAGATCGAAATCTATGAACGCGACAATGGTTGATGTACCCAAAACGGAAATCACCGATTCGAGAAACGGCCCGCAAACCTATGTGCTGTCGCAACGCGGACGCACCGAAGGCTTACGCTCGGAACAGAACAATTCGCATCTTTCAAGCAATTCGGATATCTCAGCCAAACTGATTATCGAAAGAGGTGGGCGCATCGGCAAAGAGTTTGTGATTACCGGCATTGAAACCAGTATCGGCCGGTGGGACGCCGACAGCGGCATCTTTCCCGATATTGATTTGGATGAAGATGACGCGGAAGCCAAAGTTTCGCGTCGCCACGCGCGTATTATCAAACACAACGGACAGTATTTAATCGAAGATTTAGGTTCAACCAACGGCACATTTGTTAATCGTGGCCGACGCCTATTGCCCGGCAAGCGCCAGGCGCTTCAACATGGCGATGAAGTGATTGTCGGCAAAACTTTTTTGAAGTTTCAGGTTATTAAATTCTAATTTAAATTGGCATGCGTCATTAGGTTGCTATCTCAATTTTGCGTATGGTTTCGCCCGCTTGCAGGAAGACGGCAAACCCCAACTCATCGTCAGACTAAACAGGTAAGGCAGCACTTGAGATAAGGTTCCAGCTCCACCGGCAATCATCAGAAAGCGCCTCTATCAGGAACAGAAGGTTTATGCCTGAATCGAAAAAACCAAAAAAATCGGCGGGTGTTCAACTTGAACCGGGTACGCTCTTGCTTGACAGGTATTCGATTGTGCGTCGGGTTGGCGGCGGCGGCATGGGGTCGGTTTATCAAGCGCGTGACAAACGCCTGGCCGATAGACTCTGCGCCGTCAAAGAGATGATTGAGATGTTTGCCGATTCCTCACAACGCGCCAAAGCCGTCGAAGATTTCAAGCGCGAGTCCGAAGTGTTGGCGCAACTTGAACACCCTTCCATCCCGACCATCTACGATTATTTTTACGAAAGCGATAAATATTATCTGGTCATGCGGTGGATAGGCGGCGGCGACCTTGCGCAACAAATGCAGGTGCGCGGCGGCACGGTTGATGAGGCGGCGGTGACCAAATGGGCGATTCAAATTTGCGATGTGTTGCACTACTTACATTCGCAAAATCCGCCGATCATTTATCGCGACCTCAAACCGGCGAATCTCATGCTCGACGATAAGACGCAGCGCGTCATGCTGGTGGATTTCGGAATTGCGCGTATTGTTCAACCGACCGAAAAAGGGGTGACGGCGATTGGCACCATGGGGTATGCGCCGCCGGAACTTTTTGCCGGCAAAGTCGAACCCCGTTCAGATATCTATTCGCTCGGCGCCACCATGTTTCATATGCTAACGGGCTCTGACCCGCAGGATAATCCCCTGTTGATTTTTGATTTCAGCAAGAATCCAACCCCGCGACAGATTAATCCGGCCATCTCTAAAGAGATGGAGGCATTATTAATGAAGTCCGTCGCTCACGCGCCCGATCAACGTCATCTATCGGCGCTCGATTTCATGCGCGAATTGCAAGACCACGTCTCGCGTTTGAATTCACAACCGCCGCTTGATGACAAGGTGCGCGATAATAAAAATGAGGTCCTGATCAACGGGCGCGATTCTCAGGGCATCAGCGGCGGCAAAGTCAAGCCATCCTCTTCGGCCGTCCAACCGCAAGCGCAAACCTGGGTCTTTTGCGGACATTGCGGCGATAAAATCGGCGTTGATGATGTATTCTGTGCTCATTGCGGCGCGCGGCAACCTTTGGTCGGAACGCCATCGCCGAATCCGACGCCGCTTACGCCATCGCCGTCACCCACCACGGCTCAACTCTATATTGTCGGCGCGAATGATGTGGTGAAACCATTCACCATAGATAAAGAGAGCGTTTTATTGGGGCGCACCGACCCGCATACCGGTATCTTCCCGGAGATTGATTTGACGATGTACGACCCGGAAACCAAAGTCTCGCGTCGTCACGCGCGAATCTACCGTCAGGGTGAACAATTTTTAGTCGAAGATTTAGGCTCGGTAAATGGGACGGTGGTCAATTCCGTCAACGGTGGTTCGATTCGCTTGAATACCAAATCCCCGCGCGTCTTAACGGCCGGAGATGAGCTTAAACTCGGCGGCACGTTGTTGAAATTTGTATTGATGTAGTCGGTTATCGGTAGTCGGTAGTCAGTAGTCGGTAAAAAAGACTGCTAATCGCCGGCTGCCAACTACCGGCTACCGACCACTTGTTTATGACCAGATTTTGTCCTTATTGTGGAGATAAAATAAATCTACGGGCAAAATTTTGCCCGAAATGCGGGCAAAATCTTCCCTCTCCCAGACAGTTTGTTGCCGTACAAGAGACGGATGTCGTCTCTCCGAAAGCCGTCCCGGACCTCATCGAAAAGATGAATCGCGCCGCTAGTGCCGACTATCCGGCAGTGGAGATTAGACCTTCGGCTGAGACCCAAGCCAAATCGGCCGCCACCAAAGCGCAACCCCTGCCGGTCGCCGAACACCGCTACGTTCCGGCAACCCACGCCTTCATTGGCATTCACGAACAAGCCGGATTCGGTTTGCGCTACGGCGCCTGGATGTTTGACTTTCTCATCACCCTTATCGTCATCATGGGTTCGACATTTTTAATCACCGCGGTGGGTCGCCGTTCCATCGTTGATTCAAATCGCGATATGATGATTGTCGCCGGCGTCACCTTTTTAATTTTGTTCTTGAATTTTATTGTGCTTGCGGGACGCAGCGGGCAAAGCGCCGGAATGCGGATTATTGGCATTCAAATTATTTATAACAATGGCCGACCCTTTACTCTGAAGGGAGCGTTTATCCGGCATCTGATTGGTTATCCGCTGTCGATGCTGGCCGGCTTTCTCGGCTTTTTGTGGGTCCTGTGGGACCCGCGTCAACAAGGCTGGCACGATAAACTTGCCAAAACCATTGTAGTAATGACACGATAAGGCTTCCGACTTTGGATTTTATATTTTGAATTTTGGATGGCCGCCCAGGCACAAGGAACGTTTCGGCAATCCGAAATCAAATACAGATTGAAATCCAGAGCTTGCAAATCCAAAATCCAAAATCCAAAATTTAAAATTAAATACGCTTATGCATACTTTTATTGTTCGCCCCAAAGATTTTGAACCATCTATTGTTAAGATGGACAAGTTGCGTTTAACCATCGGACGCTCTTCGCGCAACGACATTTGTATCGGCGACCCGTTCGCTTCGCGCCTGCATGCCGAGCTGAGGCGCGAAAATGAAAACATTATTCTGGTTGATAATGGCAGCGCCAATGGCACCTATCTCAACAATCAACGGGTCGTCGGCACGTCACGCTTAAAAATCGGCGACATCGTTCGCATTGGCGAAACCGAAATCGAATATTCAGCCGGCGAACAATCCACGATCTCCGGCGCCACGGTCTTTCTGTCGGGCGCGGCAGGCAATCTTCCGGCCGACACCATTACCACTTATCTGCCGGCGCGCAATACCTCGGAACTCCTCTCGTCAATTCAATCGGGATCGTTCTCCGGAGATTTCAGCAGCAGTTCGCGCTCGGCAGGCGCCAAAACCGTTGTCGCGCCCCAGGCCAAATCCCATGCGCCAAGCCGCGATTTGCTCAATATCGTTTCGCAAGTTGGCATCGCCCTTCTGCCGCGCACGTCGCTTGAAGACACCTTGAAGATGACCATTGATTTGGTCTTTAAAGCGATTGATGCCGAACGCGGTTTTCTCTTTTTGAAGGAGAACGGCGAGTTGATTTGTAAAATCGCGCGCGGCGCAAAACAGGATGTCGTGTCGCCTACGTCGCAAGTGCAAATCAGTCGCTCGATTACCAACAAGGTGATTTCCGAAGCCATTCCGATTCTCACCTCCGACGCCATGCACGACCCGCGATTTCAGGCGCAACATTCCGTCGTCCTCAGTCAAATTCGTTCGGTGATGGCCGTGCCGCTGGCTTCCGATGAAGAGACCTTCGGCATGATTTATGTTGATAATCCGCTGCACAACCGTTTTGAAGAAGAGGATTTGAAAGTATTGACGACGATTGCTTCGGTTGCGGCTATTAAAATCGAGCACGAACGCTTAATCGAAGAACGCTTTGAAAAGCGCCGCATGGAAGAAGAGTTAAAAGTCGCCTCGGAAATTCAAATGCGTCTGCAACCGGTCGCGCCGCCCCAGCTCCCCGGCTGGGATATGACCGCCGTCTCGTTCCCGTGTCGGGAAATCGGCGGCGATTATTACGACTACATTCCGCGACGCGATGGCAAACTGGCGCTCGCCGTCGGCGATGTATCGGGCAAAGGCACCGGCGCGGCGCTTTTGATGTCATCGGTTCACGCAGCCGTGCGCGCGCAATCACAGACTCGCGCTTCCATCAGTCAAATCATGGAAGAGGTCAACAGTTACATCTATGAAAATTCGCCGTCGAGCAAATACCTGACGCTCTTTTATTCGGTGCTCGATCCGGCAACCGGCGAACTGGTCTATTCAAATGGCGGACATAACATTCCGTTGTTGATACGAGCAAGCAGCGAAATCGTCAAATTGGATAAAGGCGGTTTGCCTGTGGGACTGATGCCCGGAATAACTTATGATGAAGACCGCGTGATGTTCGGCGTGGGCGATGTGCTGGTTATTTACAGCGATGGCATTACCGAATCGGTCAACCTTCAAGATGAAGAGTTCGGCGAAGACCGCTTGATTGAAGTCATCAAGAAAAATCTGCATCGCTCGGCCTCGGGCATTCGCGACCGCATTGACGAAGCCTTGTCGCGCTTTGTCGGCACCGCCTCGCCCGTGGATGATATGACGGTGATGATTATCAAATGCACAAACCAATTGTAAAGCCACCAGGAACACAAAAATTTTCACAACTGACGCGCCTGGGTTATCGAATAACCTCAGGCGCGTTGCAGTTTAATGACCTTCTCAAATCTCTATGAGCAATGAGGCGGCAAACAAAAAACCTGTTCGGCAACCGATGATCGGCCTCGTGATTGCCCTACTGGCCGGAAGCGCTTTGCTCGCCATCATTATCGTACTGAGGCCTCCCGTATCAAAACCTCCGGTTACGCGCCCGCTCGCCCCACAATCGTCGGCGGCGAATTATGCTCAAGAATTTAATCAACCTCACGGCCTGGGGAATGGAAGCAAAGATTGGGTTTCGCCCGATGGCAAATGGGAACTTTCATTTGTGGAAGAGCATAGAGATTTTTTGAGTTCCGAAAGTTTTTTCAGCTTGAGGCTGCAAGACCACACAACAACAAAGCAACGCCTGTTATTCACGCTCTGGGATGCTGACCCAGGCTCGGGTATTTGCTTTACAGCCAGGTGGTCAAACGACGCCAAGGCACTGGAATTAAAAGGCGACACCCGAGGGTTCAATTATGATACCCCAAGAACCGCGATGACTTGTGAATCTTTTGATTACATCTATCTAGTTGATGAAGATAATTTTTATGACGCGCCATCCGTTAAAACTAAGCTGATGAATTAATCTCCATAACCGTTGGTTAGGCTTTCACCCTTGAGTAACGGGAGGTATCCGCTTTCAGGCTCAGGGGTTCTTTTTAGAGTTTCGCAGGCCTTCGGCAATTAACGCTTCGGCTTGGGCGGCGCCGGCGCGAGTGGTTGGCTTGAACATTTTGCCTTTCATCTCGTTATATGAAACGAAGAAGTGTTCAATCTCGTCTAACAAGCGATTACCGATTTCAGACAATTCCTCAATCTCATTAAACAGATGCGATTCAACTGCGACGCCGACCAACCGGTCGTTACGAATGGTTTTCCCGTCTTCCGTCTGTCGGGCTTTAATCACGCCAATCACGCGAACTTCAACCTGACAACCAACAAAAGCCGGCTCATCCATCAAAACCAGAATGTCCAGCGCATCGCCGTCTTCGCCGCGGGTGTCGGGCAGATACCCGAAATCATATGGAAAGCTCATTCCGCTGGTGAGCACACTGCCGAGTTTGAAGCGCCCGCTCGCTTCATCTAATTTGTATTTATTGCGACTGCCTTTGGGCGTGTCAATAATGATGTGATAGGTCCTGGCTTTAAGGCTGGTCTTGGCTTTTCGTTGAGTTTTCTTTGATGCGGCTTTTTTCATTGCCCTCCTATAACCGCGGGACATCTGCGCTCCCCGTGACAGCCAGGTTAACCATCGCCATCGCACAGGGTTGAGAACCGCGGCCAGTTAAATCTTCCGTTCATCAGGAATCAGCGAATGATGAATGTGAATGGCCGCCATCGCCCCTTCGGCAGCGGCAACCACTGCGAGTTGGGATTTCGGCGTTAAATCGCCCGCCGCGTACACGCCTTTGATGTTGGTCTGCTGGTTTTCATCAATCCAGACCAGCCCGCATTCTTCATCCAACTTGCAACCGAGCATGGTATGCAATGACGAAGCCGGTTCCGTACCCAGATGAAAAAAGAGCGCGTCACACGCCAACTTGTCGCCGTTTGCAAAGACCACGCGCTCAAGTTTGTGCGCCCGGGTGTCACCGGTTAAACGGTCAATCGGTTGATTGATGCAGGAGATATTGAACGCCGCGAGTTTTTTTCTGTAAGTATCGGCCAACGCTTCTTCGGTAATCAGGGTAATCCGGTCTGTCCAGGTCAGCAGGTAAAGCGCGAGTTCCACTCCCATTTTACCGCTTGAAAATACCGCAACCCGTTTCCCGCTGACTTCAAACCCGTCACAATCCGGGCAATGGAAGACCGTTGTGCCATAAAAATCACGAAAGCCTTCGCAATCGGGCAGCCAATCCCTTAAGCCTGTCGTCAGTAACAGTCGCCGCGCCTCAAACGCCTCTTTAATCTCTTCACCATCGCCAACGTAAACGCGAAAGTGTTCCGTATCCAGTTGCTCGGCTTTCATCACACAGGCTTCAATAATTTGACCGCCGTGCAAGCGGACTTCGTCGCTGCCTCGCGCGAGCAAATCAACCGGCAGAATATTGTGATGCCCTAAAAACCCATGAATTCCATGAGAGTAGATATTGCGCGGACTATAATAATGAAAGGTCAACACCCGCCGACGGTAGCGGGCAAGAAACAAAGACGCCGAGAGCCCTGCGGGACCCGCGCCAACCACGATACAATCATAAAGCCGTTCGCTCATAACCCTTCTTTCTGTTCATCAAGTTTGAAGGAGAAACCCGAGGAGGTAAAGGCACGAAACAATTTCGGGTGCCCCGGGCTCATTCAGTATTTATGCGATATAAGTTTAACGATAAAGTGAAGAGCCAATTCGCGGGTTTAGCGACCCTGCGTCAGCCCATCCCCCGGTTCCCGGATGGGGGCTTATTAAACTACGGCTCAATTCACCGCCAATGTAATTATTGACTCCGGGTAGTGGTGACTTTAAGATGAAGGCGCTCGCCCCTTCACGAGTAGCCATTCAACCATCTTCTAAGCCTACATTCGCATCAAGCAAAACATCTGTTTCTTAACCCCCGCATCGCCCCTCATAAAAAATATGTAAAGTGAGTTACCCTTATGAAGGCAAAACGTGTCCAGAACTTACCATCTCTCGCTCGCTTAACGGCTTGGAAAAAATCTTTTCGCCTGGTGGCCTTGTTATTTGCAGTCTCGGCCATTGCCGCAAGTCTCTTTATGATGCAGAACCAAAAATTCACCGCCAAGGCAGCGCCCTTGGTCTATGCCATCAACAGCTCTGCCGATGGCATCTGGCAACAGGTTGATAAAGGCGCTGTAAACAGCAAAGCCGCACAAGCTGGCAAACCGCGCGCCTTCGGGGCTGCGAGTTTAGATAAAGCGGCGCTGACGCAAACCTTGGCGCGCGCGCCAATGGAATTCACCGCGGCAGCGCAAGCTACGGAAGTCTCGATGACGTTGCCGATGCCGGATGGCTCGTTTGCGCGCTTTCGCATCGAAGAATCGCCGATTATGGCGGTTGAGCTTGCGGCAAAGTTTCCGCAGTTGAAAACTTATAAGGGGCAAGGCATTGATGACCCGACCGCCACCACGCGATTTGATTGGACACCGCAAGGGCTTCACGCCATTGTGCTTGGTGCGCAAGGCACCGCCTTCATTCAACCGCTCTCGCAAAATGACCCGACCAATTACGTGGCCTATTTTAATCGTGATGCCGCGACCGAAAACCTGTCGCTTTCCTGTTTGCTTTCCAAAGAGGAGATTGCCGAAGCCGAACGACGACAGGCGAATTCACCGGCGACTCCCTTAGTATTTTCCACCGGCACGACGCTGCGCACCTATCGTTTAGCAGTTGCAGCAACCCGGGAATTCACCAATCAATTTGGCGGCGACACCGAAGCCGGCGCGCTGTCGGCAATTACCACCATCATCAATCAGGTCAACGCGATCTATCAAAAAGAAGCAACTATTACTTTTCAATTGATTGCTAACGAAACGGCCATTATCTATACCAGTCTGGAAGCGGACCCTTATACCAATAGTTCGCCAAGCACCATGCTTAATGAAAACCAGACGAATCTCGATGCCGTCATCGGCGCTGGAAATTACGACATTGGTCATGTCTTTGGTGATATTACAGTCGGCGCCGGCTCTTTATCCTTTTCGGGTATCGCGCAACTGGGTGTCGTTTGTACCACCAGCAAAGGGCGCGGCGCTTCAACCATGGGCGGGACTTCAGGTTTCCCGCACAGCATTTTTATTAGCGGTGTGGCTCATGAATTTGCGCATCAATTCAACGCCGGACACACCTTCAACACCACCTCAGGAGGTTGCAGCGGGCAACGCAGCGGGACGACTTCCTATGAGCCGGGCAGCGGTTCGACCTTGATGGGCTATTCAATTTGCAGTCCCAGCAATTTACAACAACTCAACGACCTCTATTTTCACACCGGCAGTATTGAAGCCATTGTGAATTGGGCGAATGGCACGGGCGCCTGCGCTTCGACAACCGCAACCGGAAACAGCGCCCCGACTATCTCGGCACTCAGCAACTATTCGATACCGGCAAACACCCCATTTACTTTGAACGCGAGCGCCACAGACCCGAACGGCGACGCCCTGACCTACAGTTGGGAAGAGTTCGATTTGGGCGCCGCTTCGCCACCGGATACGGATGATGGCACACGCCCGCTGTTTCGTTCCTCTGCGCCTTCAACCACCACATCGCGCACCTTTCCGCAGTTGCAATATATTCTGAATAACGCCAATGTCCCGCCTTCAACCTACACCTGCGGGTCGGGCAGTTGTTTAGTCGGTGAAGTCATGCCTTCGACCACGCGCACCATGAATTTCAGGTTCACCGCGCGCGATAATCGTTCGGCCGGCGGCGGCACGGCAAACGCCGCGATGCAGGTGAGCGTGGTTTCAACGGCCGGCCCCTTTGCGGTCACGCAACCGAACGCTTCATCCGCCAGTTGGACAGCTAATTCAACGCAACTCGTCACCTGGAATGTTGCCAGTACAACCGCTTCGCCGATCAGCGCCGCGAACGTAAAAATTTCGCTTTCAACCGACGGTGGCACAACTTTCCCAACCGTGCTGGCGGCGAGCACCGCCAATGACGGCAGCGAAAGTGTCAGTGTGCCGAACATCACCAGCGCCTCGGCGCGGGTAAAGGTCGAAGCCGTCGGCAATATTTTCTTCGACGTGTCGGACGCCAACTTCTCCATCAATGTGGTGAATTCGACGCCGTGCAATACCGGAGCGATTACCATTTCGTCAAACACGACGCCAAATGTCGCATCACCTTATTCGTCAAACATCACGGTGTCGGGATTGAACGCCGGCACGGTCAAAGTATCCGTGACGCTCAATAATTTCACGCATACCTGGCCCCGTGATGTTGACATCATGCTCGAAGCGCCGACCGGTCAAAAAGTGATGTTGATGTCCGACGTCGGCGGCACCAATCCCGGAATGAGCAACGTCACCTTTACGATTGATGAAGACGCAACTGCAAACCTTCCCGCCAGCGCCTTCACCTCAGGCACCTATAAGCCAACGAACTTGAGTGACGGCGAGGGCAACGACACGTTTCCGGCGCCCGCGACCGGTACGCCGACAAACTCGTTTGCAGATTTGAAAGGCTTAAACCCGAATGGCGTTTGGAAACTCTGGGTAGTTGATGACGTTGCGTTTGACAGCGGCAGCATCAGTGGCGGGTGGTGTCTGAACCTGTCAACGCCAGCGTCGCCTTCGGCGGTAAAGCTGGTGTCATTTAACGCCACAGCTTACAGCGATGGGCAGGTCTTCACCGAATGGAAGACCGGTTACGAAGTTGATAATCTGGGCTTCAATGTTTACCGCGATGAAGGCGGTAAACGCACCCGCATCAATCAACAATTGATTGCCGGTTCGGCACTGCTTGGCGGCGGCAAAACGGTTTTAACAGCCGGCGAATCCTATGTCTGGTCGGATACGCTCCTCTCAACATCAGCGGTTCAATATTGGCTCGAAGACCTTGATTTAAAGGGCAAATCAACGCTGCACGGCCCCTTTGCAGTTAACTATGCCTTCGGCAAATCGCCTTCCTTTGAACGCTCACAGTTGCTTGCCAAACTCGGCGCGCGAAAGGGCGCCGAAGCTAATGGCCAGGGCACAACCGTGAGGCCGCGCGCCGCAAATCCGGCGCAATCGGCGGCGGCAAAATCTGTTTTGCAGTCCTCTTTGTCGGCTCAACAAGCCGTCAAATTTTCCGTCAAACGCGAAGGGTTTTATCGAGTCCGACAGCCGGAAATCGTCGCCGCGGGTTTGCCGCGCGACCTTGACCCGCGCCGTTTGCAAATGTTTGTTGATGGGCGCGAGTTGCCTATCAAGGTCACAGGCGACGCCGACGGACGTTTCGACGCGACCGATACGGTTGAGTTTTACGCCATCGGGCTCGATTCGCCCGCGACCGATGAGCGCGTTTATTGGCTCACGTTTGGCAATCAACCGGGCTTGCGCATCAAACAGGTAAAAGCTCAAGGCCGACCAACATCGGCTGCAAGCTTTGCCGAAACCATCGAACGCAAAGACCGCACCATCTACTTTCCAGCTTTGAAAAATGGCGAGCGCGAAAACTTTTTTGGCGACCTGGTAACCAATGAACCGAGGGTTCAGGAGATGGGGTTGACCGGGTTGGCGACTGCGGCTTTGCAGCCCGCTTCGCTGGAAGTTAAGCTGCAGGGCGTAACTCAAACGCCGCATCGTGTAGCGGTTCAACTGAATGGCTGGCAATGCGGCATCCTTACCTTCAACGGACAGCAAAATATAACGGCGACGTTCGCGATTCCGCCATCCCTCATCAAGGACGGCATCAACCTTGCGGAACTCAAATCCGATAGCGCCAGCGATATTTCGCTGATAGATGCCATTCGCCTCACCTATCAACGCACCTTTACGGCTGCGGGTAACGCTTTGCGATTTACTTTAGCAGCCGGTGAGCGCGTTAGCGTAAATGGGTTCACCTCGCCTGAGATTCGCGTTTTTGATGTAACCAACGCGGATGCCGTGCAAGAACTAAGCGTCGAAACCCTTACCTCAAAGAACACCTATTCCATCAATGTCACAGCCGGCGAAAGCGGACAACGCCTGCTTCTGGCGCTTGCCAATGATAAGGCTTTGGCGCCGGCCGCCAGTCGAACGAACCGCGCATCGAATTGGCGTAGCGCCACCAACGCTGCCGATTTCGTTATCCTCTCGCCGCGGGAATTCTTCGAGGGGCTGGCGCCGTTGAAAACCTTGCGACAGGCGCAAGGCTATCGGGTGGCGCTTGTTGATATGGAAGATGTGTATGATGAATTCAATTTCGGCAATAAATCGCCGCAAGCCGTCAAAGATTTCTTGCGCTATACAAAATCGAACTGGCGAGTGGCGCCACGTTTTGTGATGCTTGTCGGCGATTCGTCCTATGACCCGAAAGATTATCTCGGTACGGGCAATGTGGATTTCATACCGACGAAGCTGGTAGAGACGGCGATGATGGAAACCGCATCCGACGATTGGCTCGCGGATTTCGATGATGATGGGGTTGCCGAAATCGCCATGGGTCGGTTGCCGGCCGCAAGTCCCGCGATGGTAACCGATTTGGTAACCAAGTTACTCGGCTACGAACAAGTCGCGGCTTTGCCGGAAGCCTTGTTGGTCGCCGATGCAAACGACAGCTTTGATTTCGAGCAAGCTTCATCGGCATTGCGCGAAGTCTTGCCTGCGGGTTTGCAGATTCAGGAACTGCGACGCGGACAAACCGACCCTGTAGCTGTCAAAAAACAACTGCTCGAGGCCATCAATCGCGGGCAAAAACTCATCAACTACAGCGGGCATGGTTCGGTCGGTTTATGGCGCGGCAATCTTCTGTCGGTGAGCGATGTGGCCGGCCTAAGCAATCAAAACCGGCTGCCGGTATTTATCACCATGACCTGTTTGAACGGTTATTTCCATGACCCATTGAGTGAATCACTCGGAGAAGCTTTACTCAAAGCTCCGAACGGTGGCGCCGTGGCGGTCTGGGCTTCTTCGGGACTCAGCTTACCGGCAAGTCAAGCGCCGATGAATCGTGAACTCTATCGCGCCTTATTCAAATCCGGCGAGCTTCGCTTGACCATGGGTGAAGCCATTCAGCGAGCCAAAGCTTCGATTGAAGATTTGGATGTGCGTAAAACTTGGATATTTTTGGGCGATCCGACGTTGCAGATGAAGCGTTAGAAAAGCAGAAAGGGAGAAAGGGAGAAGGGGAGACAAAAACCTGTGACACGGTTTTGCTAGTCTCAAGCGAACGATTACAACCGAGAGAAGGGTCAGAGTGAAAAGAAGCCCACCCTTCTCCCGGTCTCCCCGTCTCCCTGTCTTCCCTTCTCTGCTTCAATTCGTTCGATAATTTGTATACTGCATGTCAATGCCGAAATCTTTGCCTTTGAGGGCGGTAATCACCTGTTGCAAGGTATCGCGGTCTTTACCGGCGACGCGCACGAAATCGCCGTTAATCGAAGCTTGCACTTTGAGCTTTGAATCTTTGATGTATTTGACAATCTCGCGCGCTTTTTCAATGGGAATGCCTTGTTGCAGGGTAACCACTTGACGCACGCTGTCACGCGCTGCCGGTTCGATTTTTCCATACGACAAGGCTTTCAACGAAACGTTGCGCCGCACCAGTTTTTGCTGCAAGACATCGTTTAAGGATTTCAAAGTGAACTCGCTTGCCGTTGAAAGCGTCAGCGTATGATTCTTTTCATCAAGTTCAATATTTGAGTTCGTGCCCTTGAAATCAAAGCGCTGCCCAATCTCTTTCAAGGCCTGGTTCAAAGCGTTTTTGACTTCCGCCAAATCAACTTTTGAGACTACATCGAAGGTATTTTGCTGTGCCATTTTATCGTTGCCCGTTTGAGTGAATTTTTCCATTCAAGCCTACAAAGCGCACCGCCTTTAGGCAAGGGCAGAGACTCAATAAAGCTAGATGTGCAGAGAGGCTCGTCAGCGTCTCAACAACTCTCACAGTCTTACTCGGATTTAACTCGCCAAGGCGTGGTAATCAAAGCAGTCCGGTTTCGATTGGGCAGAGAGACCGATTTGGCGGATAGGAGAATCCTTCCGCCAAATCCGAGGTTGAACTTGAGACCTCTTGAGCCGGGTTTTTGAGGCAAGCGCCTGAGGCGCTTGCCTCAAGGATT
Organism: Blastocatellia bacterium; assembly: GCA_044868105.1. Lineage (GTDB taxonomy): Bacteria > Acidobacteriota > Blastocatellia > UBA7656 > UBA7656 > JBFMDH01. Next base: position 14,028 of record JBIOWC010000130.1, read on the forward strand.
GCGCAGTTCGCCGGTCTATTGGGGATTGGTTTTCGGCTTTACGATGACCGCAGGGATTTCTTGTTCCCTCACCAGTTTATTAAAAGCCGGCAAATCGGTCTTCAGGATGTCAGCCAGTTTCGCCAACTCTTTGTTTATCTCAGCGACCAATAAATCGTAAACTCTGACGGTCTGTTCGGTCGGCGCGGTATCGGCGCTGGCGACCACCCCGGTGAGCGCCGCGAGTTTGTTATTCAAACGGATAGGATAATTCAACGGGTCTTGACCGCTCTGATTCTTGGTTTGATAGAGCGCTTCTTCAACCGCTTTCATCTTATCGTTCAAAGCTTTTGCCGCCTCGGCGATGGCTTTGGCGCCGGCCTGGTCTTTGGTGCGCGCCACGACCTCTTCGACCTGTTTGCGCACATCGCGAATTTGCAGAATCGCGTCATGCGTTTCGGTCACTTTGTCGCGTATCCGGGTGAGCAAATCAAACTGCTTTTGATAATCTTCTTGGGTCGTTTGCAGGCGCGGGTCGCGTTTAATTTCAAAATTCCGGGTCTGCGTTTTGCCATCAATGGTGAGTTTGACTTGATAGGCGCCGGGTACGGCTTTCGGGCCGGTTGTTGAACCGGCCCACATAATCAAACCGGGAAAGCGCGTTGCATCCACATAACGCATATCCCAGACAAACCGATTGAGTCCGGCTTCGGCGGGGGCGCGGCTTGAACCGCCGCCAAAAAAGCCAAAGAAATCCTCGCCCCCAAGTTGCCCCGCGCCCGGTCCGGCGCCACCTTTGTTGGAAAATTTCTTAATCGTCTTGCCTGCCGCATCGAAAATTTCAAGCTGAACGTCGGTGGGTTTGTTCTTTAAATAATAATAAAGCACGACGCCGTTTGGCGGGTTTTCGCCGACCGTTGAATTCGGCGCCGTAAATCCGCCGCCACCTTGAAACCGGTATGAGGGTTCGGGGTTAAACAGGTAAGCTTCGGCCTTTGCCGCATCCGCCAGTTGATGCAACACCGTCATATCATCAAGCACATAAAATGAACGACCCTGGGTGGCGATGACTAAATCTTTGTCGCGCTTTTGCACAACGATGTCTGTAACCGGCGTAACCGGCATATTGAGTTGCAACGGTTGCCAATTATCGCCATCGTCGAACGACACATAGATGCCGGTTTCCGTACCCGCATAAAGCAGACCTTTTTTGTTCGGGTCTTCGCGAATCACGCGCGTGAAGGCGTCGGCCGGAATCCCGTCGGTAATCTTCTTCCAGCTTTTACCGAAGTCTGTGGTTTTGTAAAGATAGGGCTTGAAATCATCTAATTTGTACATGGTTGCGGCGACATAACAAGTGCCCGCATCAAAGGGTGAAGCATCGAGCGAATTAATTTGAATCCATTCGGGTAAGAGGTTTTTCGGCGGCGTCACATTCGTCCAGTTCTTGCCGCCATCGCGGGTGACTTGCACCAAACCGTCGTCGCTGCCCGACCAGATTAAATCTTTCTGCACGGGCGATTCCATCATCGTAAAAACCGTCGAGTAATATTCAACACTGGTGCTGTCTTTGGTAATCGGCCCGCCCGAAGGCAACTGTTTCGATTTATCATTGCGCGTCAGGTCGGGGCTAATGTCTTGCCAGCTCTGTCCTTCATTTGTGGTTTTATGAATGACGTTGCTCGCCGCATAAAGCACCGTCGGGTCATGCGGCGAAAAGACAATCGGAAAATTCCATTGAAAACGATACTTCAAATCCGCAGCCCCATGTCCCATGGGGTTATCGGGCCAGGGGTTGATGTTGCGCTCTTGCCCGGTGCGGTGGTCGTGGCGCGTTAATAAGCCGCCATACGAGCCGGCGTAAATAATGTCGGAGTTACGCGGGTCGGGGGCGAGCCAACCGCTTTCACCGCCCCCGACGTCATACCAGTCGGCCGTGTCTATACCGAACCCCGGGGTGCGCGAGGCAATCTTGACCGTCGAATTATCCTGTTGCGCGCCGTAGATGTGATAAGGAAAATCCTGGTCTACCGCAACCCGATAAAATTGCGCCGTCGGTTGATCTTCCGCAGACCAATCTTTGCCGCCGTTGAAAGAGACTTCCGCGCCGCCGTCATCTCCCAGAATGATGCGCTTGGGGTCATCGGGCGCCAGCCATAAATCATGACAATCGCCGTGCTGTACATCTATGTTTGCATAAGTACGCCCGCCATCAATTGATTTATAAAAATTGGTGTTGAGCACATAAACCGTATCGGCGGATTGCGGGTCGGCGTAGATGCGCGTGTAATACCAGGCGCGTTGACGCAGATTGCGCGACTCATTTATTTTCGCCCAAGTCTTGCCGCCATTTTCCGAACGAAAAACTCCGCCGTCTTCGGCTTCAATAATGGCCCAGATGCGTTCGGGATTGACCGGTGATACGGCAATGCCGAGGTTGCCCATGATACCTTTCGGTAGTCCGGGATTTTTCGACAGGTCTGTCCAGGTATCGCCGCCATCCGTAGATTTCTGTAAACCGCTATCGGGTCCGCCGCTCTCTAAGGTCCAGGGCTTGCGCTCAACTTGCCAGATGCCCGCATAAATGGTGTTCGGATTGGTGGGGTCTAAGATTAAATCTGTGACCCCAGCGCGATTGCTTTTAAAGAGCACTTTCTTCCAGGTCTTGCCGCCGTCCATTGATTTGAAAACGCCGCGCTCGTCATTCGGGCCGCTGGCGTGCCCCTGCGCGCCGACATAAACAATATCGGGATTTTTCGGATGTACACGGACGCGGCTGATTTGACGGGTTTCGACCAGGCCCAGGTGTTTCCAGGTTTTGCCCGCATCTGTCGTTTTATAGACGCCGTCGCCATAAGAGAAATTACCGCGAATCGGGCCTTCGCCCATGCCGACATAGACGACATTGGGGTCGGATTCGGAAACCCCGATGGCGCCGACAGAAGCGGTCTTAAAGAACCCGTCCGACATGGGTTGCCAATTGGTGCCGCCGTCTGTGGTCTTGAATATGCCGCCGCCGGTCGCGCCGAAATAGAAGACATTGGGTTGCGAACTGACGCCTGAAACAGCAACGACTCGCCCGCCGCGATAGGGGCCAACGAGTCGCCACTTGAGACCTTTCATCAAGTTTGCGTCGTAGCCTTTCTGTTGCGCTTGAGTTTGTGGAAGTGAAACAACCGTGCTGATGGCTATTAAAGCTGCGACGACACCGCGCCGCCAAATCGCATTCACTCTCATCATTCGAGGCTCCTTTATTATTTTTCTTAGACTATTGGTGAAAAGTTTTATACTGCGAAGACGAGAGGATTGCCAAGTGGGTTACAGGTTCTTTGGCAGAGCAGGCGGTACATCAAATTTTATGTAAAAGAAAAAGCCCGCAGTCGCGGGCGTAAGCTTGGAGCTCAGGGTGCCAACCCCGAGTCGCCAATCAACAACAACACGAGCCCGCGCGCGGGCGATAGATTCTCTCATCAGGCATTTGCCGAAGCCCGTATAACCACCGTTGAAGGAAAACAACTCGAAAATTCCAACCAACAGGCAGCGGCGAAGCGAATAAAATCATAGCCGCCGCGATTGAGCACTTTTTTGTGCGTCAGGTAAACGACCATCATCGTGCCGATGAATAAAAAGCGATGGAAAAAATTGATACTGTGCCGCGTCAGAGCAGATTTTTCAACGCGCAGGGTATGCAGCAACTCTGACTCGTATTTCACGTGCGCCATTTCATCATCGAGAATTTTATTGCAGATTTTTTTCAGGAGTCCCGAACGGGTACTGCTTCGCAAGGCGTCATAGTAAACCAGAGAAATAATTTCGGCGGTGATTAAAACCGTGATGGACAGTTCAAAACCGACATTTTTTCTCAGTCTTCTGAAAATCGCATCCGTCCAGTTTTTTTTAATCAACTTCATGCCATGAAGGTTCATAAACTTCATCAGCAGAAGCGCATGGTTTTGTTCTTCGGCAATAAACAAGCGGGTGATTCGGACGAGATGCGGATTCTTGCACTTTTCGGCAAACTGCTCCGTAGACCTGAGCAAGCCTTTACCTTCGGAATATTCGCCCAGTTGAAAAGCGGCAATAGATTTTTCAATGCAATGCTTTTCTTCCGGGGCTAAGCGGTCTTTCTCATCCCAGATAAAATCGCCCGTGTTCAGGTAATTTTTCACAAAATAGTCATGCCAGTTCTTGAGATTCAGGGTCATCAATTTGCTACTCCGTGTAGTATGCGCGGCTTATCATTCTTGCGGCGCACGCTTTGATGCACGTTTTCAGGTAGCGTTGCTCCTCTTTTTGAACTGGTTAGCTTTTCTGAGCCTCAACTGCTCCCGCTTATTTAATTCACCAGCGGCATGACCTCTGTGGCAAAGCGCTCCATCTCTTCAAGCATGGGGCTCATTTGCATCAGGAAAATTTCCACTCCGGCATCGCGAAATTCAATGAGCCGTTCAGCAATCTGTTCGGG